>CAYFLU010000048.1:0-20629 GCA_964343975.1 uncultured Solibacteraceae bacterium
TTCGCGAACCGGATCTTGTGGTACGCGCCCGGCATCTCGCGGTCTTCGAGCTCGGCCTGCGCGACGGCGGTGCGGAAATCCACGTCCCACAGCGTCGGCGCTTCGAGCTGATACGCGTTGCCCTTCTGCAACAACCGGAGGAACGCCAGCTGCGACACGCGCTGCGAGTGTTTCCCGATCGTGGCGTAGGTCATCGACCAGTCGACCGACAGGCCGAGATGGCGCCACAGGTGTTCGAAGACCTTCTCGTCTTCCACCGTGAGCTTCTCGCAGAGCTCGATGAAGTTCGGGCGCGACACGGAGATCGCGTGCTTCTCCGGCTTCTCCGGCGCGGTGAACGTCGGGTCGTACGGCAGCGATGGATCGCAGCGCACGCCGAAGTAGTTCTGCACACGCCGTTCGGTCGGCAGGCCGTTGTCGTCCCAGCCCATCGGATAGAACACGCTCTTGCCGCGCATGCGCTGGAAGCGCGCGATCACGTCGGTGTGCGTGTACGAAAACACATGACCGACGTGCAGCGAGCCGCTCACCGTGGGCGGCGGCGTGTCGATCGCGTAGACCTCACCGCGCGGGCGCGTGCGGTCAAACGCGTAGGTGCGCTCGTCCTGCCAGCGGGCGGTCCACTTCTGTTCGAGTCCTTCGAGTGCGGGCTTTTCCGGGATGGTGGGCATTGATGGGCATTTCCGGCCGTGTCTTGGCCTGTTGCGCCCGCTGAAACGGGATCAGCGGGGGTTGGCGCTCGACGGCGCCTTCAGCTTGTCGATTTCTTCACGGATGATGCGCTCGGCCGCGTCGAGGACGACGCGCTGCACGGCGTCGTCATTCATGCGCGCGAGCACGCGCTTGACGACTTCTTCGACGACCGCCTCGGTGTTGACGGCGGCTGTCACGGCCGCGGGGCGCGGCGCGGGCTGGGCACGTTCGGCCGCAAGCAGCGCCGAGAACGCACCGGCGAGCGTGGGCTTTGGCGGCAGCGGCGGTGCGGCTGCCGCGGGCGGCGGCGCCACGGGCAGCGGCACGACATCAGTCGGCGGCACCGACGGCACCGACGTGGGCAACGGGAGTGGCGCGGGCCCGGCCGTGGCGGCCGGCAACTCGATCGGATCGAGATCGATCGCGTCGTTGATCGCGTCACTCATGGCGCCAGTCATCGCGCCATTCGGGGCGCCGCGGGGCGGCAAGCCGAAGTCCATCAAGTCGTTCGTGCGCGCGGCCGGAACGGCGGGCAAGTCCCAGTCACCGAATGCGCCGCGCGGCGCAGGCGCGGACTCAGGTGTCACCGGTGGCAGATCCGCACCGCCGGGCTGGCGAAGCGCCTGCAGGTCGCGCGCGAAGTCGGACGCCGTGGCCGCATCGAGTTCGTGCGGCGATGCGGTCGGCTCGAGTTTCGACAGCGCCATGTCGAGCATGTCGAGCTGGGAGTCGAGCGCATCGGCCGGCGGGGCCAGACGCGTCGCCGGCGCCACACGCGCGGCAGGAGGCGGCGGCTCGAGGAAGCGTGCACCGGCCGCCTGGGGCGTCACCGGCGGAGCCGGGCTCGGCGGCGGCGGAACCACCGGCTCTGCGCGCCGGACGACGACCGGTGGCGGCGCCACCTCGATCGGTGCGGGCGGGACGTCGCGCACTGGCTGCGGCGCGGGTGGTGGCGGCGGTGCCAAGGCGATCGGCGGCGTCGGCACGGTCGGCGTCGGCGCGATCGGCTGCGCGAACGCCGGCACCGTGGCCGGCGGGTCCACACGCGGCATGTCAGCCGGCCACAAGTCCGCGCTGCGCGTGCCGGCCAGCAATTCCTTGACGCGCTCGATCAGCTTCTCTGGCTCGAACGGCTTGACGAGCACGCCGTCGCAACCCGTGGCTCGCGCGCGGCTTTCGTCGATCGGTGCGAACGCACCGGTGAGCAGCAACACCGGAATGTGCTGCAGCGCCGGCGTCTTCTTGACGTAGGTCGCCACGCCGTAGCCATCCACTTTCGGCATGCCGACATCGGCCAGCACGATGTCGGGCCGGTCCTGATCGATGCGTTGAATGGCTTGTTGACCGTCGGCCGCCGCAATCACACGCACCTGCTCATCGGCAAACGTCAGTTCGATCACCCGTTGAATGGTGATGCTGTCGTCAGCGAGCAGCAGCGTGGCAGCAGCCATGGTGGCTCAATCGACCTCGGCGCGCCACCCCGTCGGCGCGTGAAGACGGGCCCGGCATCCGGCCGTACTGGTCGATTTCATCGCTGGCAATTATATAGACTCCGCACGGTGAGACGAAGGCGCCGCGCAATTCTGTGCGATGAATGCCGGGCGCTGGTCCTGGCCCTGATCGCCGTCGTCCTCACGGGACACCTGGCGGCCCAGGGCTCGGTGCTGCGCTGGGGTGGCGACGCCGAGGGCGGCGCGCCGTTTGTCGAGGCCGACCCGCGCGACCCGTCCCACATCGTCGGCTTCGATGTGGAAATTGCCGGACTCATCGCGGAAGGGCTCGGGCGCCGCCCCGCCTTCGTCCAGATCACCTTCACCGAGCTCGACCAGGCCGTCCGTCGCGGCGACTTCGACATCGGCCTCAGCGGCATCGAAGACACGCCGGCCCGCCGCGCGTCGGTCGCCGCCTCGGTGCCCTACTACGAATTCCACGAAGTCCTGACGGTGCGGGCGGGCGACCGGGACCGCTTCCGCACGCTCGAGGACCTGCGCGGACGGCGCGTGGGCACCCTCGGCGGCACGATCGCCTACGACACGCTCCTCGCGGCCGAGCGCACCGCCGGGATCACCGCCGTGTCGTACGACGACGATGTGCATCCGTATTCGGATCTGCTGGTCGGCCGTCTGGACGCCGTGCTCCTCGACAACGTGCTCGCGGATCGCGCCATGCGGCGCATGACCGGTCTCTTCACGCACCCCGACAACGTGCGCACCGGCCACTATGTCGTGATCGTGTCACCGGAGAAGACCGCGCTCCGCGACGATGTGGATCGCCTGTTGCGCGACGCCATGCGCGATGGCCGGCTCGAGGCCATCTTCCGGCGCTGGAACGTGTGGAACGACGCGCAGGCCCAGCTGTTTGCCGCCACCCTGCACGCTGGCACGCCGAGCGACCGCGCCCCCGCCGCGCGCGCGCCGAACATGTGGGACACGACGCGGGCCTATCTGCCCTCTCTCATCCGTGCCGCGGCGATGACGCTGGTGCTGTCGTGCCTCGCGATGGCGCTCGCGGTGGCCGGCGGCGTGGTGCTGGCTGTGACGCGGGTCTACGGCGGCCGCCTCGCGCGGATCAGTGCCACCGCCTATGTCGAGGTCATGCGCGGCACGCCGGTGCTGCTGCAGCTCTTCGTCATCTACTACGGCCTCGCGCCGATCGTGCGCCTGCCGGCGTTCGTGGCCGCCCTCGTCGGCCTCGGGCTCAACTACGCCGCCTACGAAAGCGAGATCTACCGCAGCGCGCTCGAGGCTATTCCCCGCGGCCAGCTGGAAGCCGCGCAGGTGCTCGGGTTCACGCGGTGGCAGACGCTCCGGCTGATCCGTGGCCCCCAAGCGCTGCGACTCGCGCTCGCGCCCATGACGAATGACTTCGTCGCGATGCTGAAAGACTCGTCGCTCGTGTCGGTGCTCACCGTGGTCGAACTCACGAAGCAGACGCAGATCTTCGCCACCAACCTCGGCAGCTGGGTGCTGCCCGGCCTCGTGTGCGCCGTGCTGTATCTGCTGATGTCGCTCCCGCTCGGTCATCTGGCGCGGGTGCTCGAAGCGCGATGGAAGGCGCCGACCGCATCATGACCGCGCCGGTCCTCACCGTACGGGAACTGCACCTGCGCCGCGGCGCGCGCGAGATCCTCCGCGGGATCTCGTTCGACATCGCCGGGGGCGACGCGGTCGCCCTCATGGGCGCGTCGGGCTCGGGCAAAACCACCCTGCTCCGCTGCATCGGCGGCCTCGAACGGCCCGACCGCGGCGAGATTCGCGCGGGCCGTTGCGGTCTCGTGTTCCAGTTCCACTGCCTCTTCGAACATCTGACCGCGCTCGAGAACGTGACGCTGGCGCCGGTGCACGTCGGCCGCCACCCGCGCGGCACGAGCGACGCGGCCGCACGGCGCCTGCTCGACGGACTCGGTGTCGGCCACCGGGCCGGCGCGCTGCCGCGTGAGCTGTCGGGCGGCGAAGCCCAGCGGGTCGCCATCGCCCGCGCCCTCGCCATGGATCCGCCGGTCCTCCTGCTCGACGAACCCACGGCGTCGCTCGATCCCCAACGCCGCAGCGAGCTGGCCGACACGCTGCGCGCGCTGGCCGCCGACGGACGCACGCTCCTGTTCACCTCGCACGACGAGGAATTCGTCGCGCGGACCGGCGCGCGCGTCCTCCGGCTGACCGACGGCCGGCTCGCCGAGTAACACGCTCCGGAAACCCGGCATTGCCTTCCGCGTCCCGGCGCGGCATAGAATGAAATGATGATTTCGTTACGGTTACAGGGGCAGGGCGTCACCGTAACGGGATCCTGTGTCCGCCCCTGACTGATACGAGGAGACCCATGTCCAGCAACGGCAGCATTTTCAACGCGATGCTTCAGGAGTTCGAGGGCGCGGCGCGCCTGATCGGGCTCGATCAGGGCCTGTGGAAGATGCTCACGCATCCGAAGCGTCAGATCATCGTTTCGTGCCCGGTAGTCATGGACGACGGCCACGTGGAGGTCTTCACCGGCTTCCGCGTGCAGTACAACATCGCGCTCGGCCCGGCCAAGGGTGGCATCCGCTATCACCCGGACGTGTCGCTGGACGAAGTGAAGGCGCTCTCGGCGTGGATGACGTGGAAGTGCGCGCTCGCCGGCGTGCCGTTCGGTGGCGGCAAGGGCGGCGTGATCTGCGATCCGACCAAAATGTCGCAGCGCGAACTGGAAGCGCTCACCCGCCGCTACGTCGGTGAAATCGCCGACGCGATCGGCCCGGACAAGGACGTCCCGGCGCCTGACGTGAACACCAACGAACAGACGATGGCGTGGATCATGGACACGTTCTCCATGAAGCACGGCGTCTCGACGACGGCCGTCGTCACGGGCAAGCCGATCGCGATGGGCGGCTCGCTCGGCCGCCGCGAAGCCACGGGCCGCGGCGTGATGATCACGGTGCGTGAAGCGTGCAAGCACCTCGGCATCGACATCACCAAGGCGACCGTCGCCGTGCAGGGCTTCGGCAACGTCGGCTCGGTGTCGGCGGACCTGATCAACAAGATCGGCGCGAAGATCGTGGCGGTCACCGACTGGAAGGGCGGCGTCTACAACGCGAAGGGCCTCGACATTCCGAAGCTCATCGAGTGGACCGCGCAGCACAAGACGGTCGCCGGCTTCCCGGGCGCGGAAGCGCTCGCGGCCGACAAGATCTTCGGGCTCGACGTCGACATCTTCGTGCCGGCGGCCCTCGAGAACCAGATCACCGACGTGACCGCGCCGCAGATCAAGGCGAAGATCGTCGCCGAAGGCGCCAACGGTCCGACGACCCCGGATGCGCACCAGGCGCTGCACAAGCGCGGCGTGTTCGTGATCCCGGACATCCTCGCCAACTCGGGCGGCGTCACCACGTCGTACTTCGAGTGGGTCCAGGACCGCTACGGCTACTTCTGGGAAGAAGAGGAAGTGAACACGCGCCTCGAGAAGAAGATGATGGAGGCGTTCAACAACACGCTGCAGACGTCGCTGAAGTACAAGACCGACATGCGCACCGCCGCCTACATCGTGGCGATCGAGCGCGTGGCGACGGTGACCAAGCTCCGCGGGATGTACGCGTAGGCGCAGACAGGCAAGTTAGAAGTTAGAAGCAACACGCAGAAAGTAAAAGTGGGAAGGTGGAAGTGAGATGTTTCACTTCAGCCTTCCCACTTTTTACTTTTACTTTCGACTTCCTGCGTCCGACTTCCCACTTGCAAGCGATCTGCCGTCTATTCACCCTTCGCGGCGCTGCGCAGCATCATCGTCGCGGCGATCGTGACGACGACCACGACGAGCCAGCGCATCACGACGACGTCCATGTTCTTCACGATGAACGCGGCCACGAGCACGGCCGGGATGCCGCCGAGCGCGAGGCCGAGCGCCGGCTTCACCGCGTAGGCCTGCTTCTGCACGAACTTCGCGGAGCTCATCGGCATGAGGAACGCGCAGGAGCCCATCATGATCGGGAACGCGACGGACGCCTTCATCCCGAGCAGGCCGATCAGGATCATGCACGGCGCGTAGAGGCCGATGCCGAGCGACATGAGCGCGCCCAGCACGAAGTTGCCCGCCAGCCCGAGCACGAGCTTCACGCCGTCGAGACCGAGCGTGCCCGTCTCCGACGCGGACATGCCGAGGTTCTTCCACGTGAAGAGCGCCGCCGCCACGAGGAGCGCGAGGCCCATGCCGATCTGCACGGTGCGCTTCGGCCAGTTGGCGACGATGCCCGCGCCGATCCAGGCGCCGGCGCACGCGGCCACGATCATGAGGATCAAGGTCTTCGGATCCACCTCGATGGCCACGGTGTAGATGAATGCCTGAGTGATCGTCGGCAGCGTATGGCCGACGTTGAGGGTGCCCGGAATGAGCTTGTCCGGCACCATCTTCAGGAACTTGAAGACGGCCGTCGTCGGCGCAAACGACCCGATGCCGAGCGTGTCGAAGAAATTCGTCACAGCGCCGAGGCCGATCTGCGCCACCGACGGCATGCCCGCGTCGGTCGCCTCGGCCGGTGCCCCCGGCGTCGACTTGGCTTTCGACGCGCCGGAAAACCAGGCGCCGACATAGTAGGCCGTGAACGCCGCGAGTGCGGCCTGCAGTGCGAGGAGCGGGTTCAGCATATGGGCGCGGATGCTAGCACACGTGAGCGGGACGCGCGGGGCGAACGTCCCTTATGAGGTGATCTTGAAGCCGACGAGCACCCGCGTCTTCTGATCGCCCGACACGGCTTCCACTTCCACGAGGTAGTTGCCGGCCGCGAGCCCGCCGAGTGAGAACGGCACGTCGAACGTGCCGTCCGTCGACGCCTCTGGCGTCGGGAACGTCGACATCGCGTCGCCGAGCGCGTTCAGCAGTCGCACCGTCACGGCGGGCGTCGTGCCGGCCGGGCCGTACGCGCGGAAGCGGAACAGCAACTGCTCGGCGCGCGCGAATTCGCGCACCGTAGTCGGCAACGCCGACGTCGCGCGCCGGAGTGCCTGCAACTCGCGCATGTTCTGCGCGCGAAACACGAGCGGCCCCGCAATCGCCGGCGCCGGCTTCGTGAAGTCGGGCACGACCACTTCCTTCTCTTCACTGTCGATGAGCTGCCCGGCCGCGCCTTCCGCCGACAACCGCAGGCGCACCGCGCCGGGCTTGGTCGTGAACGACACCTTGCCGCCCGGAATGAGCGACGACGCATCGCGCGCCACCTTGCCCCGGTAGAGCAAATCACCCGTCACGAAGTTGGCGATCACCGACAACTGCGCCGGCACATCGGCGGGAGCGGCGTTTGGCGCGCCCTCCCACACGAGCGTGACCTGCGACTTGCCGTCATCTGCGCGATCGAACGTCACCCAGGTGCGCACCGGATGGCCGCGCTCCGGCGCCGACACGGCCGCGAGCGCTTCGGCCACGTCCGTCGGGAGCGCCGGCGCCGCGGGCGCACTGGCGCGCGCGATGTCGTCGGCCGACATCGCCCAGTAGCCCTTGCGCGCGCGCAACTCGATGCCCTTGCGCTTCACGTTGACCTTGATCTCGTGATATTTGCCGTCGCGCGGCGCCTCGGTCGACGTGTACCCGAGCAGGTAGTAGGCGCTCGTGTCCGTCACCATCTGCCGGAGCGCGGGCAGCGGGTCGTTCCGGCCCACGATCGCCCGGCCGTCGGTCTGATCCGACATGATGCGCAGCGAGTCGGTCGACTCCTGCAACACGCGCTTGTCCTGCTCGTACGCCACGGCCGGTTGCGACAGATCGAACTCGCCGGTGGCGAGCCCGCGCGGGTCGAGCGTGTAGATCGACGTGTTCGACCGGTTCGCCGCGTTGAAGATGTCGCGCATGCGATTCAGGAGGTCGACGCTCGCCTGAAATTCCGTGCGGCTCGCGTTGAGCGCGCCGATCGAGCCGGGTTGCTGCCCGGCCACGAGGCCGTTGGTCGCAATCTCCGTGGGCAACATGCTCGACAGGCCCTCGCTCACGTAGAGCACCGTCTTGCGGCCCTCGCGCAACGTGCCGAGGTACACGCCCAGACCTTCCAACGACTCGATCACGACGGCGTTGCGCAGGTTCTCGATCTGCTGGCGCGACAAGCGGTGATAGATGTCCTCGGCCGGGTTGCGCGGCTCGTAGTCGTACTTGCGGCCCTGGAACTTCATGATGGCCGCCGCAGTGCCCGCGTGATCGCGCGAGTAGGTGATGGCGGTCACGGGCGTGAGCGGATACATCAACGCCACCATGTCGCGCGAGTCGAGCCCCGCCACGAACGTCGCGAGCTTCTCGCGGATCGACATCGAGTTGCCGAGGCGCGTGTGGTAGTCGTCGAGGAAGATCGTAATGAGCCGCACGTCGTCGCGCGCGGCTTCCCGGTTCATCGCCTCGAGCGACGTGATGGGCTGCGCGCGCACCGGGTCGACGTCAAAGCGGTCGCTGTCGAGGACGATGCGCTTGAAGGAATCGATCGTCTGGGCCTTGCCGTTCTCCCTGATCTCGAAATCGTCCTGCGTGAGATCGGTGACCGGCTTGCCGTTCTTGTCGGTGGCGATGACGTCCACCGTGACCGCGTCGATGCGGGTGCGGAAGGTCGGCGTCTGGGACGGCGCGGCTTGCTGCGCCAGAAGGCAGGGACTGCCGGTGACACCCGTGAGGGCGGCCGCCAGCATGCCGGCGATCCATCGATTGCGCATGCACATAGTTCCGGTAACTTTCTCTGGCAGGGCTGGCGCGATGGTAGCATACGGGTCCGGACTCACCCCCGCCGGATCATGCATCGCGGTGATACCATTTTTCCCATGTCCGATGCGTCGTTCCCGCCCTTGACCGTGCTCGCCGAAGACGAACAGATCCTCCGCCAGAGCGTCCGCGACTTCGCCCTCGCCGAAATCCGCCCCATCAGCCGCGAGATGGATGACCACGCGAAGATGTCGCCGGCCCTGCTCGAGAAGCTGTTTGGACTCGGCCTGATGGGCGTGGAGATTCCCGACGCGCACGGCGGCGCGGGCGGCACGTTCTTCCACTCGGTGCTCGTCGTCGAGGAGTTGTCGCGGGTGGATCCGTCGGTCGGCGTGCTCGTGGACGTACAGAACACGCTCGTGATCAACGCGATCATGCGGTGGGGCAACGCCGACATGAAGGCGCGGCTGCTGCCGCGGCTGGCCACCAAGTCGGTCGGCGCCTACGGCCTGTCGGAGGCCGGTTCCGGTTCGGACGCGTTCGCGCTGCAGACGCGCGCGGTCGCCGACGGCGATCATTTCGTGATCACGGGCCGCAAGCTCTGGATCACGAACGCCAACGAAGCCGACATTTTCATCATCTTTGCCAACATCAATCCCGAAGCGGGCTACCGCGGCATCACGGCCTTCATCGTGGAGCGCGGCATGGCCGGCTTCACGATCGGCAAGAAGGAGGACAAGCTCGGCATTCGCGCCTCCTCGACCTGCGAGTTGGTCCTCGAAGACTGCCGCGTGCCGAAGAGCGCGGTGCTCGGTGAAATCGGCAAGGGCTACAAGGTGGCCATCGAGACGCTGAACGAAGGGCGCATCGGCATCGGCGCGCAGATGGTCGGCCTCGCGCAGGGCGCCCTCGATCACGCGCTGTCGTATACGAAGGAGCGCAAGCAGTTCGGCAAGGCCATCGCGAACTTCCAGGGCGTGCAGTTCCAGCTCGCCCGGATGGCGACCGACGTCGAAGCCGCGCGCCTGCTCGTCTACAACGCCGCGCGCCTGCGTGATGCGGGCAAGCCGTTTCTCACGGAAGCCGCGATGTGCAAGATCTTCGCGTCGGAAGTCGCCGAGCGGAATGCATCGATGGCGATCAACCTCTTCGGCGGTCTGGGCTTCGTGAAGGACTACCCGGTCGAGAAGCTCTACCGCGACGCCAAGATCGGCCAGATCTACGAAGGCACGTCGAACCTGCAGTTGCAGACGATTGCGAAGAACCTGCTCGCATGAACCCGATCCGCCGCGACGCCTGGTGGCCGCTCGTGGCGGCTGCCATCTCCGTCGGCGGTCTGGCAGCGGTCTCACACTATCGCGCCCTCCTCTGGGACGACTTCCTGTTCTTGCGCGTCCACCCGTGGCGGGAACTCCGCGCGGTGTGGACCGGTCCGTGGGCGCCCGACGGCGACGAACCACTCTTCTATCGTCCTCTGGCGATCTGGGCATACGCGGCCGGCTTCATGCTGGCGGGCTTGCACCAATCGCGCCTGCTGGCCATCGCCGCCATCGAGCTGATCGCCGGAGCCTGGCTCTTCGGCCTCTTCATCCGTCGGGAGACCGGCACCGCGTCGCTCGGCGCGTTTGCCGCGGCCGCGTATGCGCTGCACCCGGCCATCGCGGCCTCGGCGGGCTTCATCTGGTTTGAACAGAATCACCGCTGGAGCACGATCCTCGTGGCCGCGGCGCTGCTGGCGTGGCAGCGCGTCCGGTCGTCCGAACGGTGGATCACGTGGTGGCCCGTTCACCTCTGGATCTGGCTGGGCTCCCTCTTCAAAGAAGACGTCCTGATGACGCTGCCATTGATCGCGTGGCTGCACTGGTGGCGTGGCCGGCAGATCGGCGACACGGCGCCCTGGCGAGTTCGCACGTTCTCGCCGTGGGTCGCGGTCTGGCTGGCGTGGATGGCGCTCCGAAGCTGGTGGCTCGGCGCGCTGGCCGGTCCTCCGCAAGAGGGGTTCCCCACGGAGCTCGGCAGGGTCATCGGCAACCTCGGCCGGGCGGCCCTTGTGGTGCTGGCGGATCACCGCGGCATCACGTCGATTTCCGGGACCGGGCACATCGTGTCGACGGTGGTGACGTTGGCCGTCCTGCTCTTCCTCGTGGTGCGGCTTCCGAAGGCCGGCACCATGGTGCGCTATCTGACCGGCGTCGGCATCGGCATGTTCGCCCTGTACGGCGTCCTGCTCGGCCTCGCGAGTTCGGAATCGCGCTTTCATCTGATCACGGCCGCGGCCGTCGTCTTGCTCACGGCCGCGGTGCAGCTCGCCGGCCTCGGCGAGCCGCCGCGGCGTGCCGGTCGCATCATCGCGTGCGTCACACTCGCGGCGCTCGCGCTCGGCGCCACGGCGTCGTACCGGCAACTCGCTCCCTGCAGCCCCACCAGTCGCGTGCTCGATGCCTCGTCGCGCATCTTTCTCGAGAACGCCCCGGGGGCCCCACGCTGGGGCAGTCAGTGGCTCGCGGTCAAACGCACGCTGTGCCTCGCCGGCCGCGACCCGATTGTGCGCGAGGCCCTGCCGGCGTTGGCGGCCGACGTCGAGGCGGGCCGTCGTCGATGACGCGGCGCGGGTGGTGGGGCTGCCTCGTGCTCGCCGCGCTTGCGGTGCTCGTGCTCTACGCACACACGGTGCACTTCAGTTTCTATTGGGATGATTTTGACGACCTGCGCCCGCGGACGTGGCGCGATCTGGCGTCGGCGTTCCACGGGCACTACCAGCCGTGGGCGCGTGAAGGCATCTACTTCTACCGGCCGCTCACGAGCGTCTATCTGGCGACGGCGACGTGGCTGTTCGGGCTCGACGCGACACGGCTGCACCTGATCCCCCTTGTCGTGCTGACCGCTGCCGCCACACTCGCCGGACTCGTCGCACGCCGAATCACGCGCGACGACCGCGCCGGCGCGATCACGGCCCTGCTGTTCGCCGTGCATCCGCTCACCGCCACCGCGATCGGTCCGTGGATCGCCAACCAGTATCAGGGCTTTCTCGTCATCGCCGTCGCCGCCGCGCTGCTCCTGTGGCAGCGTCAGGCCGAGCGTGAGCGCGGCCTGACGCCCGCGCTCGCGATCGTGATCGTGGCGGCGGCCTGGCTGAAGGAAGACGGTCTCGCGCTCGGCCCGGCGTTGCTCGCCGTGCATCTGGCGCGCGCGCACATCACGCGCGACGTGCCGCCGCCGTCACGTCGCATGATCGGCGGCGTGCTGGGTCTCGCCGTCGCGCTCGTGCTGTGGCGCGCGGTCTGGCTGCCGAGTCAGGTGGGATACGGCGTACCAGATGCCGCAGCGATCGTGGCGAACCTGTCGCGCGCTTGGCGCTACGCGCTCGTGTGGCACGTGAGCGGCGCATCGATCGGGTGGAGCCTGTCCCTGCTCAAAGCCGCCGTGCTCCTCCTGGCGATCGTGGCCGTGATTCGTGCACGCACCACCGCCGCCGCGCGGCTCATCGTGACGGGACTCGCGCTCCTGTGTGTGATGAATCTGCCGTTGGGGCTGGTGAGCAGCGAGAGCCGCTGGCACGTGATCAGCCTGTGCGTGGTGCTCATCACGGCGGGCGCGGTGCTGTCGGTGCCGGTGACGGCGACCACACGGTGGCTCGGCGCCGCGCTCATCGCGGCGGCCTTCGCCTGGGGCGCGCGCGAGCGCATCGATCAGTTCGCGACGTGCGCGGCCGAGACCCGTCTGCACGATCCGTGGGCGGCCGCCCTGCCGGAGTTGCCGCCTGAGTTGCATGCGTGGATCGTGGCGCGCGACGCGGCGTGCGCGGCGGGCGCCACGCCCGTGTTCACGCGTCCGATGACGTCGATGACGTGGGGCGCGCGCTGAGGATCGGCGGGCCTCGCACCGTGTGCCGGGCGCGTCGGCCCCGCTAGTCGGCGAGGATGTGCTCGGCGATGATCATCCGCTGCACTTCCGACGTGCCCTGATAGATCTCCGCCGCGCGCACGTCGCGGAACAACCGCTCTACGAGTGAGCCGCGTTTGTAGCCGGACGAGGCGAGGATCTGCATCGCGCGGTCAGCGGCGCGATGCGCGGATTCGGACGCGTGGAGCTTGGCCATCGCGGCTTCGAGTGACGCGCGCGGCGCGCGATCCTTCGCGTCGGCGGCCTTCCACGTGAGCATGCGCGCGGCCGCGAGCTCCGTCGCGATGTCGGACAACTGAAACTGGATCGCCTGGAAGTTTCCGATCGGCTGCCCGAACTGCTTGCGGGCGCGCGCGTAGCGCAGTGCTTCCTCGAGCGCGGCCTGCCCCACACCGAGCGCCTGCGCGGCAATGGCCACGCGGCCACCTTCGAGCGCGCGCATCGCCACACGGAAGCCGCGCCCCGGCTCGCCGAGCCGGGCTTCGGCGTCCACGCGCACGTTGTTGAAGACGAGGTCGAAGCAGCCGAGACCGCGCACGCCGAGCGACTCCGGCGATTCCACACGGGCAATGCCCGGCGTGTCGAGCGGCACGAGAAACGCGCTGATGCCGCGGCCGCGCGCATCGGGCTCGGTGGCCGCGAAGACAATCGCCACCGACGCCGCATCGGCATTGGCGACCCACACCTTGCGGCCGTTGATGAGATACCCGCGCTCATCGAGCCGCGCGGAGGTCTGCTGATTCGCGGCGTCCGACCCGGCTTCGGCTTCCGAGAGCGCAAACGCGCCAATCACCGCACCGCTCGTCAGGCGCGGCAGCCACGTCTCCTTCTGGGCCGGCGTTCCGAACTGCTCGATCGTCTCCGACACGAGCGAGTTGTTCACCGTGAGGATCACGGCCAGCGTCGCGCTCGCCGACGCGATGATCTCGATGGCCGCGGCATAGGTCACATAGTCGCGACCGGCGCCGCCGTGCGCGGGCGACACACAGAGCCCCATCAGCCCCAGCGCCGCAGCCTCACTCACGAGCGCGCGCGGGTATTTGCCCGTGACATCGAGCTCGGCCGCAACCGGCGCCACGCGGGTATCGGCAAAGTGGCGCACACGGTCGAGAAACGCCTGCTGCTCCGCGGAGAATGAGAAGTCCATTGCACGATGATTGTACTGTTTCATAAGCTCCTCGGATGAAAGGTCGATTGCTGGCCGTCGCGGCGACGGCGGTCGCGGCGTGCTACGGCGGCGCCCTCCGATTCGACCTGCATTGCGACGACCTGATCGTGATGCGCCCATGGTCGTGGGCCGAACTCGCGTCGGTCTGGCACGGCACGTGGGAGCCGCAACATGCGTGGGCCGTGTTCTTCCGGCCGCTCGCCGCCTGGTTCTACGCCGGCAGCTTCGAGGCCTTCGGCCTGCACGCCGCGCCGCACCTGCTGCTCTCGCTCATCCTGCTCACGCTCGTCGCCTGGCTCATCGGCGTGTTCGTGGCACGGGACACCGGCGCGTGGCTCACCGGCGCGCTCGCCATCGTGATCTTCGCGGTGCATCCGAATACCCCGATGTCCTCGGGCGCCTGGGTGACCAACGACTTTCACAAACTGGCGCTCCTCGCCGTGCTGGGCACGCTGCTGTTGTGGCAATCGCGCCGCGACGCCCCGCTCGCACGGTGGTGGCCCCTCCTCTTGACCGCCACGGCGGCGTTCCTCATCAAAGAAGACAACGTGTTGCTCCTGCCCGCCGTGGCCGCGCTCCATCTCGTGCGCGCGTACTGGCTCGGAATTCCCGCGCGGCATCGCGTCGCCGCACCGGTCATCGCGCTCGCCGCCGCGGCGGGCCTCACGCTGTGGCGCACCCTGGCGCTCGGCGAAATCGGCGGCTTCCTCCGCCACTCCGGCGTGGAGCAGCTCACGCGCAACCTCCTGCGGGGACCGCTCTATGTTCTGGCCGGACTCGGCGGCGATCAGGCGCACGTCGGCTGGGCGCCGCCACTGATCGCGCTCCTCGTTGTCACCGTGATCGTGCTCGCGTTGAAAGATCGGCCCGCCCATGAGCAGTGGCCGGCGATCGGCGCCGCCGTGCTCATGGCGATGTATGCGGCGCCGCTCGTGCTCATCAGCGCGTCGACGCGGTACTACGTGCTCACCACCGCCGGCGCGATGCTGCTCGCCGTCGGGGCGCGGACACTCTGGATGCGCGCACACACAGCGCCGCGGCGGTGGCTCGTGGCCGTGGGTGGCCTGGTCATCGTAGCCTTCGCCGTGCCGCGGCAACAGGCCACCCTCCACGCGTTTGCGCCGTGTTCCGCGCTCGATCTCGACTGCGTAGGGTTCGCGCTGTCAGAGATGCCGCTCCTGCCGCCGGAAGCGCGCGCGGTGGAAGCCGCGTTGCCGTCAGCCTGTCGCACGGGCCGGCCGCCGAAGATCGGCGAAGAACCCACGCTCACGTGGGGACTCGGCACGCAGGAACTCGACACGGCGGATGGCACGTTGTCACGACGGGCCTCCACACGCATCGTGTCGTTGATCGCCGCGTCACACCCCGGCGCGACCTTCCGGCTTCGCCACGCCGAGGCCTCTCCCGCAACACCGGTCACGGTGCAGTTCACCATCGACGGCGCGCCCCATGCGCCGGTCGTCCTGACCTCGCCAGACTGGACGACGATCGACGTCACGTTCGCGCCGAGTTGGCGCGTGTGGCTGCGCGCCGCGCATCGGGCCGACATCCGAGTCTCGGCCGATGGACTGGACTGGCGCGCCCCGGTGCTGACGCGGTGACGCGCGTGCGCCTCTCTCCGCTCACGAGCGCCCTGCTCGCGCTCACGGTCGCCGCGTTCTACGGCCGCACACTCACGTTTGGTCTGATCTGGGACGATTTCGCCGCCTTGCGCCCGCGCCCGCTCGCGGCGCTGGCGGCCGCGTGGCACGGCCCCTGGGATCCGGGGGGCGTGTGGCCCGACTTCTACCGGCCGCTCTCGATCGCGTTGTACGACGCGCTGTTTCGCCTTCTCGGCCACCAGGCTGTGGCGCTCCATCTCGTCACGCTGCTCCTCCTCTTCGCCGCCGCCTGGCTGCTCGGCTCGATCGTCGCCGAAGAATGCGACGATGCGCGCTGCGGTGCGGTGGCGGCCCTGCTCTTCGTCACCCATCCGCAAACGCCCGCGTCACTGGCCGCGTGGATCTCGCAGGTGTTTCATCTCGCGCCGCTCCTCTGCGCCCTCGCGGCCATCCGCACCTGGCAGCACACACGCGCGCGCGGCCGCGCGATCGGATGGGCCGGCGTGATGGCCTGGCTCGCGGCCGGCGTGCTCTTCAAGGAAGACACGATCATGGTCGTGCCGGCGCTCCTCCTCTGGCACGCACTGCGCCGGCGCCTCATCGGTGATGTACCGGCGATCACGCCGCGCGCGCTCGTCGGGATGCTCGCCGGCGTGCTCGCCTATGCCGCATGGCGCCTCCACGTCGCCGATGTCTTCACCGGTTACGTCAATCCATCGCCCATGCGATTCGCGCTCAACTACACGGTCGCGTGGGTCTCGACGCTGGGTTATCAATGGACGCCCACCGCACACGCGCTCGGAGCGATCACCGGTCCCGGACTCATCGCGCTGGCCGTGCTGGCGCGACGTGCGTGGCCCGACGCGGGGCCGGCCTCGAAGCTCGTGGTCGGCGAAGGTGTCGTGCTCGGCGCGTGCGCCAGCCTGCCGCTCGTGCTCGCGAGCGGCCCGACGCGGTTGCACCTGATGATCGCGGCGGCCACCTGGACCGTGGCGGGACTCGTGGCGGTGATCGTCGACACGGCCGACGGCCGGCGTGTGCTCACGTCTCGTCTGGGCACCGTCGTCGTCACCGTCTGGCTCATCGCGGCCGGCACGGCCACCGTGTGGCACACGCGCAGCTTCGCGCCGTGCGCGCCGGACGCCATCGAGCGCGACAAGGTTGTACTCTTGTGGGACATCCTCACGCCCCCGCTGCGGCACGAGATCGAATCCCGCATCGCGGCGTGCACGACGCCATGACGACTCCCCCGCTCAGCCGTCCGACCCTCGGCCTGCTCGCGATCGGCGCCCTCGCGCTGGCCCTCGCGACCCACGCGCTCACGCTGCGCTTCGCCCTCCAGCCCGGCGACTACGCGTTGTTGCGCCCCTTCACTCAGGGAGAAAGTCTGGCAGTACTCTCCGGCCCGTGGGCGGCGGCCGACAGCGGCCTCGGCGCGTACTACCGGCCGGCGGCCGCGATCCTCTTTGGTGGCCTGTTCGAAATCCTCGGCGTGCACGCGCGCTGGCTCCACGCGTTGGCCCTGCTCGAAGTGGCCGCCGTGATCTGGTTCGCGGCCCTCTTCGCGGCACGCGAAGGCGGCGTCCGCGCCGGCATCGTCACCGGGCTGCTGTTCGCGGTGCATCCGCTGTTGCCCGGCGCGGCATCGGTCAGTGCCGGCGCCCTCGCCACGTTGACGTCGCTCGCACTGGCGGGCCTCGCACTCTTGCGATGGCAGCGCGCGCGCACCGATCTCCGGCTGCTCGCGTGGTGGCCGATCTTCGCGCTGATCGGCATCGGCACATTCGTGCGCGAAGACCTCATCGTGCTCGCGCCGGCGCTCCTGCTGCTGCAGTGGTGGCGCGCGCGTAACATCGGCGATGTGCGCCCGCCGAACGTCGCGGTCGTGGCCGGTGCCGTCGCCACGCTCGTCGGCGTCGGCGCGATTCGCGCCGCCGCGTTCCCGCATCTGCCGCTGCTGGCGAACGGCGCGCCCGCGCTGCTGTCGCAGCTCGTGGCCGCACTCACCGGCGCCGCCCACGCGGTCGCCGCGCGCGCCGCGGCGTCGCCACTCTCGGTGGTGGCCTCGGTCGTGGCGGTGATCGGCACCGCGCTGATGCTCGGCGCGGTGCTCTGGGCCGCCGCGGCGGTCGCGCGGACGCCGTCGGCACCGGCTACGCCGATCGCACACACGGGCGCGGTGCTGGTCCTCGCCTTCACGTTGCCGCTGTTGATCGACCCGTCGCGCACCGAGGCGCGACTTCCGTTTCTGGTGTTCGCCGCCGCGCTTCTGGCCGGCGCCGGCATCATCACGCTGCTTGAACGCCTCCCGGCCTTCCCGGCCGCGTTCGCGCTCGTGGTCGTCGCGACGCCGCTCGCCTGGTCGCAGCACGTGCAGATGCGCGACTATCTGGCGCCGTGCCATGGCGGCAACACGGTGACGCTCCTCCCGACGCCACCGGTCGCCGGCGAGGCACGCGCATCGGCCTGCACGAGCGGCCTCGAAGCGCCGCTCGATGAGCAGATGCCGGTCATGCAATGGAGCGCCGGCCCTCGTCGGGTGATCTGGCTGGCGCGCGACGCGCAGTCGGTCACGTTCTCGCTCACACCGCCCGCATCGCTGACCGGCGACGTCGAAATTCATGTCGACGTCGATGGCGCCTCGCACACGGCCGTGCTGCATCCGGACGCGCGCACCCGGCTCACCTACCGGTTGCGCTCGTCGTTTCTGCAGCGAGCGCGTGGCGGACACTGGATCGATCTGCGCACCGACACCGACATGGATCTGCCGCTCGCAACCGACGTCTCGGTGGTCTGGAGCAACGGCCGGTGAACGTCCCGGACGCCGGGCGCCTCACGTCGCGCACACGCGCCCTCGTCTTTGCCCTGCTCGCCGTCGCGCTCGTCGCCGCCACGCACTGGCAGGTGCTCGGTCTCGGCTTCCGCACCGACGACTACGCCACGGAAGTCCGTGAAGCCCTGACGGGCGTGTGGTCGGGCACACGCGCGTTTCAGGATCCTTACCATCGGCCGCTGACAGGGCTCTACCACGCCGCGCAGTTCGCGCTCTTCGGCGTGTCGGCCATGCCGCTCCATGCGGTGTCGCTCCTCGAACTCGCGGTGGTGGTGTGGCTGTTCCTTCAGGCGCTGTGGCACGAGGCGCCGCGGCCCGCCGCGCTCGCCGGTGCGCTCGTCTACGTCGTGCAGCCCCTGCTGCGCGATTCCACGTCCGCGTGGGTGTTCAACCAGTTTCACCTCCTGTCGCTGCTCATCGTCCTCGCTGCGGTGCGCGCGTGGCAGCATCGCCGCCATGACCTGCGCCTACGCGCATGGGGGCCGGTGTTCGCGTGGCTGGCCCTCGGCGCATTCGTGAAGGAAGACGTGCTGCTGACGTTGCCGGCCCTCTTGGTCGTGCAGCACGTGCGGGCGCGCTGGCTCGGCGATGTGCCCGCGCCGACGCGCGCGCTGTGGGCCGGTGCCGGCGCCGTGACGGTGGCGGTGGTGCTGGCGCACGCGATGGCCGTGCCCCTGTTCGGCGCCCTGCGCGAGCACGGCGCGCTGTCGTGGGAGGAGCGCGCCGTGTCGCTGGGCTACGCGCTGCTGCGCCCGTTCTTCGCGCGCGCGCATGATGCGCTCGTGCCGCTCGGCACGCTGCTGCTCGCGGGCGCACCGATCGCCGCGCTCGTCGCGTGTGTGCGCAAGCCCTCGCCCGCCGTCGCGGCCCTCACCCTCACCGGCGGTGTGCTGCTCATCGCCTGGGCGGCGCCGCTCGCGCTCCAGCCGACGCCGAGTACCACGCGCGTGCATCTGGTCACGCTCGCCGCCGCGTGGCTGGCGAGCGCCGGGCTCCTCGCAATCGCCGACGCCCTGCGTCGCGCCCCCGCCATCGCGCGCGCGGCCGCACTGGCCGTCTGTGTCGCCGCGATCGGCTCACTGCACAGCGCCGCACTCGCCGCGCAGGGCGATCTCTACAGTGCCTGCGCCCCGGCGCAGATCACGGGCGACGCGGAAGCCAGCGCGTGGCCCATCACGAGCGATGACGTGCGCGCGTATCTGACACGGAAGGCCGCCGGCTGCGCCGCAGGCGCACCGATCGAGGCGCTGGCACACACGCCGACGCTGACGTGGCCGCGCCCGAACGGCGCCACCGTGCTCGTGGCATTGGGACCGGACGCGCACACGGTGCATCTGCGAGATCCCGACGCGAGTGCCGATCATCCACGCGAGGTCATCGTCGATGCGCCCGGCCGGCGCGTGGCCATCACGCTGAGGTCATCCGCGCCGCAGTTTGTCGACGTGCGACTGGCGCCGACCTGGCGCGATCGCGTGCGCGGTGCGGTACGGATTGATGTGGAGGCCGACGGCCCTGTGCTCGTGCGGTGAGGACTACGCGAGCAGGCGCGCGAAGATCGGGCGCAGCCGTTCGGCCGATTGCGGCAGTTCTTCCGGCAACACGCGCGTCTCCCCCACCACGGTCATGAAGTTGGTGTCGCCGTTCCAGCGCGGCACCACATGCACGTGCAGGTGATCGACCACGCCCGCACCCGCGGGCTTGCCGATGTTGAGACCCGTGTTGAAGCCGTGCGGGTGGTACGCCTCAGTGAGCGCCATCTCGCAGGTGCGCGTGAGGGCCATCACTTCGTTCAATTCCTCCGGCGTGCAATCGGCGAGGCGGCCGACATGCCGGTTGAACACCACCATCAGGTGGCCATTGCTGTAGGGGAACTTGTTGAGGATGACGTAGCTCTGCGCCGCGCGGTGCACGACCAGAGGCGCGGCCGCTGCGCCGGCGAGGGCGTCGCAGAAAACACAAGACCCCGTGGAGGAACTAGTACTCACGTACTGGAGTCTCCACGGGGTCCACAGACGTTCGGTCACGCGCCTACTGCTGCGGGGGCTCTTCGCCGAAGGGGCTCTGATTGATCAGGTCCTTCAGCTCCTTGCCCGGCTTGAAGTACGGCACCTTCTTCGGCGGGACATCGACCTTGTCGCCCGTCTTGGGGTTCCGTCCTTTGCGCGGCTCACGCTGGCGCAACCGGAAGCTGCCGAAGCCCCGGAGTTCGATCTTCTCGCCGCGGTTCAGGGCATCGATGATGCTCTGAAACACGGTGTCGACGATCACCTCCGAGTGCTTCTTGGTGAGGTCCGA
>CAYFLU010000049.1:0-20194 GCA_964343975.1 uncultured Solibacteraceae bacterium
CTGATCCGCTCGGTCACGAGACGATCCACGCCGCGCTCCGCATCGTACCGGGCGACTTTGTGCACGCCCGTGTCGATGACCGCCGTGACGTCCGGCACGGTGATCGTTGTCTCCGCGACGTTCGTCGACAGAATCACGCGCGGGCGCGACGAGGGCTGCAGGGCCGCATCCTGCGCCTCCATCGACAGCCCGCCGTAGAGTGGCAGCACGTCCGCGTCGATCCGCTGTACCGACAACCGGCTCTGCACCGCAGTCATCGCGCGCTGAATCTCGCCGGCGCCAGGCAGGAAGGCGAGCACCGCGCCATCGGCCCCCGACAGCGCTTCAGCCACCACCTGATCGAGCGACTGGCCCGGCGCGTGGCGAACGTCGATCGGAAACGTGCGGCCCGGCACGACAATCACCGGCGCATCGCCGAGGTACTGCGCCACGCGATCCGCGTCGATCGTGGCCGACATCACCACGAGACGCAGATCATCGCGCGCCATCCACGCCTGCTTGGCGAGCGCGATGCCGACATCGGCATGGATGCTGCGCTCGTGAAATTCATCGATGACCAGCGTGCGGACCGTACTCAGCAGCGGGTCCTGCAGCAACCGGGCGGTGAGCACACCCTCCGTGGCAAAGAGCACGCGTGTATCGTCCGTGCAGCGCCGATCCAGACGCACATGCCAGCCGACTTCCTGCCCGAGCCGCCAGCCTCGCTCTTCGGCGACGCGCGCGGCCATCGCGCGCGCCGCCACCCGCCGCGGCTGCAACACCATCACGGGGCCATCGTCGGCCAGCGCTGGAGGCACTCGTGTGGTCTTGCCGGCACCCGGCGCAGCCGTGACCACGAGCGCGCGATGTCGACGCACCGCCGAGACGATCTCGGGCAAGAGCGCATCGATGGGCAACGGGATCGGCACACGTCATTCTCGCATCGCCGGCCGCAGGACCTGCACTACGATGGCGAGAATGCAATCCGTTGAACTTGGCGCAGTGGCCGATCGGGATCAAACCCAGCGGCCCGTCGACCTGTTCCTGATCTTCGCCGGCGCGAACATCGTCGCGACGACGCTGCAGATCGGCGCGTGGATCAACGGCCTGCCCGTGCCGAACGCCATGGCGATCATCGCGGCCGGCGCCATCGCGGGCGCGTGGCTCGTCGCGGCGTTGACGCCGATCGGTTCGCGACTGCGCGTGCCGTCGATCGTGGCCACGCGCGCGGCACTGGGCTATCACGGCGCGCAGATCGTGGCGCTGCTGCTCTTCCTGACCAACTTTGCCTGGATCGCCGACAACAACGTGATCGCCGCCTCGATCGTCGCGCGGCTGGTCAGCGGCCCGTCCGCGGATCATCTCGCCGCGTGGGCCGTGGTCATCGGCGTGGTCGCGACGGTGACCGTGCTCGGGGGGCCGAAGGCCGTCGGCTTCGCGGACCGCTTCGCCGTGCCGACGCTGTTTCTGTCGGGGATCGCGATGACGCTGGCCTGTCTCCGCTTGCCGCTGCCGCCCGCCACCGCGACATCGGCAACCGTGATGGATCATGTGCGTGCGTTTGATATCCCGTTCGGCTACCAGACAACGTGGCTGTTGATGTTTGCCGACTACTCGCGCTACTCGCGGTCGCCGCGCGCCGCGTCGTGGGCGGCGTTTGCCGGCCTCGGCGTCACGGCACTCTGGTTCATCCCGCTGGGCCTGCTCTCGTCGCTCATCGCGCAGTCGCAGGATCCCGGCGCGATGGTGTTCGGCCTGGGGCTCGGCTGGTGGGGCGGCGCCCTGCTGCTCTTCGGCACGCTCACCACCAACTTCGTGAACATCTATATGTCGGCGCTCGCATTGAAGAGCCTGCGACCGGCCACCTCGGATCGGACGGCAATCTGGCTGATCGGCGGCCTCGGCGCCGCGATGAGCGTGATGAACAAGCTGCTCATTGATCAGTTCGCGAACTTCATCGGCATCCTGGCCGGCATTTTCGTGCCGATCGGCGCGATTCTGATCGCGCACTTCGTCCTGCTCCGTCGCACGCATCAGGCGGCGGATCTCTATCCCGGGACGGACGGCTCCTCACCCGCGGTGGGGCTCTGGTCGGCCGCCGGCATGACGGCCTGGGTGGTCGGCGCGGCCGTGTTCTACCTGGCGGCGTATCCGCCGAGCCTGCTCGGCATCGCGGCCATTGGCGGCACGGTCCCCAGCTTCGTCATCGCACTGGTGATCTATCTGGCAATGACCCGCCCCGCATCGGCCAAGTCGAAGTAAGGTACTGCCCGTGAATATCCGTGAGGTTCTGACTGGCGCCGTGGTGATGGGCCCGATGACGAAGGGCTCGAATCTGCCCTATCGGCGCCTCTGCGCAAGCCTCGGCGCCAAAGTGCTCGTCTCCGAGATGGTGCTCGCGCGTCGCTTGAAGCAGCGACGCCGTGGGGAGTACGCCCTCATCCGACGAGCCCCGGACGAACCGGTCTTCGCCGTACAGCTCGCGGGCAATCACCCGGACGAAATGGCCTGGGCCGCGGAACTCGTGGAAGCGCGCGGCGCCGACTTCATCGACATCAATTGCGGCTGCCCGATCGACTACTTCACGAGCAAAGGCCTCGGCGCGGCGCTGTCGCGCCAGCCCAACAAGATCCGTCGCATCGTGGCGGCGATGACGGCCAAGGTCAAGATCCCCGTCACCGTGAAGATCCGGCTCGGCTGGAAGAACGAAGAGCGCAACGCGCTCGAACAGGCGCAAGCGGCCGTCGACGGTGGCGCGTCGGCGCTCATCGTGCACGGCCGCACACGCGAAGCACGGTACCGCCTGCCGGCCGAGTGGGACGCCATCGCGGCCATCGCCGCCGCGGTCTCGATTCCCGTTGTCGGTAACGGCGACATCATGTTCCCGCACGAAATCCAGGAACGCATGGCGACGTCCGGCTGCGTCGGCGTCATGGTCGCGCGCGGTGCCCTGATCAAGCCGTGGATCTTCCGCGAAGCCACGCACGGGTACTGGGACATCACCGCAGAAGAACGCGTGGCGATCTATCGCGACTACGTCCGCCTGTCGAAAGAGCATTGGCTGCGTCCCGGGCAGGTCGAACTCGACGAGTATGCGCGCACGCACCTGCGCGAGTTCACGCGGTGGCACGCAGGGTTCTGGTGTCGGTATGCGCCACAGCGCGCCGATGGCTCGTGGCCCTCGATGCAAGTGCGGGAACCGCAGATGCCGAACCGCTCGCCGCTCGAGACGCTGCTCGGGCGGGATGACGATGCCGCGCTGGACTACGTGACGGATCAGGTGATTGACGGCGGCGACTTCGCGAACCCGCCGGAACCAAGCGCGCCCACGTCCACCGACGCACGCGACACGAACCGCCGCGATGGCGAAGCGGCAGCGGCCGTGCAGGATCTCGTCGCCGGATAACCGATGCTCGCTGCGCTGTTCTTGGCCGTGTTGTCCCTGCTGCCCCAGCAGAAGGCGCTTGTCCCCGGGCAGTCGACGCTGCAGGGCATCGTGCTCGACGCCACAACACAACAACCGATCGCCGGCGCACGGGTGTGGATCGTCGACGTCGGACTCACGGCGATGAGCGGCGCCGACGGCCGGTTCCAGTTCGACTACCTGCCATCCGGCGTCTTCACGATCACGGTCTCGCAGATCGGCTACATCTTCGTGAAGCGCACCATCGATCTCCCCGAGAAGTCGACGCTCGGCATCGTGATCGCGCTCGCCGAAGGTCAAGGCACGTACACGGAGAACGTCACGGTGACGGCTGGCCCCGAGCGCCCAACCACGCCCGGTGTCGGCGCGCAGACCGTCATTGGCTCCGGCGGTCTGCAGAGCTTGCGCAGCGTTGCCACGGATGATCCGCTCCGCGCCGCGCAGGCCCTGCCGGGCGCGACGACGGGCGACGACTTTCGATCCGAGTTCTCCGTGCGGGGCGCCACCTACCGGCAGATGGGCATCGTGATCGACGACATCGCGACGCCGCTCCTGCTGCACGAGGTGCGCGGCCACGACGACACGGGATCGGTGGCGATGATCAACACCGACATCCTCGACTCCGTCGCGCTCACGGCGGGTGCCGAGCCGCAGAAGGACGGGGCCTGGCTCGGCGGCCAGCTGAAGTTCACCATCCGCGAAGGCTCGCGTGACCGCACGCAGCTGCGGATCGCCGCCAGCGACACAGGCGCCAATGCCGTCGTGGAAGGTCCGCTCGGCGGCAGCCGCCGCGGGTCGTGGCTGTTTTCGGCGCGCAAGAGCTACGCCGCGTGGCTGATCCGCAAGATCGATCCGGGCTACGGCAGCACCCTCGGGTTCTACGACCTGCAGACCAAATGGGTGTACGACCTCACCAGCCGGCAGCAGTTGCAGTTTGTCGCCATCGGCGGGGACGCGGACTACTTCCAGCAGAACACCGGCACGGCCAACGGCCTGCACACCGCCAACTCCCGCAGCCTCGTCGGGTCCCTGGTGTGGCGATATCTCCGTCCGACATTTCAGGCCTCGCAACGCGTGTCGGCAGCCTATTCGGACTTCATCAATCGCGGACTGCTCGGTCAGAACCAGGGTGACGGCCACACGACGTCCGTCATCGCCAGAACAGACGTCACCTGGCTGCCGTCCGAGCGCCTCACCGCAGAGGCCGGGTTCCAGCGGGAGAAGACACACGACCAGCGTGTGCTCCGCGACTACACGCTGGTGAACAGCTCGACGGTCAAGCTACGGTCCGAGGATCCGTACGGCGGCGATCGCGTGTTGAGCTCGGCCTATGCGCAGGCCACCGCAAAGACCGGCATCGGCGCCTTCATCGTCGGGGCCCGCGGCCTGACCGACGATGCCGGCAAGACGCCGTACGCCGCGTGGTGGGCGCTCGGCGAGTCTCCCGTCGGCACGCGGGTGACGGTGCGTGCCGGGATCAGCCGCGCCGTGCAGTATCCGGATCTGTATCACACGTTCTACGCACCCACGCCGCTGGTCCCTGAGCGCGCGATGCACTACGACCTCAGCGCCGACATCAAACTGACCGAGACCGTCAGTGCGCGCGTGAATGCGTACCGGCGCACAGAAGCCGACATCCTGCGTTCGTACAACCATGAGCCGCGGCTGGTGAACGGCAAGCTCGTCGCCGCGACGATTCCGCAGTTCCGGAATTCGCTCACGGGGTTGTCACGCGGGGCGGAGTTCATGCTCCAGCGAAAGGCCCCGACGGGTCTCGTGGGATGGATTTCCTATGGCTACGGCCGCACCAGCTACACGGACAACCTGACGGCCGAGCGGTTCGACGGCGACTTCGATCAGCGACACACGCTGAATGTGTTCCTCGAAGAACGGCTGTCCTACCGCACGGCGATCAGCCTCAAAGTGCGGACGGGCAGCAGCCCGCCGATTCCCGGCTACTTCTCCGGAAGCTACGACAACCTGTTTGTCTCGGACACACGCAATCAGGTGCGCCTGCCCCAGTATTTGCGCATCGACGCCCGCGCCAACCGCACGTTCACGTTCAATCAGAAGCGGCTGACGCTGTTCGTCGAAGTGATCAACCTGACCGGCCGCGCCAACTGGGGCACCGCCGAAGGTGGCGTGAACACACGAACGTTTGCCGCCACGAATTGGACCGAGAAGTTGATTCCCTGGCTCCCATCGATCGGGATACTGATCGAGTTCTGAGGTGAGGTCGTGATGAAGACGCTGCTGTTTCCCCTTGCTGTGTGCCTCGTCATGCAGACGACGCCGAGCTATCAGTCGGACATGGATGCCTTCCGCACGCATCGTGCGGCGGAAATCAGCGGCCCAACAGGATGGGCCGCGCTCGTCGGGCTCCACTGGATTTCACCGGGCGAAGTCATCGTCGGCAGCGACCCGATCAGCGGCATCCGCCTCACGGGGCCGTCGGCGCCCGGCCGCCTTGGCACGCTCACCGTCACCGGCGACAACGTGCACCTGCGAATCTCCACCGGGCTCGATGCCTTCGTGAAGGGCAAGCAGGTCTATGAGGTGGATCTGACGCCCGGCGCGCCGGCCGAAGACGGCGTCAAGATCGGCGGCCTCACGCTTGTGCTGATCCAGCGTGGTGCCCGCAAGGCGCTCCGCGTGTGGGACGCGAAGGCGCCGGCCGTCGTGAACTTCAAGGGGCTGTCCTGGATGCCCGTCGACACGAAATGGCGGATCGACGCCACGTGGGAGCCGCATCCGGCATCTCAGCCGCGGATGAAGATCCTCAACGTCCTCGGCGAAACCGTGCAGATGAAGAACCCGGGCGCCGTCGTGTTCTCCGTGGGCGGCAAGACGTACCGGCTCGAGGCGCTGCTCGAGTCCGACGATGCGAACGAGCTGTTCTTCATCTTCAAGGACGGCACAAGCGACGTGACCACGTATGGCGCGGGCCGGTATCTCTACACGCCCCTGCCGAAGAACGGCCACGTCGATCTCGACTTCAACCAGGCGAAGAACCCGCCGTGCGCGTTCACGTCATTTGCGACGTGCCCGCTTCCGCCGGCCGCAAACAAGCTGACGCTCGCGGTGAAGGCCGGCGAGCTCTACACCAAGCACTGACGCACGATCAGGCCGAGCACTTCACGCCAGTACCGCCGAGACCGCAGTAGCCATCCGGATTCTTGTGGAGGTACTGCTGGTGGTATTCCTCGGCGAACCAGAAGCTGGCCACCGACCGGATCTCGGTCGTGATCGCGGGATAGCCGGCCCGCTGCACCTGCTGGTTGTACGCGTCTCGAGACGCCTCCGCTTCCGCTCGCTGGGTCTCGTCGGAGACGTAAATCGCTGAACGGTACTGGGTGCCGACGTCATTGCCCTGACGATTCCCTTGCGTCGGATCGTGATTCTCCCAGAACACCTTCAAGAGGTCACGGAAGGTGATCTTCGCGGGATCGAACACAACCAGCACCACCTCGGCGTGCCCGGTCAGGCCGCTGCACACCTGCCGATAGGTCGGCTCGGTCGTTTGCCCGCCGGCATAGCCGACCGCGGTTGTAAAGACGCCAGGCAACGTCCAGAACTTTCGCTCGGCGCCCCAGAAGCAGCCCATGCCGAACACGGCCTTCGCGCTCCCCTCCGGAAACGGTCCGGCGAGCGGTGTGTGGAGCACGGCGTGGTTCATCACTTCGTCTACTTCGGATCGAATGCCAACGACACGCCGTTGATGCAGTAGCGCAAGCCGGTCGGGTTCGGACCATCGTCAAACACGTGCCCGAGATGCCCGCCACACTGCTTGCAGTGCACTTCGGTACGCACCATGAAGTGGCTCGTGTCCGTCTTGGTTTCGACGGCCTGCGGCTCAGCCGGCGCGTAGAAGCTGGGCCATCCCGTGCCGCTGTCGAACTTCGTCTCTGACGCAAAGAGTTCAGCGCCGCACCCCGCACAGCGGAACATGCCAGACCGCTTCTCGTTGTTGAGCGGGCTCGTCCCCGCGCGCTCGGTGCCGTGACACCGCAAGATGCGGTACTGCTCCGGAGTGAGTTCGGCCTGCCACTCCGCGTCCGTCTTCGTTCCCGGCTTCTGTTCGCTCATGAGACCTCACTCATTTAGATGCCCCGGTTCCGCCGCAAGGTCCCGGGTACACTGTGACCATGCGACGACTTGCTGCCGGCGTCCTCAGCCTTGGATTGGCCGTGGGCGTCTCCGCTCAGACCCCAGGCCCGCGAACGCACCGACTGGAAGCGACACCGGAAACCGTAGCGTACGGCTTCTACTGGTCCGAAGCCAAACCGGCCCTGCGCATCGCCTCCGGCGACATCGTCGACGTCGACACGCTGCTCACCAACACACCGGCCGGGCTCTCGAGAGCCGGTGTCCCCGACGACAAGATTCAGACGTCGCTCAAGAACATCGAGACCGCGTTGCCGCGGGGCAACGCGAATCGCGGCCCCGGAGGTCACATTCTGACGGGCCCCATCTACGTCGAAGGCGCCGAGCCGGGCGATGCGCTCGAAGTGAAGATCCTGTCGATCGATCTGCCGATCGACTACGGCTACAACGGATGTAGCGGCTACGTTCCGGTCAACTGTGATCGCGCGGCGGGCACCAAGATCATTCCGCTCGATCGCCGCGCGATGACGGCGGAGTTCCTCCCGGGCATCGTGATTCCGCTCAAGCCGTTCTTCGGCAGCATGGGCGTCGCGCCGGCGCCCGCCCTGGGCCGCGTCAGCAGCACGCCGCCGGGCAAACACGCCGGCAATCTCGACAACAAGGAACTGACGGCCGGATCAACGCTCTACATTCCGGTGTTCGTGGCCGGGGCACTGTTTGAGATCGGCGATGGCCACGCCGCCCAGGGCGATGGCGAAGTGGACCAGACCGCCATCGAGACCTCACTGCGGGCGAAGGTCCAGCTCTCGGTGAAGAAAGGGATGGCGCTCAACTGGCCGCGTGCGGAAACGGCGACCGACTACATCGCGATGGCGACCGACGCAGACCTCGGCGTGGCCACGACGGCCGCCATTCAGGAGATGGTGGATTTTCTCTCGGCCACGAAAGGCCTGACCAAGCATCAGGCCTACCAGCTCGTCAGCATCGCCGGGAACGTCGCGGTCACGCAGCTCGTCGATCGGCCGCGCCCCGGTGAACCGTCCCTTGGCGTGCATGTGCGCATGCCGAAGAGCATCTTCACGAAGTGAGCCAGATCGCCGCCCTGCTTCGTGCGCGTGCCGCATCGGGCAGTCGTCCAGGCGCCCCGACGGATGGCGCGCGCATCGCGCTCTGTATCGAAGGCGGCGCCATGCGCGCCGTCGTGGCCGGCGGCATGGTGTCGGCGCTCGCCGCCATCGGCTTGAGCGACGCGTTCGATGTCGTGTTCGGCTCCTCGGCCGGCGCAATCTGCGGTGCATACTTTCTGGCGGGGCAAACAGAGCTGGGCATCCGAATCTTCTCGGAGGACATCAACAACGCCCGATTCGTGCGCCGTTCGCGCCTGCTCACCGGAGCCCCGATCATCGACCTCGACTTCCTGGTCAACGACGTCATGGTTCGCGTGAAGCCACTGAACGTCGATGCGGTGCTCCGGTCGCCGACCCCGCTGCACGTGGTCGGCACGGACGTCGCCAGCGGCGAGGCGCGGTCGCTCGACGGTTTCGCGTCCGGCGACGAACTGCGCAGCGCCTTGCGTGCCGGCGCGACGATGCCCATCGTGGCAGGCGGTCCGCAGCCGTTTCGCGGACGCCACTACTTTGACGCATCGCTGTCCGAGCCGATTCCGCTGCGCTCCGCCATCGCGGCTGGTGCCTCACACGTCGTCGCGCTCCTGACGCGGCCGCGCGGCGTGCCGCGCCGGGTGTCGTGGTTTGACCGATGGATCATCGGCCCGCGACTCCGTCGTATTCAGCCGACGCTGGCCGATCGCTACCTGTCGCGGACGTCGCCCTATCAGGCGATTCAGGACGAGATCGAGTCCGGGTGGTCGGCAAATCATCGGGCCGAAATCCTGGGTATACGGCCGTCGATTACGCTCAGCAAACTGGAGATGCGTTCAGCGCGCCTGCTCGACGGGGCGCAATCTGGGTCGGAGGCGGTGCATGTCGCGTTGGCGTAGGGTGGTCTCGTCGAGGGGGTTTCGGGCCTCGGTGGGATTCGTGCTGCTGCTCGGTGCCGCATGGGGCGTCGACTTTGTTTGGCGTGACCGCTCGTACCGCCACGAGAAGCTGACCCTCGAGGGCATCGGCAACTTCGGTCAGGTGCACGCGCGCCTCTATCGCGGCGGACAGCCCTCGATGCCAGGCCTGGCCAACCTGAAGGCACTGGGCGTGAACACCATCATCAGCTTCACGCTCGGTGAAGAAGGCGCAAAGGCCGAGGCCGCCGAAGCGGAACGCCTCGGCATGGAATATGTCGCCCTGCCCTGGAGCACGGTGGAAGTCCCCGAGCCCGAGCAGATCGACGCGTTCCTGTCGTACCTCAAGACTCATCCGGACAAGACAGTGTTCGTTCACTGCAAGGCCGGTGCGGACCGCACCGGGACGATGATCGCGCTGTCACGAATTGCCCTCGACGGCTGGCCGGCCCAACAGGCCATCGATGAGATGAATGCATTCCACTACCACTTCATCTTCCTGCCGCACTTACAACGCTTCGTCGAAAAATACCGTCCGGCCCTGCCCTAGCGTTGGGCCGACCGCCGGCGCGTGGGGGAGGAGATGCCGCGCCGACGGCCCGCCGCGCCGGAACTCGTGTAACCAGCGCTAAAGGATCAGACCGGTCGGCGGACGGAAAACTTCCAGGATCAGGTGGGTTTTGCGGAGCCGCGGCGGACCTGCAGCAATCCCGACGGAGACACCGTCCGAGCGGCGCGGCGCACCAGCGTGTGCAGGGTCACCGACTCGTATGTGCATCGGACCAGCTCATCGACTTCGGAAAAGAGCCAATGCAGGCCGCAGGCGGACGTCTGCGGACAGACCTCGCCGGGCCCATCGTGCAACAGGCATGCCCCGGCTCTGCGAGGGCGCTCGAACACGTGCAGCACCTCGAGCACCGTGATCTTCGAAGCGGGTCGCGCCAATCGGTAGCCGCCGCCAATCCCTCGCGTGCCCATCGCCAGCCCCGCACGGACGAGTTGCTGAAAGACCTTGGCGAGCGCCCCTTCCGGAATGGCATAGCGCTTGGCCACGGCGGCCACGGTGACGAGGGCCTCCCCGGCCATGGCCATCTCGGCGGCCGCGTAGAGCGCGTACCTCGTCGACTTGGTGATCGTCATCGTTGCATGTCAGATTCGCGTACGCTGCAGATCGAGGTCCAGACAAATCCGCGGCGCAACCGTGAAACCTTCATGCTGGAAGAACGTCAGCAGATCCGGATCGTCCCAACGCACCTGCGTCTGTAACGTGCCGATGCCCAGCCCGAGCAGATTCGTGCGCAACTGATCGAGCATCGCCGCCGCGACGTGCTTGCCGCGATAGTCCGGATGGACTCCGAACACGTCGAGCACCGCCGAGGGCAGGACGACGCCGAACTCACCGTAGTACACGCGCGCGAGCAGGAACCCGACCAGATGATCGTCGAGTTCGGCGCCGAGCGACACGGCGATGCCCGTATCGGTGAGCGCCTGCGACAGCTTCTTTTCCAGAAACTGCAGACGACGTCGACCGGTCGTCGCCGTGTCGATGGCCACGATCGCATCGAGGTCGCCAGCCTGCACATTGCGCACGAGCACCTGATCTCGGGGAACCGATTCGAAATCCTGCACGAAACCTCCTTGAGCTACCCGATCAACTGGCCACCGTCGACACGGAGGATCTGCCCCGTCACGTGACCGGCCAGCGGGCTGCAGAGAAATGTGACGACGCGTGCCACATCCGCCGGCGTGCCGAGCCGCTCCAGCGCGGCCTCCTGTGTGGCGCGGGCGCGCACGTCGTCTGCCAGCGACGAGGTCATGGGCGTTTCGATCCACCCCGGCGCGACGACATTCACACGAATACCGAAGTGTCCGAGTTCCCGCGCCGCCGTGCGGGCCAGGGCGTTCAACGCGCCCTTGCTGGCAGCGTAGGCCGCTTGGCCGACCTTCCCACGCTCGCCGTTGATGGACGACACGAACACGGCAGCACCGCCGGCACGGCGCAACATCGGCGTGGCCGCCCGAAGCAGGTAGAACGCCGAATCGACGTTGACCGCCATCACATCGCGCCAGTCCTCATCGGTCACTTTCCACAGGCGCGCGTCTCGCGTGATCCCGGCCGCGTGTACGAGGATGTCGAGACGTCCAGCCTGGCGCTCGATCTGGGACATCGCGTCATTCACCGCGGCTGGCACGGTGAGATCACAGCAATGGTCCCGAACACCCTCCAGTGCCGCGGCGGGCCGCACATCGATCCTGAAGACGGAGGCTCCGGCGTCGCGCAGTGATTCGGCGATCGCGGTCCCGATCGCGCCGGCGCCGCCGGACACAACCGCGACCTGGCCGTCGAGGCGCAACTGAGGCGTGCTCATGACGCCATCCGCGTGCGGAGCTTGCGCGCTCGAAATGCGCCCCAGAGGGCCGCGCCGAGCGCACCCGCGAGGATCGAGTCGGGGTGACTGCGCACATCGACGGCCATCTTGTGGCCGGTCGCGCTCTCGCGCATGGCATTCACCAGGCCAACGTCGGCCGCCAATCCGCCGGTGATGAGCACGGGGCCCTGCAGCCCCAGCGACAGCACCAGCTTCACGGCCCGGCTCGCCATCGACGAGTGAATCCCTTTGAGGATGTTCGGCAGGCTGATGCCGCGAGACACCATGTTGATCACATCGGTTTCCGCCAGTACGGCACAAATGGACGAACACGTCTCCGGTGCGTCGGACTGGAGGGACAGCGTCCCGACTTCTTCGAGCGAGACACCGAGGTACCGTGCGATGTTCTCGAGAAACTGGCCCGAGCCCGAGGCGCACTGGCTCGTCATGCGATAACCGAGGACCTTGCCATGACCATCCATGGCCACGGCTCTGGTGTGCAAGGCGCCCATGTCGATGATCGCGCGCGCTTCCGGCTCGAGAAAGAGACCGCCGCGCGCGTGCGTGGTCATCCCATAGAAGTGGCCAGTCCGAAACGGGATGGCCTCACCCTCGCCGGTCGTGGCGACGTACGTGATCTCCGCAGCAGTCAGGCCACGTTCCGACAGCAGATCGTCGAATACACCTCTGGCCACGGCCGTCGCATCACGCCGGCGCATGCGTTCAGCCCGGCCGGCAATCAGCCGTTCGCGGCCGTCGTCAGTGGTTTCGACCAGCACGACTTTGACGACGGCGGAACCGATATCGATACCCGCGCTCACCATGGTGCCGGAGTCGGAGGAGATTGGGAATCCTGACATGCGCGCTCCTCAGTGCACGACCGGGGACCGCTGGGCGTCGCGCAGTGCGAACAGCGCCGCGCCCAGCGCACCCGTGTAGATCGAGTCTTCGGAAATATTGATGTGGATGTTGCCGTAGTTCTCTTTCAACAACACGCGCAGCGCGTCGACCGCGGCAGGGTTCTTCGCCACGCCACCCGTGAACGTGAACTGATCGGTGATGCCGCCGGAGCGCGCGATGAGCGACATCGCACGCAGGATGATGGCGCGATGGAGCCCCGCCAGAATGTCTTCGCGTTTCTCACCCAGCGACAACCGTTCACGCAGTTCCGCGCCGGCAAACACCGTGCACGTGGAGTTGATGCGCACGGGCGCCTTGGATTCACACGCCATCGGCCCAAGTTCATGGAGACCGAGATTCATCTCGTCGGCGATATATCCGAGGTAGCGACCACAGCCCGCCGCGCAGCGGTCATTCATCTGAAAGGAGGTCACGATGCCGTGGGCGTCCACCTGGATCGCCTTCGTGTCCTGCCCGCCGATGTCGAGCACCGTCCGGGTACCGGGGAACATCGCATGGGCACCGAGGCCGTGGCAGAGGATCTCCGATTTGATCTGTTTCTCAGGGAACGGCAACCGCTGGCGGCCGTATCCAGTGCCCACCGATCCCATCTGCTCAAGCGGCAGGGCCGACACAAACTCGACCGCGGAGGCCAGAATGCCGTCGGCGTCGCCGTCATCCGCCAACGCCGCGCGCACGTGATCGTCGAACCGCCCCGCCGCCTCCGCGGAGTTCTCGACGTCGAGGATGGCCTTGTCGAAAAGGCCCACCACCTGATCGAACGCCACGCCCGCCGCCTTTGATTCCGTCTCCGCCAGTTGCATGTATCGGCTGCCGGCGAGGTCGCGAAAGAAGTCGCTCTTACGCCGCGTGCCCTCGGCAAACAACCCGGGCACCTCGGCGCTCATCTGCTCGGTAATGCGGGCGACCGCTGTCTTCAAACCGGCGCCGGCCGTCAGTAGCCGTCCTGCGAATCGTCCCAACTCGCGCGTGAGCACCGTGAGCTGCGAGCGATACTGCTGCGCACGAAACCACCGCTCCAGCGAGCGCACGCGCGCCTGTGCCACGGCATCAGGCACACCCGCCGCATCGAGTTGGCCACGAATCAGCGAAAACCGGGCATTGATCAGCGCCTCTCCCATGGCCACCTGGCAGGCCACTTCGTAGTTGCTGCGACTGTTGGTGATCCCGCGGCCCAGAACGGCACCGGTGTCCCCGAGCACCACAGCCTTCGTGGTGGTCGATCCCAGATCCACACCAATCGTGTATTTCATGCGGCACCGCCAAGACGCTTCTGCTCGAGCATCTGGAAGTACGACTCGAGCCGGTTCTTGATGTTCGCGGCCGAGAAATAGCGGGGATCGACGAGATCGCTCTCGATGAACCCGCCGGGTTTGCCCGATCGCTGCTCCACTTCTCTCAGGATGTGCAGCTGCCCCGCGCTGAACGAGTTGCAGCTCTTCACCGAGTTGATCAGGAAACCATCCGCTTCGTACTCGCGCACGTATCGCGCCAGCATGTCGATGCGGGATGGCAGGCCAAGGTTCGTGTAACAGCCCAGACAGTATTCCGCCAGGGACTCCAAGGGCCGATCGGGATCGTGACGGAAGCCGGAATCGTAGACACCGCCGACTTTGGTATAGGTCGAGGCCACGGCCACCGCGCCTTCATCGGCAAACATCTTCCAGAACTGACGAAAGCTGGTCCAATTGGGCGGCCCTTCGACCACAACGCGGAAGCGCTCACGTTCGATGTCGCCGTCGGGAGTCACCGGGCCTTTGCCCTCCCGCATCCGCTCTGCGATCTCTTCGCGAAGCGCACGGTAATACTGCACAGCCCCTTCCGTTCCTCGGAACGAGCTGAAGATCGGCCCCACGTAGTACACCGCGCCGAAATAGGCATCGATCGGCGACGGACGATGTTTGGCAGACTGCAACACCCACACGAGATCGTCTTCCGCCTGCGCCGACAATCGCATATGCGCCTTCAGCCGATCTTCGTCATAGCGCCGCCCGCTGATTTTCTCGAGCGTCGGAATGATGTCGTCCTTCAACTGTTTCACGACGTAGTCGCGCATGGCGGTCGTGATCTTCCCGTCCGGCTGATAGGGCACGTGCAGCATGGCAACAGGCGCCTGATACTCCTCGCGCAGCAGCTCGAACCACTTGAGGAAGGTGAAGCAGCCTGTGTAGGACAACAAGAGCACGTCAGGCTTCGGCAGCCGTTGGCCGGTCGGGCCGATGTTGCCTGAATGCAGCATGCCGATGTCGCTCTTGACGTAGGTGCAGACGTCTTCAGAGTGCCCCAGTTTCTCGGCGATGGCGATGTACTCCGCCGTCTTCCCCCGCATGGCGGACTGAAGGGAATTGATCTCGGGCAACACCGGCAACAGATCGAAACTCAGCAAAAGCTCGGTGAGATTCCCAGGCACGAACGTGTAGGCATTCCTGGCCCCGGTCTCCGAAGCGGCCGCCAGACGATCAAAGTGCCGGGCGATCATCTCCTTCTGACGTACCTGACTGTCGTCCTTGCGTGGTTCGGTAGATTGCGTCATGCGGGGCTCCACAGCTTGATCGAATCCGCAAATGTTCCAGCCTGCTCGCGAATCACCTGAAACTGCCCGGTGTTCTCCGCGTATTTGAAGGCGGTCCACGGCACCTGCTGCGCCTCGATCGCACGAACGGCCATCGGTTGATCGAGCAAGGCCGGATCACAGAAACTCGGCGCGCAGAACAGCACGCCTTCGGCCTGGCTCCGCTGTACGCGCAAGACCAGATCGGCGCCCTTGACGCCCTTGTCGATGTAACGCGTGGGGCTCGCCATGGCGTCCGAGAGAAATGCCCGGACCAGCTGCTCCAGCGGATCGCCATCTGTAGGAATGTCAGACTGGATGAACCGGTGCACCTGCACGAAGTCGTCGTCGACGATGTAGCAACCGGCGCGCTCAAGGGTGCGGATCAGGCCGATCGGCGGTTGTTCACAGAAGGAGCCGGTCAGCATCACCCGCGCCTGATCGAGGGGCGTTCTCGACGTGTCGGCCGACACGAGCTGGCGATACTGGCGGAACATGACAACGGCATCTTCGGCAGGAATGACCAGACTTGCACGCAAGAGCAGATACAACTCCGACGTGGGCACCTTCCACGGCTCTCGCGCCCGAAGCGCGTACAGACCGCGAACCTCACTGCGCAGGGCGTTGTAGACGGCGATCGAGGCCCGAAGGGCCTCGGGGTCGTACGGTCGAGCGCCGCGGTCAGCAAGCGACTGCGCCAAGTCCTCGAGCTCATGCCGATAGAATCGACCGCCAATCTCGGGCTCGAAGTTCTGAGGGACGTCGAGATAGCGCACGAGCTTGCTTGGGAAGAGCATCTGCCACATGCCGGAGAGGTTCCGGATGACGTCGCAGATCGCGGGAAACAACATGCCGTCGAGACAGTCGATCCGGCCACTCAGGCCCAGTTCGATCGTGCTTCGCGGGATGTGACAGATATACGACTGATAGTAGGCATCGCCCTTGATGATCTCGAGGTCATCTCGTGCCCCCATCATGCCGACAGGTAAGACACCCTGCGCGTGCAGGATCTCGCACGGCACGTAGATCGGCATGAATCCCACCGCCAGCCCGCCGGTCCGGGCCTTCCAGTCGCGGACCGTCGGCAGCGAGTAGTCGCGATAGATGGCGTCTGCGCGCTCGACGATGCCCGCGAGTGTCCCTGATGCGTCGGTCATGCATTCCTCCACACGGGCGTGCGCTTCTCCAGAAACGCGTTCAGGCCTTCCACCGCGTCTGAGGTGCGCATCAACTCGTTCAGGTACTGGGCCTCGAGCGCCGGCAGTTCCGCTCGAAGTTTCAGGGTTAAATCTGCGCGTATCGCGCGAACGGCGTGGCGGAGACTCAAGGCAGAGTGACGGGAGAGCTGCTCGACGGCCCATGCCACGGCGGCGTCGGCAGGTTGCTCGTGAATTTCCGTGACGATTCCCATCCCGTGAGCCACGCCGGCGTCAATCGAGCGCCCCGTGAGGCAGAGGTCTTCGGCGTTCGCCCGACCGATGCGGTCGGTCAACGCAAGCGACCCCACGGGCGCAAACACTCCCAACACGATCTCTGGCTGTCCGAACATGGCGTCAGGATGGGCGATCACGCAGTGACAAAGCGTGACAACTTCGAGTCCGCCGCCAAGGCACTGCCCTCGTACTGCCGCAATGGTGAAGATCGAGGACTCAAGGATTGCGAAGACCAGTTCCCGGAATGTGGCAAACATGCCTTCGACCTCTCCGGGCAGGTGTTCCTGCACAGAGGCGCCGAAGGAGAAGTGCTTCCCCTCGCCTTCAAGGCAGATCGCCTTCAGCGCAGGCGCAGCCGCCGCTCGGCGAAACACCTCGGCCAGTTTCCGCATGCCCTCGACGTCGAGCACGTTGCCTTTGCCGTTGGCGAACGTCACTCGCCAGACGCTGCCGTCGTGAAGTTCCTGCACCGCCACGTCAGCCATATGTCTCTACTCGTCGTCGGCCGGCAATTCGAGCTGCACGTACGGCCCACCGGAGAAGCCATTCGTCCGAAAGAAGGTCAGAACGGGAATGTTGTTTCGACGAACCATCGTCCGCACAACGGCCACGCCTGTCGCGCGAAGGCGGCGGCAGCCTTCGGCCAGGAGAGCGGAGGCGATGCCCGCTCGGGTATGCGCCGGATCGACGCCGATTTCAAGAATCCAACCACACGGTTCCGATCCGAACTCAAAGGCGCGAACGTCACCAAAGAGGAAGCCCACGATCACGCCATCGGCTTCAGCCACGACACCAACACGATCACGAGGTGTGTCGTGCCCGGTGAAGTCCTTGAAGATGCGCTTCCAATACGCCGGTTTACGTTCCCCGGTCTGAACCGCATCGATCTCTGAAACGGCCGAAAGGTCATGGGGCGTGAGCGCGCGAATGGTGATCGCCGGAGCGGAGACGATGTCGTTGGCCATTGATATCTACCCCCTGCCGTGAGCCTTCGCAAGAATCTCCGTCACAAGGTCGTCGTTCCACACAGCCCCGTCCGCCAGCCGACGTCGGAGTAGAAGGAAGTCGGCTTCTCGACACGCCTTGCTGCCTTCGTTGAACGCCCGAAACCCAGCGCGTGCCTCGGTCATCATGTTCAGACCAAGCCACGCGCGATTGCTCTCCTTGTTGCGGTCCCAGTGCTCGAGCTTGTGCTTTCGCACGCTCTCGAGCGTCTTCGACAGGCACCCTGGCATCGTGTTGGCGAGTTTGAACACCAACGCGTCGACCTCACGATCGAGCGCGGTCAAATCGATCTGACCGCGGCCAAGGAGACTGCGGCCGGCCTCACGCTCTGCCCCCGTCTTGAAGTCACCGTAGACGATCTGCCCAGCGTCGACGTAGCGATCTGTGATCACGAGGGGATTCGGCACGCTCTGGCCGTCGACTATGAGGGCAGGGACAACTTTGGTGACGAGGCCGAGACGAGCCGCCTTGTAGGCACTCCACTGCTCGCAGAGGGTACAACTCTCCATCGCTGCCTCGGCCCCGACGAAGAGGGGGAGAAAATCTGTGCTGCCGCCGTCTGGAGCGGAGCCATGACGCGGTCCAGCCTGGCCAAACACCGCAAGATCCTGCGCAACGGTGAAGTCGCAGGCCATGCCAATTTCCTGTCCGCCGGCAATGCGCATCCCGTTCACCCGACAGATGACGGGCTTGTCGCACATGAGAATGGCGCTCACCATGTCATTGAAGAGTCGCATGTACTGGCGATACTCCTCCGGACGGCCGGCGTAGTACTCGGCGTATTCCTTGGTGTTCCCGCCCGTGCAGAATGCGCGATCACCAGCGCCGGTGAAGATCACCGCCACCGCACCTCGGTCCGCCGACGCGCGTCGCATGCCGAGGATCACGCCTTTCACCATTTCCGTCGTGTACGAGTTGAATTGGCCGGGGTTGTTCAGCGTGATCTTGACGACGTGGAGCCCGGGAACGGCATCGCCGGCGGGAGACCGCAGTGGATGTTCTTCGTACAGGAGCCCAGGACAATCAGTCCAAGGGGTCAGAGTGTGATCTTTGTGTGTCATGGCACCTCTTGGGCTGTGGTTGCCGCGTCTGGAATCAGAACGATCCGGCCAGAAACTGCGCCGTGATGGAGCTCTTGGAAGACGTCGTTGATTGTCGACATCGGCCGGCGATCGATGAAGGGCTCAAGGACCACCTTGCCTGCCAGCACGAGGTCGACCACCTGCGGATAAAGCTCGGGCAGGCATCCCCAGTTACCTTGGGCCGTGCCGTCGAATGCCATCAGGTTTGAAAGTCGGATTTCGACTGACAGCGGGGTGAAGCCGACAACGGAAAGCACGGCGCCGTGCGCGAGCAGTGCCCAGGCCAGTGACTGGCCGGCCGGGTGGCCAGATGATTCGAAAATTCGGTACCGCCAAGGCGGCACTGAGTGGGATTCCGCAAACTCACGGACCCGCCGCCGTATCGACTTCACATCCGTGACCGCTGAATTGATCGTAAGAGAGGCGCCATATTGGGCCAGGCTGTCGAGCTTCGTCTGGTTGATATCGATAGCAAGCACATGCGCCCCGAGGGCGGCCGAGATCTGCACACCGAAGCCGCCGACACCGCCCGCACCAATCCACACAGCCAGATCGCCAGGTCGAAGATCCGCCCGTGAAATGGCGGAGAAGGGGGTCGACACCGCGTCGGCAACTACAGCGAGCGCGTCGAGGCGAACACCAGCTGGATTCTGGATGGGGTCGTCGAGTGCCGGCACGGCGCAGAGTCCTCGGGCAGGGACGCGAACGTGACTGGCGAATCCTCCGTGCACGTCATTGCCGGGAAAGATCTGACGCGGACAAATATGTCCCCGGCCGGCTTGGCAGGCTGGGCAGGTTCCGCACGGGAGGACGGCTGGCACGACCACATGCTGCCCCAGCCATGCTTCAGCGCCCTCACCGCATTCAACGACAATTCCGGAAATCTCGTGCCCAAGCGTGAGTGGAAAGGAATGGCGGGTTGGGACGCCTTCGAAGAAGTAGCCGAGGTCGGTGTGGCACACTCCGCAACCAACAACCTGAACCAGAGCCTCTCCTGGCGCAGGTACCTCGGTGCGCCAGCTGAGCTCCATGGGTTGGTTGGGCTGAGTCACGACCCACGAAGATACGTTCACGAGGGCCTCCAAATAGGCAAAACACTTCCTATTTACCTATATACCGATAATTGACCTCGATACAAGTGGTTTTCTTAACCGTTCTTGCTTAAGAGCTCCGCTTTAGGATGGGTATCGCTCGAGATTAGGCTAGTCCGAAAGGACAAAAAAAAGGCCGAGCTGAAACTCTCAGCTCGGCCTCAAAAATAATCCCGGCAGTGACCTACTCTCCCACGCAGTTACCCACGCAGTACCAT
>CAYFLU010000050.1:0-19596 GCA_964343975.1 uncultured Solibacteraceae bacterium
GCGAGAAACGCCGACTCGGCCACCGTCAGCGACTCGAGCGGCCGGCCGAAATAGGCGTCGCTGGCGCGCGCCGCGCCGGTGATCTGGTTGCCGTACGGCGCGAGCGACAGATAGCGCGCCAGGATCTCGTCCTTCGACAGCCGATGCTCGAGCCGCAGCGCGATCACCGCCTCGCGCGCCTTCGCCCACCATCCGCGCCGGTAGCCGCCGTTCTGCTGCTTCAGCAGCAGCTCCGCCACCTGCTGGGTGATCGTCGATCCGCCTTCCACGATGCGGCGCGCGCGCAGGTCCTTCCACGCCGCGCGCACGATCGCGATGGGATCGACGCCGATGTGACGGCGGAACCGCACGTCCTCGGCGGCGATCGTGGCGTCGCGCATGAGCGGCGGCACGTCCTCCGGGCGCAGGGCGCTGCCGCGCGTGCCGAGTGAAGAGCGCGCTTCGTAGAGCACCTCACCGCGCCGGTCGACCACCGTGAGGGATGGCGTCTCGTGCGGATCGAGCAGCCCGGGCGGCAGCGGGCCGCAGCGCAGCCACACCCCGAGCCCGATGACGCCCGTGACGAGGGCGCCGCCGAGCGCGAAGCGGGTGCGGCGGGTCATTTACTTGATCGTGATCGCGGCCGGCACCGAGCGGCCAAACACTTCCGGCGCATACATCTGCTCGGCGGTGGCCGCCGGCGCCACGAAAGCGCCCGCAGTGGTCGCGCGGACGATGTACGAGAACTCGTGGCTGCCGCTGCTGAGCCGCGTCGCGTAGAGCTGCACGCGGTCGTCCGCGCGCTCCACATGATCGAAGCCGCCGCGCTGCATCCACGTCATCCACGTCGTCTGCATGTCGTCGTCCGACGCGTTCTGCGCGAGGTTCTGCGCGGTCGTTCGGAAGAAGCCGTCGACCGGTTCGAAGCCGGCCGCGATCGGGTCGACGACGGCGACGTAGCGGGCTTCCTTCGGGAGCGTGACTTTCAGCGTGACGCGCACGAGATCGCCGGCCGCGAACGATGTGGCCGCCGGGCTCGAGCCCGACTCGACGAACTTCTCGTAGTGCCGCTCGATGCGCATGCCTTGTTCGAGCGCGGGCTGCGGACCTTGCGGCGCGTACTGCAGGCGCGTGGCGAAGTAGACGCGGCCATCGCCCGTGCGGCTCACCGACAGCGCGGCAGGCGCGGTGGACGCGAGCAGGTCCGCCATCGACAACCGGATCGGTGCGGCTGCGGTGGTGCTGCGGCCCTGGAAGGTGGCGGTGCCGAGGGTCTTCGTGCCGAGCTGCACGGTGGCCGTCATGTTCGGCGGCGTCGCCTCGAACTTCTTGTAGTAGCTCACGAACGCGAGGAGCGCGTGCGCGTTCTCCTGCGTGTTGCCCCAGCGGCCGCGGGTGCGCGCAGTGGTGAGCCAGCGCACGAGCGACGGCACGAGCTCGGCGTTGTCGCCGCGGCTCACGAGGCCGTCGAGCACGATCGCCGTCGCGCGGATGTTCGAGTTCCAGAGCCAGCCGAGCGAGTCTTGATCGATCTCCTCGACGTGCGCCTGGTCACCTTCCACCCTAACGGCGTTCGTGATGCGGCGGACCACATCTTGATAGCGCGGCCCGCGATCCTTCGCGGTCGAAAGCGCATCGCCGAGGTACGACAGCGCGAACACCGGCAACCGATTCGCGATGCCGACAAGGCGCGTGATGTTCGAGTCCTGGTTGCGGCCGTATTCCGTGAGGACCTTCACGCTGAAGGCCTGCATGGCGCCCCACACCGGCTGCCACGTCACGTCACGCGGCATCGCTTCCTTGAGCTGACTGTCGAGGTAATCGAGCGCGCCCTTCGTGACGTCCGTGTCCGTCGCCACGCCGAGCGACTCGCCGACCTTCATCACGTGCAGCACATAGGCCGTGAGGTACGCGCTCTGCGTCGAGCAGCGTCCCGGCCACAGCGCGAAGCCGCCGTCGGGGCACTGCGCGTTGCGCAGTTCCTTCAGCAGCGACTCAGCCTGCGACTTGTACTGCGCCGGCGTGGTGGCGCCGATCGCGAACGCCGTGCCGAGATCGGCCGCGAGCAGCGAGCCGAGCGCGCGCGACGCGCGCTGTTCGGTGCAGAGGAAGCCGTACTCGTTGAGGTAGCGCACGCTCTCCGTGAGGCCGACCAGGGCCGTCGATGACAGCGCGACCTCCAGGCCACCCACGTCCGTGGCCACGCCCTTCGGCAACTCCACCGGCTGCGTGGCCTTGCCATCTGTGTCGCCAAACGCGCCGACGGTTTCGAGGTGCGAATAGCTCTGCACCGGCAACACCACTTCGAACGCATCGTCGTCATTGCCGAGCTTCGCCGTCATCTGCACACGCGGGGCGCCGGCTGGTCCGGTTGCCGCATCGAAGCGCACTTCCGTGCTCGCGCCGGCGTCGAGCCGCACCGTCTTGGTGCTCGTGGCAAACGCCAGCGACGGTCCTGCGCTCTTGATGGTGACGACGACATCCCCGGCCTTGCCGGTGAGGTTGGTCACCGTGGCGCCGAACGTCGCGTTGTCGCCCGTCGAGAGGAAGCGCGGGAAATTCGGCAGGAGTGTGATCGGCTTCGCCACGCGAATCTCGGCTTCGCCCGAGCCGAAGCGCGAGGCCTCATCGCCGGCAACGGCCATGATGCGGTACGACGTCAGCGCTTCCGGCAGCGTGACGGTGGTGGTGGCGTTGCCATCGCGATCGGTGACGACCGAGCCGAGCCAGAAGGCGAGCGGGCGGAAGTCCTTGCGCGCGTTGCTGGCGCCGTCCATGCCGCCGCCACCGCCTTCCGCGGCGCCCTTCGGCGTGAGCACGCGGCGGCTGATGATGCGCTGGCGTGAATCGGCCGTCATGACCTGATTGGCCTTCTCGCGATAGACATCCGAGCGCACGTTCGGCGCGCGGTAGTCGGTGAGCGACAACACGCCGACGTCCACGGCCCACAGCGTCACTTCGCCGGTCGCCGCCTTGCCGGCGGCATCCTTCAGGTTCACCGAGACCTTCGCGCTCGTCGCCGGCCGGTATTCGGCGCGGTCGGCGGCAACTTTCACGGCCAGCGTCTTGGTCGCATCTTCGACGCGCAGCTCCGTGTATCCGAGCCGGAACTGCGGCTTGCCCGGGTCGGATTCATCGGCGCCCGTTGCCGTCGAGCCGGGCGTGGTCTTCGGAATCTCGATGGTCGCCGGCTGCGCCGTGCGGCCCTTGATGAGCAGCACCGACACGTAGACGTTCGGAATGTCCTTCTCGGTGAGCGGCACTTCGACGGTCTGCTGCGTCGACGTGAGCGTGAAGCGCTTCACGCTGCGAATGCCTTCGCGCTCCACGGTAAGGAGCGCCGTCGCCGATTCCCACGGCGACTTGATCATGATGCGGGCGTTCTCGCCCGGCTTCCACGTCTTGTGCTCCGGCGTGAGGTCGATGCGGTTGTGGTCGTAGCGCTCCCACGCCGTGTAGCCATTGCCGAGCGCGTAGAACGAGAGATCCGTGCGCGTCGTGTGGCCCGCCGCGTCGGTCGCCACCGCGTGCACTTCGTAGAAGCCGCCCTCGGTGGTCGGCATCTGGAGGGCCTTCGGCGTCGTCGCCGTGGTCACCGTCCATTCACCGGACGGCACTTCCTTCTTCTCTGTTTCCCAGTGGAAGAAGTTGCCGCCCTCGGCGCGGCGCACCGAGCTGTACTGCACGCGCACGAGCGAGACCTTCACATTCACACCCGGCACTGTCGCGCCGTTGAGGCCGGCCGCGACGATGTCGATCGAGGCGCCAGCCTTGGCGTCGATGAACGACGCGGGACGCCGCAGGCCGATGTACCACGGAGCCGGATGCAGCACGACCGACGCGCGGTTGGCGATGTGCTGACGCGAGATGTCTTCGACGTCGCCTTCGAACGTGTATTGATACGCGCGATCCGTCTTCGCCTCGGTCGGGAGCGAGACCGTCAACGCGCCCTGCGCGTCGAGCGCCACCGTGGCGCCGGCGAGATTTGCGTTCGTCGGAGACTCGTCGAAGCGCTCCGGCTCGTAGCCGAACGCATAGTCATCGAGCGAGAACTTGTCCGTGATCGCGCCCGGGATCGATGTGGTCGGCATGCGCTTCAACGACCACGTCACCGGGCGCTTCGACATCAGGCCGCCGAAGAGGTACTTCGCCGTGAGGGACGCCTGCAGCGGCGCGCCCGCGAGCGCCTGTCCGGCCCCGCCCGGCTTCACCGCGACGTCCACGCGGAAATCAGGCTTGCGATACGCCGCGACGAGGAAGTCGCCGCCAACCGACTTCAGCCAATCGGCTTCGGTCGCCGGCGTATTCGCGGCACGCGGCGCCGTCGGCGTCTTGATCCGAACCGTGTACCCGCCGAGCGTGGACCCGGCCGGCACCGTCCACGTCCACTCCGCGCTGCTCCAGCGGCTGGTGGTCACCGTGCGCGTGTCGACGGTCTTGCCGCGGGCGTCGGTCACGTTGACCTGCAGGCTTGTGCCCGGCGGGATCATCGAGATGCCGGCCGGCGTGTCGTGGCGCAGAATCGCCTTGAAGTGCACGTCTTCGCCGATCTTGTAGACGCCGCGATCGGTGAAGACCGATCCGCGCAGGATGTTCGTGTTCTCCCAGAGCGAATACGTGATGTTGAACGACCAGGGCTCGATGCCCTCATTCCACGTGTTGCACACGTAGGCGATGTCGCCGTTCTTCTCCGCCGTGACCAGATACGAGAAGTCCATCCAGTCGTCGCCGGGTTTGCGGATCGCGAGCGCCGGTGACAGCGCCACGCCGTCGCCATTGGTCGTGCCGGTCCACACCTGCTTGTTGTCGAGCGTGACGATCGTGACCTTCGCGTCGGCCACCGGCTGACCGTTGTCGAGACGTGTGACGAACACGAGCGTCGACTGCGGGCTGTCCTTCACCGTGATGCCGAGATTGGTCACCTGCACCACGGTCGACCGCGGATCGGTGGAGATCGGCTTCGCCTTGGTCAGCGTCTGTCCGGGCTTCACCGCGACCCACGCGAGCCCCGTGCCGTTGGTCAGCACGCTCGAGATGTCGAGGCCGTGCGACTGAATCGCGTCGGTGCGCGCGGTGAGCCGGCGCGTCGTGCCGGCGCCCGCCGGCGTGAGGCGGAAGTCCTTCTCCTGCAAGGCGCGGATGCGCGGCATGAGGTCGGCCGGCGTGAGCTTCTGCAGCCACTGCGTCACGGTCTGGAAGTTCCGCGCATAGAACGGCAGCTGCGAACCGCCGCCGGTTTCCCACACGCCATGACCGTCACCGAAACTCACGAACGCGTCTTCACGGTAGTTCTCGACCACATCGAGCCACGGATAGCCCAGCGTCTGCCCATCGGCGGCCGTGAGTGTGGGATCGAGACGCAACACCCAGGTCGTGGCCGGCGGCTGCCGGTCGTAACCCGCGTCTTCGATGTTCAGCATCGTCGTCGCATCGGTCGGCGGCGAGACCGGCTTCGATGATTTCGCGACGGGCGTCTCGCGCGTGACCGAGGTCACATCGCGGATCGTCAGGGCCTTGCCGAGGGCCGCGGCCGCGACCGGTGCGCGAAACTCGAGCGCATTCATGTCGGACGGACTGCACGCGCTCGTGCAGGTCAGCGTCGGGCTCATGAAGGCGTGCTCGAGTTCGACGACCGTCTGCTGCGGCTGCCCGGGCGTCTGGTTGCCGCCCGGCGCCGGCACGCGCGCGTCGAGCGTGAGCGCGAGATGCGCTTCGGCCGGCGGCGCCGCCGTCGTTTCGATCACCACGAGATCCGGCGACGCCGGCGCGAGTTTCTTGTCCCAGTCGGCCGCCGCGCGCACCGGGAATGCCGTCGTCGACGAGGCCACCGCCTTCACGGCCGCCACTTTCGCGTTGAACTTCTGGAGCGCCGTCGGGTCCGCGGCGGCGAGCCGCTTCTTGCCCTCGTCGCTGAGCGTCGGCGGTTCCCATTCGTGCGGCGCCTGACGCACCGTGAGATGTGCCAGGATGTCGGCGCTCCGCACCGGCTGATTGAAGCGCATGAGGATGACGGCGGGCGAGTTCACCGTGCCGTTCTTGCGGTAGTACATCGCCGACGTGATCTTCACGGTCGGCGTCGTGAACGAGAACGAGTACGGCGTGCCGAGCGTTTGCCCCGAGGCGCTCGTGGCCGTCGCGGCAATCGTCATCGTGTAGCGCGTGGAGTTGGCCAGCGGCGTCGCCGGATCGGGCGTGAACACGAGCACGGTGGAGCCCGACCAGCGGAACGCGCCTTTCACCGCCGGCGTGATCGTGGCCCACGGCACGGAGGGATTCGCCGGCACGCGGCCGAGCGGCACCATCGGTTCCGAGAAGATCACGCGAATCTCGTTGGCGTCCGAGCTCTGCTCGATCGCGCCGGTCGGGCTCGCGCTCAACACGCGCAGTCCCTGGCTTTGCTCCGGCGAGGCCTGCACGGCCACCGCCACGAACAACCACATCCACGTCATCAACCGCATTGCGCGCCGCATCATCGGATCCGCCTCGCGACAGAACGCCGCCGCACCGGCACGTGCCGGATGCGCCGCCGTGTTCTGAAAGGTGTCGCAACTATGACTCTACCAACGAAGACGCGCTCGTCACGCGCCCTGCGCAGAGAGGTTCAGGAACGGCTGGTCGGTGGATGCGGCGGGGGACCGAAGTCTGCGTCCACCAGCGACAGGAACTCGCCGAGCATCATCGCCGTCGCCCCCCACACCTGGTGACCGGTGAAGTCGAAGTAGGGGAAGTCGATCAGGTAGCCCTCTCGGGTGCGATGGCCCCACCGAAGCCGGTTCCGGTCCCCCAGCACGTTCACCGGGGCTTCGAGCAATTCGGCGACCTCGCTCTCCGCGATCCGGAAGTCGGGCCGCGCGTCGACGACGCCGACAAAGGGCGTGACGACGAAACGGCTGACCATCACGTAGAGCGGGGTCAGCGCGCCGAGGATCTCGATCCGGGCGGGATCGACGCCGATTTCTTCCTCGGCTTCGCGGAGGGCCGCCGCTTCGGCGCTCTCCCCCGGATCAAGGCGGCCGCCCGGCAAGCTGATCTGGCCGGCATGCTGTGGCAGGTCGGCGCGGCGCACCGTGAGCGGCAGGGCCACGCCGTCCGCGTGCGGGTAGAGCAGGATCAGCGCGGCGGCGGGCCGCGCGTTGGCGGGGATATTCAGATCGAACGGATCGTGGCGCGGGGGGCGCGGAGAGAAACGTGCCTGCGCGGGCACACCCGGCAGCGGCTGGTGCAGCCGCGCGCGCAGATCATTGATGAACGCGTCGAACGCCGGAGTCGCCACGATGACACTTCATTGTAGGCGGCTCCGGCATGCGCTTCACGCGCGCGTCGCTCGCTAGTTCGAACGCAGCGCGCTCACGGGCGCGACTTTCGTGGCGCGGCGCGCCGGGATCCAACTCGCCGCGAGCACGGCGCCGACCAGCACGAGGAGCGCGGCGCCGGTGGTCAGCGGATCGATCGCGTTGGCCTGGAACAGCAGGCTCTTCAGCCCCTGCGCCACGAGCACCGACAGGCCGAGACCGATGCTGAGGCCGATCACCGACAGCATCACGCCCTCGCGCACGATCAACGACACCACACTCTGCGGCGTGGCGCCGAGCGCCATGCGGATGCCGATCTCCCGCGTGCGGCGCGAGACGATGTAGCTCTTCACGCCGTAGACGCCGATCGAGGCAAGGATGAGCGCGACCACGCCGAACACGCCGAAGATACCCGCGCCCACGCGGATGATCGCCAGCATGAAGTTCCGGTCCGCGTACTGCGTGCGCGTTTCCATCCGGATGACGGGCAGCGACGCGTCGACTTCACGCAACGTCTGACGCAGCGTCGGCAGCATCGCCGCTTCCTCGTCGGCGGTCGGCGCGCCTCTGCGCACATGGAAGAACACGCTCGCGCGCGGATCCTGACTGAGCGGCGCCCATCGGGAAACGTCTGTCGCGCGGCCAGTGCGACCTCGTTGCGCGCCACCATCAACTCGAGACCCCACTCCCGCACGACGCGGTCGCGCCACGTCAGCATCTCGGGCAGCTTGAAGGACGTGTCGATATGAATGAGCGGAAAGGGCACGCGTCCGAGAAACGCCTTGCGCGCCAGCCAGAGCAGGACGGTCGAATCCTTGCCGATGCTCCAGAGCATCGCCAGCCGCGGGAACGCCCGATAGGCTTCTCTCAGCAGGTAGATCGATTCGGCTTCGCGGCTATCCATGCAGGACCGACCGGATTATCTCCGGAGTCACGTCGGCCAGCGAACCGACGATGCGGTCGGCCGTCAGTTGTGTGGCGGGATACGTCGTGGTCACGGCGATGGTCTTCATGCCGGCGGCACGCGCCGAGTCGAGTCCCCACATGGAATCCTCGATCGCTACACAGTCGATCGGGTGGACCTGCAAGCGTCTCGCAGCCTCGAGGTACGGGGCCGGATGCGGCTTGTGCCGGTCGGCGTCATCCGCGCCGACGATGGCGGAGAAGGCGCTGCGGAGACCGGCGCCGTCGAGCACGCGCTCGATCTCGTGGCGGAACGATCCGGAGGCGATGGCGAGCGGAAAGTCCGACGCGAGGGCGCGGATGCAGGCCGAGGCGCCGGGAAACAGCACGGCCCCGGAGGTCATCAGGGCCTCGAAGGCCACGGACTTGCGTGCGATGAAGGCCGCCACGAAGTCGTTGAGCGTGGGCGAGTCGCCGAGGCCGTGGTCGGTCGCGGCCGCGACGGCCAGATCGCGATCGCTGTAGCCGAGATACGACGTGTAGTAGCGCGCCTGGTCGAGCGGCACGCCGAGTTCTGCGAGGACCACACGCGACGCCTCGAAGTGCAGCTTCTCGGTGTCGGCGATCACGCCATCGAAGTCGAAAATCACGGGCATGGGTCCATCTACAATACTAGGCATGGCGAGACGAGGCATCATTCTGGCTGGCGGCGCGGGCACGCGCCTCTATCCGGCCACCAAGGCGCTGTCGAAGCAGCTGCTGCCGATTTACGACAAGCCGATGATCTATTACCCGCTGAGCACGCTGATGCTCGCGGGCATCCGCGACATCCTGATCATCTCCACACCGCGCGATACCCCGGCATTCGAGCGCCTGCTGGGCGACGGTGCGGAGTGGGGCATGCGGCTGCAGTACGCCGTGCAGCCCGACCCGGGCGGACTCGCGCAGGCGTTCATCATCGGCCGCGACTTCGTCGGCACGGATCCCTCCGTGCTGATTCTCGGTGACAACGTGTTCCACGGCGACAAGCTGCCGCAGCTCCTGCACTCGGCGGAGTCGCGCGCGAGCGGCGCCACGGTGTTTGCGTATCACGTCACCGACCCCGAGCGGTACGGCGTCGTCGACTTCGATGCGGAGGGCCGCGCGCGGTCGATCGAGGAGAAGCCGAAGCAGCCGAAGTCGAACTTTGCGGTGACGGGGTTGTATTTCTACGATGGCCGCGCCGCGGAATTCGCGGCGGCATTGAAGCCGTCGGCGCGCGGTGAGTTGGAGATCACCGATCTCAACCGCTGCTACCTCGATCGCGGTGAGTTGCACGTCGAAGTGATGGGCCGCGGCTACGCGTGGCTCGACACGGGCACGCACGCGTCGCTGCTCGAAGCCAGTCAGTTCATCGAGATCATCGAACGGCGGCAGGGACTGAAGATCGCCTGCCCGGAAGAGATCGCGTATCGCAACGGGTTCATCGACGCGACCCAGCTCCGTACGCTCGCGGCGGCGTTCCGCGGCGGTGAGTACGGCGAGTACCTGTTGTCACTGCTCTGACGCGCCGGTGCTCGTGAGGCGGCGCCCGAGCGCGATGCCCGGGCGTTCGATCCAGCGGTAGGCGGCGTCCGCCATGACGATGGTCACGGCGACTGCCGAGACGACGAGCACGCCCATCGGCGCACGGCCGACGCCGGCGCGCAGCACGGTGATCAGCACGATGGTGTGGAGCAGGTACAGGCTGTACGCGCGCGCGCCGATCCACTGCCACACGCCGCCGCGCAGGTGTTCGCCGATGCGCACCGAGCTTGCGGCACATGAGACGAGCAGCCAGCTGCCGATCGCGATCGGGATATCCCGGAAGAAGTAGGCGGGCCCGGGCAGCTGGCTCCCCAATCCATAGAGCAGCCAGCCTGCCAACCACATCGCCACGCGCGTGCTTGGTGACGTTCGCCGATACCACGCGGCCACCGCAGTGCGGTGACGCGCGAACAGCGCGCCGGCCACCATGGCCGACGCGGCGATGAGCGTCGTTCCGAGATCGATGTGCGGCCAGTACTTCGCGGCGACCCGCTCGAGCAAGGCGCCCGTGACGGCCAGCGTGAGGCCCGTCGTGATCAGGCGCGCCGACGACTGACGCATCGCGATCGGCGACAGCCACGGAAACACGAGCGACAGCCGCATCTCATGCACGAGCGACCACAGCACGGGAATGAGTGCGGTGTTGGCGAACAGTCCGATCAGCAGGACGTGCTGCGCGATCACCGCCGCGTCGACGCCGGGGCGTCCGACCGCATTGAACCAGGCGCTGAAGCGGGCATCATCCGTCGCGGGCCACCCCCAGGCACACAGCACGGCCAGCGTCAGCGCGGCGAGATAGGCCGGATACAGTCGGCAGACGCGCCGGATCAGAAACACGCGCGGCGGCCGGGGAGTACCGGTCACCGCCGGCAGAGACAGGACCGCGCCGCTGATCAGGAAGAACAGGATGACCGCCTCGTGGCCGGCGACCAATGGCGCCAGCGGCGACCGGAGCAGCCAGTGCTCGAACGCAGCCGGCCAGGAGCCGGGCACGCGCAGCGTGGCCAGCACATGCGACGCCACGACCACGCACGCCGCGATGCCCCGGAGAGCATCGAGTGCGGGAATGTGCGCGGGGTGTGCGTGGGAAGTGGCCGTTGCGCTCACGCGCCGCAGGACCGCCCGATGGTGGCGGTCATTGCAGACGTTCGCCGGCGCGTACGGCGGTGATGAGACGGTTCTCGCGCGGGGGGACCGGGCATTCATACCCGGGGTTGAACACGCAGTAGGGGTGATAGGCGCGATTGAAATCGAGATCGTAGAGCCCGGTCGGGGTGCGCGTGAGCTCGAGATAGCGTCCGCCGCCGTAGGTCTCCTTGCCGCTCGTGGCATCCGTGAACGGCACGAAGAGACGGTTCATGTCCGGCGCGTCGACTTCGCTGAATGCGGTGAGCGTGAGCTCGCCTGCGCCGGCCGACGGGAGCGTGAAGTGCAGCACGCCGATGCGACGCACCTTGCGCTTCTCGGTCGTGTGGCTCTGCGGCAGTTCGAGCACGGTCGCGCGATCGACGGTGCTGACTTCGAGACGCGCCGGCACACGGTACGACTCATCGATCGGAAAGTAGGCCAACGCCGTGAACGTCGCGACCTTGTCGGCCGGCAGCGGACTGTCTTTGCTCTTGAAGAACGCGTTGTTGTCGGCGCGCAGACGGTCGATCGTGGCGCGATACGGGCCATCGTCGGGCGGCGGCGGCCCGGAGGTGCACGCCACCGCAGTGGCGATGACGGCCACGGGAAGAAGCGACAAGAGAGCGCGTCGACGCATCGCTGTCATTCTCACACGAACGCGTAGCCCTTCTTCTCGTAGGCTGCGTCGGAGAGCGCGCGTCGGGCCTCGATGGTGTTCACCACCGGGGTCTTGAGCAGCTTCCGCAGCGCGCTCTGCATGACTTTCAGGGTGTCGCCACTGCAGAGCACGGGCAGGGCCGTCTTCGCGTTCGCTTCCACCCGGAGCGCGGCGTCGTGCACGATCACGGCCGCCGCCGTCTTGTGCAACGGCGTGGCCTGCGCCTCGGCGCGGAGGAAGGCGCTTTCGGCGGCGAAGGTGTCGGTGATGATGTCGGCGGCCAACATCAGTATTTCCTGCTCCTTGTCGACCTCCGCGCGGTACTTCTGCATCGCGAGGCCGAGTACCGCGATCGCCACCTTCTTCATGCCCGCCACGGCTTCGGCGATCTCATCCTTCTTGCCGCCGAAGAGTCCCATCACCGTGGCGCTGATCAGTTCGGTCTGCAGTTGCTGAGCCGCGGGAATCAATGGCAATCCGCCCTTGAGCGCGCGCTTCATCAGCATGCCCGGCACGAGCAGCCGGTTGATCTCGTTCGTGCCTTCGAAGATGCGGTTTACGCGCGCATCGCGGTAGTGCCCTTCGGCCGGGTAGTCGTGCACGAAGCCGTTGCCGCCGTGCATCTGCACGTTCTCATCGACGATGAAGTCGGAGAGTTCCGAGCCGGCTATCTTGAGGATTGACGCTTCGATCGCGAACTCCTCGAGGGCGGCCAGCGCGCGATCCGCATGTGTACCGGTGGTCGCCGACGCGATCGCGCGATCGATCAGACCCGTCGTCCGATACAGCATCGACTCGAGCGCGTAGACGCGCGCCGTCATCTCACCGACCTTGTGGCGGATGGCGCCGAACGAGGCCAGAGGCTGGCCGAACTGACGTCGCGTCGCCGTGTACTTCACCGCTTCGGCGAGCACCGACTTCGATCCACCGAGGCACATCGAGGCGAGCTTGAAGCGGCCGTAGTTCAGCACGTTGAAGGCGATCTTCGCGCCCTTGCCGACGTCGCCGAGCAGGTTCTCGGCCGGCACACGCGCGTCCTGCAGAATCACCGGGGTTGTGGAGGACCCGTGCAGGCCCATCTTGTGTTCTTCCTTGCCCGAACTCACGCCGGGGAAGCTGCGCTCCACGATGAAGGCGGAGAAGTGTTCGCCGCCGACCTTCGCGAACACGATGTAGACGTCGGCAAAGCCGCCGTTCGTGATCCACATCTTCTCGCCGTTGAGCACCCACGAGCCGTCGGCGGCCTTCGTCGCTTTCGCGCGCGCGCCGAGGGCGTCGGAGCCGGAGCCGGACTCGCTGAGGCAGTAGGCGCCGACCCATTCGCCCGACAGGATCTTCGGCAGATATTTCTGCTTCTGCGCTTCCGTCCCGAAGCACAGGAGCGGAATCACGGTGAGGCCGGTCTGCGCGCCGAACGTCGTGCTGAACGACGCGCACTGTCCCATGGCTTCGCCGACGACGACCGCGGCGGCTTTGTCGAGCCCGACGCCGCCGTACTCCTCGGGCGTGTCGGTGCCGATGAGGCCGAGTTCACCGGCGCGGCGAAGCAGTGTTTTCGACAGATCCCACTGCTTTTGTTCGAGGGCGGGCGTGGCCGGCGCCACCTCGCCGCGCGCGAACTCGTCGGCTGTCTGGAGGATCAGCCGATGCTCGTCGCTCAAACGCTCCCGTGTCAGCACATCCGCCGGCATCGTCTCGATGAGCAGCCAGTCGCCGCCTTTGCGCATCGTGTTGTTCGACATATCAGGTCCTCTCTTACTCTTACGTCTTACGCGATTCGTTCAAACAGGCCCGCAGCGCCCATGCCGCCGCCGACGCACATGCTCACGATGCCGTACCGCGCCTGGCGGCGATGGAGCGCGTGGACGAGCGTGGCCGTCAGGCGCGCGCCGGTGCACCCCAGCGGGTGGCCGAGCGCGATCGCGCCGCCGTGCACGTTGAGGCGGTCGTCGGCGATCGGCAGCGCCTGCGTGCAGGCGAGGGCCTGCGCCGCGAAGGCTTCGTTCAGTTCCACGAGATCGATGTCGTCGATCGACAGGCCCGTGCGCGCCAGCAGTTTCTGGATGGCGGGGACGGGACCGATGCCGAAGCGCTCCGGCTCGACGCCGGCGGTGGTGTAGGCGATGAAGCGGGCGAGTGGCGTGAGACCGAGCGCGCGCGCGTGCGATTCGTCCATGAGTAGCACAGCGGCTGCGCCGTCACTCATCTGCGAGGAGTTACCGGCCGTGACGGTGCCCGACACGTGAAACGCGGGCTTCAGTTTCGCGAGCGCGTCGAGCGACGTGTCGGCGCGCGGGCCTTCGTCCTTGGTGATGACGACGCCGCTGGCCGCCGTCACAGGCACGAGCTCCGCATCGAAGGCGCCGGCGGCCTGTGCGGCGAGCGCGCGCTGGTGCGAGCGCAACGCGAAGGCATCTTGCGCCTCGCGCGAGATCGAGGATTCGCGCGCGTGATTCTCGGCGACGAGGCCGGTGGAGAGATAGACGTCGGGATAGTCGCGCACGAGACCGGGATTGGGCGCGATCTTGTGACCGCCCATCGGCACGAGGCTCATCGACTCGGTGCCGCCCGCCAGCATCACGCGACCGTAGCCGAGCATGATGCGCTCGGCGGCCTGCGCGATGGCCTGCAGGCCGGACGAGCAGAAGCGGTTCACCGTCATCGCCGAGGCGGTCACCGGAATGCCCGCGCGCAGGCTCGCGATGCGCGCCACGTTCATGCCCTGCTCGGCTTCGGGCATCGCGCAGCCGAGGATCACGTCCTCGACATCGGCCGCGATCGCCGCGGCGCGGGCAGCATCGCCGGCGGCCGCGCGATCGAGGGCGGCGCGCAGCACAAGCGCCCCCAGCTCATCGGGGCGCGTCGTGGCAAACACGCCGCGCGGCGCCTTGCCGACCGGCGTGCGGACTGCGGAAACGATGACGGCGTTGTTCATACGGTCACTCGTAATCTCCGAGGAGTTCCTCGAGCGCTTCGCCCACTTCCACGGTGTGACCGTCGAACAGATGATTCGCGGCGTCGATCACGACCAGTTCCTTCGGTTCGTGCAGCTTCGCGTACCACGCCCACATGTCCTGCACGGCGCAGATCTCGTCACTCTCACCCTGCACGAAGAACTTCGGTTTCTCGGTGGCCAGCGTGTTCGGCCACTCGTAGTTCGTGCGCAGTTCGCCCTCGACGGCGCCGCGAAACACCCACGGCGGCGCGATGCCGATCAATACCGACACACGCGGATCGACCGCGCCGGCTTCGAGCGCGACCCACGAGCCGAACGAAAAGCCGGCCGCCCAGATCGGCAGGCCCGGATAGCGCGCCGCGATGAAGTCGACGGCGGCCGTGAAGTCGCCGCGCTCGCCGACGCCGTGATCGAACGTGCCTTCGCTCCGGCCGACGCCGCGGAAGTTGAACCGGAGCACGGCGCAGCCGATGCGCTGCAATCCCTTCGATCCTTGAAACACGGCTTTGGTGTGCATCGTGCCGCCGCCGCCGAGCAGCGGATGCGGATGCGCGAACACGACCGCCGCGCGCGGCGTGGCCGGCGCGTCGAGCAGGCCTTCAATACGCCCGGCGGGGCCGGGGAATTCAACAGTCATCAGTGCCTCAATCTCAATTCCTGAGCGGCTTTCCGGTCTTCAGCGTATGGGCAATGCGCTCGAGCGTTTTGGCTTCGCCGCACAAACTCAGGAAGCCTTCGCGTTCGAGGTCGAGCAGATGTTGTTCGGTGACGATCGTGGGCGCCGTGCTGTCGCCGCCCGCGAGCACGCGCGCGATCTTGCGTCCGATGAGCGCGTCGTGGTCGCTGATCCGGCCGGCGCGCCAGGCGAGATGCACGCCGAGCGAGAGCAGCGCGAAGGTATCCGCGCCGCCCACCGCGATGTCGGTGCGCGGCTGCGGCGGCTGATAGCCTGCGCGCACCCGTGCCAGCGCCACCGCTTTCGCATCCTCGAGCAGACGATCGCGGTTCATCGTCACGCCATCCACGTCGCGGAGGTAGCCGATCTTCCGTGCCTCGTCGCCGCTCGTGCTGACCTTCGCGAAGCCGATCGTCTCGAACGAGGCCTGCGCGTTGCCGGTGCGCAGGAGCATTTCCTTCGTGCCGCCGCCGGCCGGCAGGAGGCCGACGCCGACTTCGACGAGGCCCATGTACGTTTCCGCGGCCGCCTGCACGCGGTCCGCATGCAGGGCGATTTCGCAGCCACCGCCGAGCGCGAGCCCGGCCGGCGTCACCACGACCGGCACCGGCGACGTCTTCAACGCCATCGTCGCGCCCTGAAACGCGCGCACCATCTGGTCGATGTCGTCCCACTCGCCCTCTTGCGCGGCGAGGAGCACGAGCATCAGGTTGGCGCCGGCGCAGAAGTTCGCGGCGTCGTTGCCGATCACGAGCGCCTGGAAGTGGCGCGTGGCCTCGGCGACGCCTTCGTGCAGCATCGCGATCGTGTCGCCGCCGATCGTGTTCATCTTCGAGTGGAATTCCACGCACAGCACGCCGTCGCCCAGATCGCGGAGACTGGCGCCGTCGGTGCGCTTCACCACGCGGCTCTTCGACAGCAGGGTGGACGCCGGGATGGTCTCGCCGCGCAGGACGGCGGCGGTTTCAAACGGACCGAGTTCCCAGCCGAAGCCGTGCTTCATGGCCAGGTCGGTGGCGGCGTGATTCGCAAACGGCGCGTGCGCCGCCGCGTAGTCGAGTGACGGCGTGAGGGTCTCACGCAAGAGCGCGCCGGCCTTGTCGTCCGCGCTCATGAGGAAGCGCAGCCGTTCGGGCAGCGCGTCGATCGTCTTCGCGGTGTCGAGCGAGGCGATCTTCACCTTCGCCGCGTCGCGGTAGTCGAACGTGGCGAGATCGAGCGTCAGGATCTTCGACCCGTCCGGCGTCTTCACCTTCTTGTAGAAGCCCTGGCCGGCCTTGTCGCCGATCAGGCCCTTCTCGAGCATCGTCTTCACGAAAACCGGCAGCGCGAATGCGCGGCCCTGTTCCGGCGGCAAGCGACGTTCGAGATCGGCGGCGACGTGCGCGAGCACATCGAGACCGGCGATGTCGACCGTGCGGAAGCTCGCGCTCTTGGGCCGTCCGATCGCCGGGCCGGTGATCGCGTCGACCTCTTCGATCGTGTAGCTGCCGTTCGCCACCGCGTGCATCAGCCGGACGATGCCGAAGATGCCGAGGTGGTTCGCGATGAACGCGGGCGTGTCGGCCGCGGGCACGATCACCTTGCCCAAACGGCGATCGATGAAGTCGCCGAGGGCCTGGGCCACGGCCGGATCTGTATCGGGGGTGGCGATCAGCTCCACCAGACGCAGATAGCGCGGCGGATTGAAGAAGTGCGTGCCGAGCCAGTGCGCGCGGAAGCCGGCCGAGCGCCCTTCGGCGATGGCCGCGAGCGAAATCCCCGAGGTGTTCGACGACACGATCGCGTGCGGCGCCCGCACGGCGTCGACGCGCGCGAGCAACTGCTGCTTCACGTCGAGCCGCTCGACGATGGCTTCGATGATCCAGTCGGTGTCGGCGAGGGCGCTGAGGTCATCGAAGCTGCCCGTACGGATGCGTGACGCGTACTCGGGCAGGAACAGCGGCGCCGGCTGCATCTTCTTCAGCTTCGCGAGGCCGGCGTCGGCGGCGTCCTTCGTCAGGTCGAGGAGCCGGACCGGCAGGCCCGCGTTGGCCAGGTGCGCGGCGATCTGCGCGCCCATGACGCCGGCGCCCAGCACGGCAGCGGAGTGGATACGTGTCACGGTGTCCTCGCTTCGAGTCCGCCGAGCAGCAAGTGCATCACCGGTTCGGCGTCTTGCTCGAGCGCGTACTCGCGCTCGCTGAGAATCCAGTTCGTGGCCATTTCGTCGAGCGCGCCGAAGATCACCTTGGCGGCGAGCGTCGGATTGATGTCGGCGCGGAATTGGCCCACGCGCTGGCCCTCGACGATCACATCACGGATGAGGCCGAGATAGTCACGCAGGCTGGTTGTCGACAACTGCGTCATGAACTTCGTCGACTGCCGCAGTTCCACTTGAAAGACGATCGCGAGTTGGCGGTCTCGTCCGAGGCGGTTGAGGTGAACGTGTGCGATGTGCCGTAGGCGTTCGATCGGCGTGGTCGTGTGGTCGAGGGCGTCGAGTGCGGCGCGGCCTTCGTCGATTGCCTCGCGCATGGTCCGCTCGAAGAGGGAGAGGAGCAGGTCGTCTTTGCTCTTGAAGTACAGGTACACGGTGCCGGCGGCGACATCGGCGCGTTTGGCGATCTCGGCGACTTGTGCGGCGAAGAAGCCGCGTCGGGCGAAGACCTTGGTGGCCGCGTCGAGAATGCGGTTGCGCTTATCGGGGGACGGCACTTTATGAATGATCATTCATTCACAACAAAAAGGCCAACGATTTCCTGAAACTGGTGTCAAAACACTAAACACTCGTTCGGTCGCGACCGTATAGCCAACCACGGAGCCTGTAAGAGACATGTTGGACGACACGCAGCAGCAGTCCCTGGTGACGCGCCTCAACCGGATTGAGGGGCAGATCCGTGGCATTCGCCGAATGGTGCAGGAGCCGCGTCTCTGCATCGAGATCCTCCAGCAGCTGGCGGCTGCCGAGGCGGCGCTGAATCGGATCAGTCTGGCCGTGTTCAAACACCATGTGGACTCCTGCGTTCCCGAGGGCGTGAACCTCGGGCCCGAAGAGACACGTAAGCGTTTGAGCGAGCTCGTCGACATCTTCGATCGCTTCTCGAAGTAAGCCCCCCGACTCCCACCCCTCGGGAGTACTTCGATTTCTTGAATCAGTTGTTCGGTTCTTTGTAGATTTGCACGAAGAATCTGGCGATAACCCATTTATTTACACAGGCTTCGCGACCTGTCCGATAATGGTCGACGCGTAACGCTCATGGTGAGCAGAGCGATGCGTCCCGGCTGTGTTCGTCTTCGGTCGGGCGCGCGCTTGTTTTGAGGAGGAATGAATGACTAGCAGACTGCTGAAGGTGGTTCTGGCGGCGCTGTTCCTCGCTGTGTCGGCCCTGCCCGTTTCCGCGCAGGTCTACACCGGTCGCATCGACGTGACCTGTGTGGACAGCACGGGTGCGGTGCTTCCGGGTGTCACGGTCGAGATCGGTGGCACGCAGAAGAACATGGCGGTGACGGATGCGCGCGGTGAAGCGCACTTCCTGTCGCTCGCTCCGGGCAAGTACACCGTGATGGCCACGCTGAAGGGGTTCAACGACTACAAGAACCTCGACGTGACGGTGGCGGCCGGCGCGGGCATCACGCTGAAGGCCACGATGGCCGTCGGCGGTGTGGCCACGACGGAAACGGTCAAGGCGGAGACGCCGATGCTCGACACGAAGAAGGAAGTCGTGTCGACGAACGTCTCGCTCGACGAACTCCAGAAGATCCCGTCCTCGCGCGACCCGTGGGTCGTGCTCCAGACGGTTCCGGGCGTCATCGTCGACCGCGTGAACGTCGGCGGCGCCGAGTCGGGCCAGCAGTCGTCCTTCCAGGCGAAGGGCGCGTCGGGCGGTGACAACACGTGGAACATGGACGGTATTGCGATCACCGACATGTCGGCCACGGGTTCCTCGCCGACCTATTACGACTTCGACATGTTCCAGGAAATGCAGGTCACGACGGGCGGCGCGGACGTCACCACCGCGACGCCGGGTGTCTCGCTGAACTTCGTGCTCCGCAGCGGCACCAACACCTACAAGGGCTCGGGCCGCTACTACTTCGAGAACAACGGCCTCCAGTCGAACAACGTGACGGGCGGCGATCTCGTCGGCATCCTCGGCTCGTACAACCGCATGAAGGACATGAAGGACTTCGGCGGTGAACTCGGTGGTCCGATCGTCAAGAACCGTCTCTTCGCGTGGGCGGCCTACGGCAAGAGCTCGCCGAAGCTCCAGATCTTCACGAAGGACGCGAACAACCCGACGAGCTACCTCCAGACGGCGAAGGACGAGACCATCCTCGAGAACATCTCGGCGAAGGTCACGGGCGAAGTGAACAACCGCGTCCGCCTGTCGTTCACCTACTTCCGCGGCAACAAGGAAAAGGAAGGCCGCGGCGCCAGCGCGACGCGTCCGGACGAGAC
>CAYFLU010000051.1:0-19530 GCA_964343975.1 uncultured Solibacteraceae bacterium
GCACTTCGTCCTTGAAGAGCTCGCGCAGCGGCTCGATGAGCTTGAAGCGCATGCGCTCCGGCAAGCCGCCGACGTTGTGGTGGCTCTTGATCACCGCCGACGGCCCCTTCACCGACACGCTTTCGATCACGTCGGGATAGAGCGTGCCCTGTGCGAGGAAGTCGAAGGTGCCGAGTTCGTTCGCGCGCTTCTCGAAGACGTCGATGAAGAGCCCGCCGATGATCTTGCGCTTCTTCTCGGGATCGGTGACGTCCTTGAGGGCGGCGAGGAACTCGTCGGTCGCGTCGACGAACTCGAGGTTCAGGCCCAGGCGCTCGAAGCGCGTGCGGACCTGCTGCGCCTCGTTCAGCCGCAGGAGCCCGTTGTCGACGAAGACACACGTGAGGCGCGGCCCGATCGCCTTGTGGATGAGCATCGCCGCCACCGTGGAGTCGACGCCGCCCGAGAGCCCGCAGAGCACCCGGCCGTCGCCGACCGTCGCCCGGATCTTCTCCACGCTCTCGTCGACGAACGACCGCATGGTCCAATCGCCGCGGCAGCCGCACACGCCAAAGGCGAAGTTCTTGAGGATGTCGCCACCGTGCTCGGTGTGCACGACTTCGGGATGAAACAGGATGCCGTAGATCCCGCGCGTCGTGTCCTGCATGCCGACGACCGGCGCCGTGGCGCTCGTCGCGGTGACGTCGAACCCGGGCGGCGGCGCCGCGACGAAATCGCCGTGACTCGCCCACACGCGGATCGCCGGTGGCAGCGACGCAAACAGCCGGCACTCGCCCTGCGGCGTGACCTGAGCGTGGCCGAATTCGCGGTGCCCCGACTTGCCGACCGTGCCGCCGAACAGCTTCGTGAGCAGCTGCATGCCGTAGCAGATGCCGAGCACCGGCACGCCAAGCGCGAACACGCCCTCGTCCACCATCGGCGCGCCCTCATCCAACACACTGCTGGGGCCGCCCGAGAGGATCACGCCGGCCGGACGCCGCCGGGCCACGTCAGCCGCCGGGGTCGAGTGCGGCACGATCTCCGTGTACACCGACAACTCGCGGAGACGACGGGCAATCAATTGGGTGTACTGCGAGCCGAAATCCAGAACGACTACGGTCTGATGCGTCACGTTGGGCTCAATGTGTGGCAAAAGCGAGGCCGGACTCCGGCCGATCGCAGGTCACCGCTATTATAAGCGTGTGCGTCACTTAGCAGGCATCGTCTCGCTCGTGATTCTGAGTGCTGGCGCCGCAGATTTCCATGCGGCGACGCCTCGAGTAGCGCCCGCGGCGCTGCCGTTCGCGCCGTCGTGGTCACGTGAGTTCGCCGGCGCGCCGCCCGTGGCGGCCGCGGTGTCGGACGCGGGCTGGATCGTGGCGGGCTTTGCCGATCACGTCGAGTTCGTCGCGGCAGACTCCGGAGAGCGCGCGGCGACCCTGCCGATCCCGGCGGCGCGACTGAGTTGTCAGGCGGCCCTGTGCCTCGCCGCGGACGAGTCGACCATTCGCGCCGTCGACGTCACCCGCCGGACCGTCTCGTGGCAGCGCCCGCTCCCGGCACCACTCGTCGCCGACCCCGTGCTCCGGAGCGGCTGGGTGTTTCTCACAACGGGCGACGGCCAGATCGCGGCCTTGCGCGAATCGGACGGCACAACCGTCTGGACGTACGCGGCGCACGCGCCGCTGACCGGCGCGCCGTCGGTCGACGGCGATCGGCTCGCGCTGGCGACGACGCGCGATGAGGTCACGCTGCTCGATGTGCGGACCGGAAAAGCGGTGTGGACCACGCCGATCTACACCGGGCATCCGGGCGCGCCGAAACTCGGCGGCGGCACCGTGCTCGTCGGCACCGACGCGCGCGAGTTGCTCTTCATCGACGCCGAGAACGGACGCCTCCTGGCCACCCAGCGCCCCGCCTCCGCGATCGTCGGCGCGCCGGCGCTCGACGAGCATTCGGTGTACACCGTCGGCTTCGACGGCGTGCTGCGCGCGTTCGACCGCGGCACGCGCGCGTTGAGCTGGTATGCAGATCTGCCGACGCGTCCCGCCGCGTCGGGCCTGGCAGCCGGCGGCGACCTTGTCGTGGTCGCCCTCCGCACGGGGGCGTTTTACGGGTATCTCTGGGACACGACCGGCAAGAAACCCGCCGTCGCGATCGCCGCGCCCGGCGCGGCCGACACGTCGCAGCGACTGCTCGTGCCGCCGATCATCGCCGGGACGGGCGTGGGCATGCGGCTCGTAACGATCAGCGGCGGCGTGGGAGATGCGTCGAAGTGGTCGGCCACGCTCTTCAGCGGCGGTGCCCGCCTCGCCGTCAGCGAGACGCCGGCAATGGTGTCCGGGCTGGGGCTGACGCTGACGAAGCCTCAGTAACCGCCGCGGCAAACCGCCGCACGCCTTCCTGAATCTGTGCCGGCGTGGGCTTCGAGAATGCCAGGCGCACGTAGTGCGCGCCTTCACCATTCACGAAGAACGCATCGCCGGTCACGTAGATCACGCCGTGTCGCTGCGCGACCGGCAGCAGTGTCGTCGCGTCGAGGCTCTCCGGCAAGTGCGTCCAGAGAAAGAAGCCGCCGCGCGGTGTGACCCAGGAGAGACGCGCACCGAACTGATCGCGGAGCGCTGCTTCCATCACGCCGCGCTTCTCGGTGTAGGCCGCGCGCAACCGCGGCAACTGGCGCGCGAGCACGCCGCGCCGGCACGCTTCAGCGACCAGGCGCTGATCGAGCGCGCCCGTGCAGAGATCGATCGACTGCTTGGCGAGATCGAACCGCGCGGTGAGCGGGGCCGGCGCGCTGATCCACGCCGTGCGGAGGCCGGGTGCCAGCGTCTTCGAGAAGCTGCTGAGGTAGATCACGCGTCCCTCGGTGTCGTCGGCCGCCATCGGGCGCGTGTCGGCCGCCTGCGTCACATCGGGGAAGTACAGCTCGCCGTACGGGTCGTCCTCGATGAGGAGCAGATCTTCGCGTGCCGCCCACTCGAGCAGCGCGTGTCGCTTCGCCTGACTCACGAGCAGGCCAGTCGGATTCTGGAAGTTCGGCACCGTGTAGAACGCCTTCACCGTGCGCCCCGCCGCGCGCAGCCGCCGCAACGTGGCGGAGAGCGCGTCCATGTCCACGCCATCGGCGGCTTGCGGCACGCCGACCAATTCCGCGCCGACGTTCTTCAGCGCCGAGATCGCGCCGACATACGACGGCAGTTCCACGAGCACCACATCGCCCGGATCACACAGCACCGTGGCCACCAGATCCAGGCCCTGCTGCGATCCGGTGGTCACGATCAGCTGCTCGAGCGAACTCGTGACACCGCGTTGCGCCATGATCTCGAGGATCACATCCAGTAACGGACGATAGCCGCGCGTGGCGCCGTACTGCAGCACGGAGCCGTCCGTACCGCTCAGGACATCGCCGGCGATCTCGCGCAACTCGGCCCACGGCAAGAGGGCCTCCTCCGGATAGCCCGGCGCGAACGACACGATGTCCTTGGCGTTGGCGAGCAGCGTGCCCATCTTCCGGATCGCCGACTCGCGCAAGCCGCTTCCCTGCCGCGACAAAAACGCCTCGTAGTTCATTCGCTCAGCTCCATGAATCGACGGTACTGCGTCGTGTAGGACGCAAGCGCCGTGAGATCGACAAACTCGAAGACCAGACCGCGCAACAGCCACGCCGCCGCCTGCAGCGGCACGACCGCCAGCCCGACGAGCGGCACCCAGGCCACCAGCCCGAGCGCGGCCGTGAGCACGAGCGAAGCGGCCGTGCCGACGATGCTGATCGTGAGCATCACGGCAAAGATGCCCGCCACTTCCCGGGCGTCGTGCAGCAGGTACACCCGCAATCGCGCCCACGCCGTGGTGAGCGACGTGTCGTCGGCCACGATGACGATCTGCAGCAGCAGGTACACCAGATTCACGATGGTGCCGAGAATGAGCACGGCGCTCGTCGCGATGAGGAGCACGAGCGGAAAGGCGGAGATCCACTCGGTGCGCGTCGCCCACCGGTACGCCGACACCATCAGCACGGCGTAGAGGGTGCCGATCGTCACATAGACCGCCGAAGTCCAGAGACCAAGCGTCACAAAGCGCCGGCCGAATCGCTGGACGCCGCCGATGAAGATCTCGAGACGCGAGGCCGATGCACGGCGCATCAGCTCGAACCGCAAGGACCCGGCGTGCAACTCGTCGGAGGCCTGTCGCTCGCCCTGCACCAGCACGCCGAGCGTCCCGGCCTTCACGAGAAACAGGACAATCGCGCCGCCCAGCGCCACGACGGCCACGGCCAGGACAAACGTCACGAGCGCCATGGGGGCGTCGATGAGCGAGGTCAGCACCAGCCCCGCGCTCGCGCGCAGGCCGTTCGACAGGATCGACGACAGGTCGTCACCGAGCAGCACCGCGACCATCAGGGCTCCGCCGACCACCGGAACGCCGAGGAGCGCCTTGTACAGGGTGTCGCCGACGAACTCGACGGCCACAAGCGGCCAGTTCGCGCCGGTGACCAATCCTCCGCGCCTGAGGGCGCCCCGCAACGGCAGAGACGACATGTCTTCAGTGGTATTCTGACACGCGGTTGTCCGCCCTGCCCCGGGACTCCGGTGCGCATACCAACGTCACGCGTTCTCCTCGCCGGCCTTCTGCTGACCCTCGCCTTGGGCGTGGGTGCGGTGCTGTGGGATGTCGCGCGCTTCGGCACCACGCCGGATGCCACACGCGCCCGCCTGCAGACCTATCTGCAGACCGACCTCACGCGGCGCGCCGACGAGCTGACGCGGCTCACCGCCCGCGCCGTCCCGCTCTCGTCGCGAGTGCTCGCTGCCACCGGCGATCGCGACAGCCTGCCTCAGCTGTTTCTCGATCTGGTCGGCGCAACCAGCGACACGCACGGCACGGCCTCGCTCACCATCTACTCCGCCGACTACCGCACGCTCGCCTGGAGTGACGGCCCCGCCGAAGACCTGCCGGCCGACCGGCTGCGCGCCGCCGACGCCCTCTTTCTCACCGAAGGCACCCTCGGTCTGCGACTCGTCCACACCCGTCAATTGCGCAGCGAGGATCGTCTCGCGGGCGTGGCCGCCGCCGAACGGCTGCTGTCGTTTGCCGTCGGGGGCGCCGCCGACACGCATGAGGCGTATCCCACGCCCTACGGCGACGTGATGCTCGTGCTCCCGTCGGTCTCGAGCGCGGCCGACAACCTCGCGCGCCCGTACTCCTTCATGCTCACGGCCGCGTCGGGCGCGCCGCTGGCCGAAGTGCGCTTCGATCCCGACGTGATCGGCCGTACGCGCTCGCTGTTCCGGTGGCGTCTGGCGGCCGTGGCCCTCCTCCCGCTCCTCATTACGGGACTGCTCCTGACGCGTCGCCTGCTCGACGCCCGGCGCGAAGCGGACGCGGCGGCGTATCTGCCGTGGACCATCGCCGCGACGGCCGCCGCCGCCGCGCTGGCGCTCGCGCTCGGCGTCATCGCGAAAGCCGCCGGCATGAGCGACATTCTGCGCGCGCCCGTGTGGGGCGGCCTCGCGCTCGCGGTCAGCGCCATCGGACCGCTCTCGTGGTGGTGGCGCGTGCGCCCCGCGCCCGTCGCGGAGGCCACGCGCCGCGGATTCGCCGTCGAACATCTCGCGTCGGGGATCATCGCGGCCGCCGCCATCACCGGACTCTTCTGGTTCCTCGACGCGCGGCCCTTCGCGGCCAGCGCGGAACCCTGGCTCTTCCCCGTCTTTCCCATTCACTGGCCGAGCGTGCTCGAGTTGTGCGGCGCCCTCTTTGTGACGATCGCCGCCGTGTGGACGGCGATGGCGTGCGTCGGAACAGTCGCCGATCGCTGGCGCACGCGCGACCGCTCTGGCCGCGGGTTCGCCGCCGTGCTGTGGCTCGTGCCGATCGGCCTGTCGCTCACCGCGATGTCGGCGCTGGGCCACCACGTGCCCGTGACGGGCGCGGCCCCCGTCATCGTCGCGGTCCTGGCCGCGGGCCTCTGGGGCCACGCCCTGCGCGAACGCTACCGACGCGCCTCGCCGTCGGCGCAACTCTGGATGCTGTTTCTCTGGCTGGCCCTGCCGGCGCTCTTGACGTATCCGGCGATGCATATCGAAGCCGAGGCAGCCGCGCGCCGCCTCGTCGAGTCGAACTACGTGATCGCCGTGCAGCGCGCCGAGCAGCCGCAGCATCTGCAGGAAGAGCTCCGCGCCGCGCAGGCCGAGGTCGACGCGTTCCCCGGCCTGGCCGATCTCGCCAACGAGGCACCGCAGACCCCGACGCAAGCCGCATTCACCATCTGGAGCCGCACACGGCTGGCGCGGAACCGCATCACGTCCGCACTCGAGCTCTACAACGCGTCGGGCGAACTCGTCAGCCGCTTTGCCTTGAACGTGCCCGAATACGGCGCGCCCGGACTCGGCGAGCGCGTCTCGAACTGCACGTGGACGCAATCGGGCGAAGCCGGCCGCTTCGGCGCCGAAGAGCGGCGTATGCTGCGCGGCGAACGCGCCCTCTGCACCCAGGACGGCCACTCGCGCGGAACCATCGTCGTGCACCTGATGCCCGACTACCGGTCGCTGTCGTTCGTGCCGACCAACGACCCGTACTTCGACGTTCTCCGCACGAGCGGCAGCGAACGCGCATCGCGCCTCACCGACCTGCAAGTGGCCGTGTATGGCTGGGGCGCCCTCACGCGCTTCACGTCCGCCAACGCGGCGTGGGCGCTCACGCCGGATCTGCTCGAGCGCCTGTACCAGTCACGTGCGCCGTTCTGGACCCGCCTCACCTCCGAAGGGCGACCGTCGGACGTGTATTTCGCCAACGACCGCGGCGGCATCTACGCGGTCGGCATTCCCGTCATCTCCGCGTTCGAGCACCTCACGCGCATCGCCGAAACGCTGACCTTGCTCGCCATCGCGTATGTGCTCGGCCTGCTGATCGACACGGCCATGAGCCGCTTCGTCCGGCGGCGCGACGCGCCTCTCACGGTGCTGATCGACGACGTGCGTCGCAGTTTTTATCGGAAGTTGTTCCTGTCCTTCGTGCTCGCGGCCGTCGGCCCGGTCGTGGCGATGTCGCTCGTGTTCGGCACCTACATGTCCGGCAAGCTGCGGGCCGACATCGAAAGCGAGTCCTCGGATGTCGTGACGCTCGCGCGCCGCGTCTTCGAGGAACTGCTCACGCTCCAGCAGTCGGCGCCGACCGATGACGTGCTCGTGTGGATCGGACAGGCGCTCAATCAGGACGTCAACCTCTTCGCGGGTTCCCAGCTCGTGGCCACCAGTCAGCGCGACCTCTTCGACTCTGGCCTGCTCCCCACGCGCACCCCCGCCGCGGTGTATCGCAGCATCGCGCTCAACCGGCTGCCGAGTTTCACGGTGGAAGACCGGCTCGGCGGCTTCGCCTACCTCGTCGCCGCGGCGCCGGTGCCGGGGCGTGGACGCGACACGATCCTGAGCGTCCCGCTGGCCTCACGTCAGCGCGAGCTCGCGCACGAACTCGACGAGCTGAACCGCGGCGTGCTCGTCGGCGGCGTGCTTGTCGTGATGCTCGCGGCCGTGCTGGGGCTCTACATGGCGCAGCGCATCGCCACACCGCTCGCGCGGTTGAGCCGCGCGACCAAGCAGATCGCCGGCGGCGACCTCGACAGCCCGCTCGATCTCGATCTGGCAATTGGCGCGCGCGACGAGCTCGGCCGCCTCGTGGACGACTTCCGCCAGATGGCGAGCCAGCTGCGCAGCCAGCAGAACGCCATCGTGAAAGCGCGCGAGGCCGCGGCCTGGATGGACATGGCGCGGCAGGTCGCACACGAAGTGAAGAACCCGCTGACGCCGATTCAGCTCTCCGCCGAGCACCTGCAGCGGGTGCATCGCGATCGCGGCCGGCCGCTCGGCGAGGTCTTCGACGAGTGCATGGACCGCATCCTCGCGCAGGTGCGCCTGCTGCGACAGATCTCGTCGGAATTCTCGAACTACGCGGCCTCGCCCACACCGGCCATCGCGGCCGTCGATCTCGGGGCGCTCGTGACGGAGCTCAGCACGCCGTACGACGTGCCGGACCATGCGGTGCGCGTTGTCTGTCACGTACCAACGGCGCCGCTGACCGTGTGGGCCGACCGCACGCTGCTTTCGCGCGCGATCACGAATCTCATTGAAAATGCGCGGCAAGCCATGCCGTCGGGCGGCACGCTCACGATTTCGGCCGATGCCGCGTCGGCGCGAGACGCGGTGGTGATCGTCGCCGACACGGGCGTCGGCATGGACGACATGGCGCGGTCGCGCGCGTTCGAGCCCTACTTTTCGACCAAGACGGCCGGCTCCGGCCTCGGGCTGCCGAACGCGAAACGGAATGTGGAGTTGTGCGGCGGCTCGATTGCGGTTGAGAGCGCGGTAGGCCGCGGAACGACGATTACGATCCGGCTGCAGCAGGCGTCTTCCGGCTTCGCAGCCGGCTGACGACCTGACCGATGAAGGCCGACGACAGGTAGGCGTAGGCCATCACGATGAGCGTGGCCTGCGGCTGCGTGCCGAGCAGCACGAGAAACACGACAAACGCGAGCAGCGGCAGACGCGACTGCTGATACCCGAGGTTGAACGTCTTGAAGCTGCGATAGCGCAGCGTCGACACCATCAACACAGCGGGGACGATGACCACACACACCGCGGCGATCTGCTGCGCGTGCCCGGTGAGGAGCCGCGGAAACGCAAACACGGTGGACGCGATCACGCCGGCGGCCGCCGGGCTGGCCAGACCGATGAAGTAGCGCTTGTCGGCCTGGGTCGTCGACTGCACATTGAAGCGCGCCAGACGCATCGCACAGGCCGTCACGTAGAAGAAGCCGACGGCCCAGCCCCACCGCCCGAGTTCAGAGAGTCCCCACGCGAACGCGAGAATTGCCGGCGCCACACCGAACGAGATGACGTCGGCCAGGGAGTCGAGCTGCAAGCCGAACTCGCTCGAGGTGCCGGTCATGCGCGCGATGCGACCGTCCATCATGTCGAGGAACACCGCGATGCCGATGAACGGCGCGGCAAACGTGAGATCGCCGCGCATCGCGTACATCACGCACGCGTAGCCGCAGAACATGTTCCCGACCGTGATGAGACTGGGCAGCAGGAACAAGCCCCGCCGTCTACGTTTGGCCGGCACTGGCGTCGGTGTCATCGAGGCATTCTACCCGGCCAGCCGCGCCAGCACCGACTCGCCGGCCACCGTGCGGTCACCGGGCTTGACGGCGATCGTGGCCGTCGGCGGCAGGAAGACATCCATCCGCGAACCGAACTTCATGAGGCCGATCCGTTCCCCGGCCGCCAAGGTCTGACCGGGCGAGAGCCGGCACACGACGCGCCGGGCCAGCATGCCCACGATCTGCCGGACCACGATCGTCGTGCCCTGATGATCGAGCCAGATCTCGGATCGCTCGTTCTTCGCCGCGTCGTGGTGGTAGGCCGGGACAAAGGTGCCCTGGTGATATTTCACGTCGCGGACGACGCCGGAGAGCGGCGTGCGGTTGATGTGCACGTCGAGCGGCGAGAGGAATGTGATGATCTGCAACCAGTCGCCCTCGGGTGCGTATTTCGGATCGGCTTTGCCGGCGTACATGATCTTGCCGTCGGCCGGCGCGAGCACGAGCGACGCATCGGTCGGCGACGTGCGATCGGGATCACGGAAGAACAACGCGACCGCGACCGGCAACACGATGAGTACGAGGGCCATGATCGGGGACCACTTGTACGCGATCGCGGCCGGCAGACAGGCCACCGCCACGAACGGCCAAGCTGCGTGATCGATTCTCACGCCCTGATGTTATCTCACGCGTTGCCGGTGCGCGACCGGCGAGGTTCAACTGGCGCGCTGACGCGCCAAGGTTTCGATCAGGTCTTTCAGGCGGAGTTTGCGTTTCTTGAGTGCGGCTTCTTCGGCGAGTTCTTGCGGGGTTGGATGCGAGAGTGCGGTGTACTTCTGAACCTGCTCATCAAGCTGGTGATGCTCGATGAGCAGCTGATGGAGATCCTGAGCTTCGGTCATGCCCCACCTCCTGTGCGCTGTTGACGACAACAACCAACGAACGAGCCGAACGTACCACAACCCTCAGACGTCGGCAAGCGGTACACACCGCAGCAGCAACGCGTCTTCCCGGGGATGTTCGTAGTAGTCCTTTCGGACGCCGTCGATGACAAATCCGAGGCTCGCATAGAGCGCGAGTGCGGCCTGATTCGAGCGGCGCACTTCGAGGAACGCCGTGCGCGCGCCCTCGGCATACGCCCGGCGCATCACCTCGCGCATGAAGCGGGCGCCCGTGCCCTGCCGGCGTTCCGGCAGCGCGACGGCGAGCGAGTTGATGTGCAGCTCATCGAAGAGCACCCAGCAGGCGCAATACGCCACGAGCCGGCCGTCGCGTTCGAGCACGTAGAGCCGGGCGGCCGGGTTGTTGGCGAGTTCCCATTGCAGCGACTCGACGGTCCATGGCTGCGCGAACGCGCCGGCCTGCAGCGCCGCCACATCGCTCAGGTCGTCACCGGCCCGCCGCGCCTCGATCCGTTCGGTCATCGCGTCAAGGGCGGATCACGCCCTGCTTGCGATCGCGCACGACCTCTGCGTCGCTGCGCCGCACGTAGTTCGGCCGCACCGCGTGCGGCACCATCGCCGCGGCGCCCGGCTGCGCCGCGAGTCGCGCGGCAGCCTCGGCCAGCGTCAGGCGTGATGCGCACGTGCGCCATCCGGCGCCGGCCCAGACCTCCGCATACCGCGAGGCACCATCACCGGTGATCGCCACCGTCGCCCCCGCTGGCAGGAGCGCCTGCACCACCTCGATCGCCTGTGCGGGCGCGCCGACGTCGGCCGCTCGAAGCGCCGTGCCCTGCCACCACGCGCCGAAGAACACTTCCCCACGCAGCCCATCGAGGCACGGCACAATCAGCGTCGTCTCGGCCACCTCAGTCGATAGCGGCGTCATCGCTTCGACCAGGGCCTCGAGCGATCCCACCGTCGTGACCGGTCGGTTGAGCGCAAAGGCCCACCCCTGCACCGCCGCCACGCCTACGCGCAGGCCGGTGAACGACCCGGGGCCGGAGACCACGACGAACCGGTCGATGTCGGCGAAGGTGCAGCCGTGCTCGGCGAGGAACGCCTCGGCCTCGAGCGGCAGGCGCTCGGCGTGCGAGCGCGTGTCCGCGCCGGGGCGGCCGATCACGGCGCCGTCGCGCCAGAGGCCCATGGACCCGATTCGCGTCGAGGTATCGAGGGAAAACAGCGTCACAGGCTCACTAGGTTACTACCTTGCTTGGTAACCTATAGCGCACGTGTCTGCCACGCCGCCTTCACCCGCGACGGCCACTCCGGCCATGCGCCAGTATCTCGACGTCAAGCGCGCCCATCGGGACGCGCTCGTCGCCTTTCGCATGGGCGACTTCTACGAGATGTTCTACGAAGACGCCGTCGTGGCCGCGCGCGTGCTCGAGCTCACGCTCACCTCGCGCGCGAAGGACGCCGCCGGAGCCGCGATCCCGATGTGCGGGTTCCCGTTCCATGCGCTCGACACGTATCTCGGCCGGCTGATCCGCAAAGGCTACCGCGTCGCCATCTGCGACCAGGTCGAAGACCCGAAGAAAGCCAAAGGCCTCGTCAAACGCGAAGTCACGCGCGTCGTCTCGCCCGGCACGTTCACCGATGCGGGCTTCCTCGACGCGCGCGAACCGGCGTTTCTCGCGGCGGTTTCGTTTTCGGCGACCGATCCGGCGACGATCGGCCTCGCGTGCCTCGACACCTCGACCGGCGAGTTCCTCGCCACCGAAGCGCACGGTCCGGGCGCGCGTGAGGCCATCGCCGCAGAGCTGGCGGTGATCCGCCCGAAGGAACTCCTTGCGGCGGACGAGGCCACGCTCGACGGCCTGCTGCCGGTGTTCGCCACGGTGCGGACGACCCGCCTCGAAGGCTGGACGTTCGAGGTCATGCGCGCGCGCGAGACGCTGCTCCAACAATTCCACGTGGCCTCGCTCTCCGGCTACGGCCTCGACGACGCGCCGCTCGCGACCTCGGCGGCCGGTGCGGTCGTCGACTACGTGCGCACCACCCAGAAGGCCGACCTCACGCACGTACGCGACCTCACGCTGCGGTCGGCAACCGACGCGCTGGCGATCGACCCGGTCACGCTCCGCCACTTGAATGTCGCGGAAGGCGTCGACGGCGGCCGCGACGGCTCGCTGCTCGACGCGATCGACCGCACGGTCACGGCACTCGGCGGCCGGCAGCTCCGCGCGTGGCTCCTCCGCCCGCTCGTGACGCTCGAGCGCATTCAGGATCGGCTCGACGCGGTCGAGGATTTCGCCTTCCGCACCACCGAACGCACCAAGCTGCGCGACACGCTGAAGGGCATGCACGATCTCGAGCGATTGATGGCGCGCCTGTCGCTCGGCACGGGTGGCCCGCGCGACATGGCCGCGCTCGGGGCGTCACTGGCACTGCTCCCGCGCGTGAAGACGCTGCTCTCGGATCTGTCCGCGCCGCTCGTGCGCAGTCTCGTCGCGGAGATCGACGAACTGGCCGACGTGCGCACCGACATTGCCACGCAGTTGATCGATGAACCGCCGGCGCTCGCGCGCGATGGCGGCCTCATCCGCGACGGCGTCGACCCGGAACTCGACAGCCTTCGCGAGATCAGCCGCGGCGGCAAGACCGCGATCGCGGCCATGGAAGAGGCCGAGCGCGCGCGCACGGGCATCAGCTCGTTGAAGGTCCGCTACAACCGCGTGTTCGGGTACTACATCGAGATCTCGAAGTCGAATCTCGATGCGGTGCCGGCCGACTACATCCGCAAGCAGACCATCGCGGGCGGCGAACGCTTCGTTACGCCAGGGCTGAAGGAATTCGAAGAGAAGGTGCTCACGGCCGACGAGCGCATCACCGCGCGGGAGCTCGAGCTCTTCGAAGCGCTCCGCACGCGCCTGATCGCCGAAACGGGCCGCGTGCTCGACTCGGCGCGGGCCGTGGCCTCACTCGACGCGCTCGCGGGCCTCGCCGACACGGCCGCCGCCGGCAATTTCACGAAGCCGGTGGTCCACGCCGGCGCGGAATTCGTCGCGACCGATGTGCGCCATCCGGTCGTCGAGCGGCACGTGCAGTCGGCCTTCGTGCCGAACGACGTCATGCTCGACGACGGCGCGCGGCAGCTCATCGTCTTGACCGGTCCGAACATGGGCGGCAAGTCGACGTTCCTGCGGCAGACGGCGCTGCTTGCTGTGCTCGCGCAGGCCGGGTCGTTCGTGCCGGCGCGCACGGCCAAGCTCTCGATCGTCGACCGCATCTTCGCGCGCGTCGGCGCCTCGGACAACATCGCGCGCGGCCAGTCGACATTCATGGTCGAGATGCAGGAAACCGCGGCGATTCTGCACACCGCGACGTCGCGCAGCCTCGTGATCCTCGACGAAATCGGCCGCGGCACCGCCACGTTCGATGGCCTCAGCATCGCCTGGGCCGTGGCCGAACATCTGGCGACGAATGCGAAGGCGCGGCCGAAGACGATCTTCGCGACGCACTATCATGAGCTCACGGATCTCGCGGATGCCCTGCCGAGCGTGTCGAACTTCCACGTCGCCGCGCGCGAGTTCAAGGACGACATCATCTTCCTGCACAAGGTCGTCGAAGGCCGGTCCGACCGCAGCTACGGCATTCAAGTCGCGCGGCTCGCCGGCTTGCCCGCGCCGGTCGTGCGCCGCGCCTCCGACATTCTCAAATCGCTCGAGCAGGACGAGATGCAGCGCGGCGGCCGCCCGAGCTTGAGTGGCGCAGCGCCGGTGCAGCAGCAACAGCTCGGCCTCTTCCACGTCGACACGCATCCGGTGATCGATCGCCTGCGCGATGTGGATGTCGACCGCCTGGCGCCGCTCGACGCGCTGAATCTGCTCGCCGAGCTCAAGCGCTCGGCCGGCGAAGACCGATGACACGCGCCGGCGTCACGGCAGTCGCGCTCGCCGCGCTCGTCACACTGGCCGGCTGCCACACACCTCCGCCGAGCGGCGGCAGCGAGCTCGTCATCGGCATGACCAACGCGCCGACGAACCTCGATCCCGGCGTCGGCCTCGACGAGGCCTCACAGAAGCTCCACACGCTCCTCTTCAGCTCGCTCCTCAAGATCGACGAATCCCTCCGCATCGTCCCAGACCTCGCGATCCGCTTCGAGAACCCGAACCCGACGACATATGTGGCCGAAGTCAGGCACGGCGTGCGCTTTCACGATGGCCGCGAGCTCACGGCCGACGACGTGGCGTTCACGTTCCGGCGGTTCCTCGATCCGAAGTTCGTGTCGGGTCGCAAGGGCGCGTACAAGATGATCGCGTCGGTCGATGTCCTCGACCGTTACACCGTCGCGTTTCATCTGAGCGAACCGTCGGGCTCATTCCCCGTGAATCTGGTGATGGGCATCGTGCCGGCCGGCACCGGCCCGGCCGCCGCGCGCCAGCCCGTGGGCAGCGGGCCGTATCAGATCGCGGAGTTCGTGGCCGACGATCACGTGACGTTGCGTGCCTTCCCGGCGTACTTCGACGGCGCGCCCAAGAACAGCGGATTGCGTTTCCGCGTCATCCCGGACGACACCATGCGCGGGCTCGAGTTGCGCAAAGGCAGCGTCGATGTAGTGGTCAATGACCTCACGCCCGATCTCGTGCACGCGCTGCGCGCCGATCCGGCGCTGGCGGTGACGACAGCGCCCGGCACCGACTACGCCTATCTCGGCTTCAACATGCGCGATCCGCTGCTGCAGGACCGCCGCGTGCGATTGGCCGTGGGCTACGCGATCGACCGCGATGCGATCGTGCAGTATCTGCGTCGTGGGCTGGCGTCGCCTGCCGCCGGCATCATCCCGCCGATGTCCTGGGCGTTTGCCGATGACGTGTTCACGTTCACGCACGATGTGGCCAGGGCGAAGGCGCTGCTTGACGAAGCGGGCTACCGCGATCCGGACGGCGAAGGACCGCTCCCGCGCCTGCGCCTGAGCCTCAAGACCTCGACCGCCGAGGCGTATCGCCTGCAGGCCGCCGTGATCCAGCGCAATCTCGCCGACGTCGGGATCGCACTCGACGTCCGGTCGTACGAGTTCGCCACGCTCTTTGCGGATGTGCTGAAGGGCAACGTGCAGCTCTACACGCTGCAGTGGGTCGGCGTGACCGATCCCGACATGCTGCGCCGCGTGTTTCACTCCACGCAGACGCCGCCGAGCGGGTTCAATCGCGGGTTCTACAAGAATCCGGCGGTCGACCAGTTGATCGATGACGCCTCAACTTCGCCGACGGAAGCGGAACGCCGCAAAAAGTATGGGGACGCCCAACGCGCGATTGCGTTGGACGCCCCCTATGTGAGCCTCTGGCATAAGACGAACGTCGCGGTCTACCGCGCCGATCTCCGCGGGGTCCATCTGTCCCCGATCGCGGAGTTCACGTTCCTGAAGGACGTGTCGCGCTGAACGACCGTGGAACGACCGTGAAGCCTGCGCCGAACTAGCCGAGCAGCGTCATCTGCTGACGCGCGCTCTGCACGTACGGCGAATCCGGGAACTCATCCACCACGCGCTTGTAGGTCGTGCGCGCTTCCTGGTTCTTGCCGAGTTGCTTGTAGGCCGCGGCCAGCTGCATCAGCACGCCGTCCACCGGCACCGCGCCGTCACGATTCGCCGCCAGCTCTTCGAAGGTCTTGACCGCCTGATCGCCCTTGCCGTTGGCCAGGAGCGCCGTGGCGAGACCGAGCTTGGCGACCGGGCCGTAGATCGAGCCACCGGCATTGGCGATGACCTCTTCGTAGGCCTTCTGCGCCTCGTCCTTGCGGCCGAGCGACAGCAGCACTTCGGCGGAGTGATACTTCGCCGCGATGCCGGCCGTCGATGACGGGTAGGCCGAGTACACCTGCTGGAAGGCCGTGAGCGCGGCTTCGGCGCGGGCCTTCTCGGTCGGATACGAACCGGCGGCCTGCGTGGCGCCGGGCACCGAGGACGGCGGGACGATCGGCGCCTGGTAAACGGTCATGGCCACGCCGAGCAGGGATCCCGACTGCTCCTCCGCGCGCCCCTTCCACCAGAAATAGCCGCTCGCCAGCACGGCCACGGCTACGACTGCCACGATGCCGCCGATGACGGTGCTCTGATTGGTGCGGTACCAGCTGGTCGCATCGGCGACGCTGGACACGAATTCGTTCTGCTTCAGATGATGCCGTTCCTGTGCCTTCATGTGCTCTCTCTCGTTCGTCTGCCGCGTCGGCGCGGCGATAAGTTGGCGCGCCCGGCAGGAGTTGAACCTGCGACCCCCGCCTTAGGAGGGCGGTGCTCTATCCAGCTGAGCTACGAGCGCAAACGCCGTCAGTATTTCAACACAACGTCGACCGTTTCGCCCGCCAACCGGCTGCGGCCACCCAGGGCCACCAATTCGATCAGAAACTGCACGCCGACCACCTCAGCCCCCAGTGCTTTGACCAGGCTCACCGCCGCAGCCGCTGTGCCGCCCGTCGCCAACAGGTCGTCGACGACCAGCACCCGCTGGCCGGGCCGGACGGCGTCTTCGTGAATCTGGAGCGCGTCGGTGCCGTATTCCAGCGCGTACGACGCTTCGCGCGTGGTGGACGGCAACTTGCCGGGCTTGCGTACCGGCGCGAAGCCCGCCGCGAGCCGGTCGGCCAACGGCGCGCCAAAAATGAAACCGCGGCTCTCGATGCCCACGACGACATCAATCGACCGGTTCTGCTGGGCCGCCGCCATGGCGTCGAGCGCCATGCGGAAGCCATCCTGATCCTTCAACAACGTCGTGACGTCGTAGAACAAAATGCCCGGCTTGGGGAAATCCGGCACGTGCCGGATCCGCGCCTTCAGCGCCTCGACCGAGGTTGGGGTGGACATCAGACGGTAAGTATATCGCCTTCGTTATGTTGACCGCGCACGGCTGGATGTAGCACAGTCCTTTACGCGAATGTTGCACGCCGACGCTTGGTGGGTGACCTACCCACTCATCGCCCTTGCCGCCTTTCTTGAGGGAGAAGTGGTCTTCATCGGTGCCGCCGCACTGGTCAGCCAGGGGCTGCTCAGCGCGGTGCCCGTGATGCTGTGGGGCGCGCTCGGCGCCACGGCCGGCGATCAGCTCGTGTTCTACGCGCTACGCGGGCGCTTTCGCCGTTTTCTCGACCGCTTCCCCACCATCGAAAAATTCGGACGCAAGTTCACGCCGCGCGTGCGCGAGCGCGAAGTCTTTGCGATCTTCGTGATCCGCTTCGCACCGGGCCTGCGCATCGCCATCGCGGCGGCGTGCGCCTACGCCGGCGTGCCCGCCCTGAAGTTCTCGGTGCTGAGCGTGTTGTCGTCGCTGACGTGGGCCGGGGTCCTGCTGGGCCTTGTCGGCTATCTGGGCCCGACGGCGCTCGATCGCCTGGGCGTGAACTCGTGGGTGGCCGCCACCATCACCGGAGTGGTGGTGGTGGCGGCCTTCTACTGGCGAGGGCGGCGGAACAAGACCGCCCTCGAATCGGATTCTCCCGACCTTACTTGATCGTGATCGTGCCGGCGTTGGCCGCGCCCGACACGGCGTTGAACGCCGCCACGTCGGTCGTCAGCACCTTCGTCGCCGCCGTCAGCAACTTCTCCACCTGCGGCTTCAGATCCGCGTAGCGCTCCGTGATGCCCTTCGGCAACTTGCGCTCGCTGCTGATGACCCCGCTGTAGAGCTCGATGATCTGATTGTCGATGCGGCCCGGGAAGTTGAGCGCATCCTGACCCGCCGAGCCCTGGAGCTGCGTGAGCTCGCCGTGCACGGCCTTCAACGCATCGAGGAACGTCTTCGACGCCGCAGCCACCGGGCTGCCCACGCCCGCCTTATCGGCGATCGCCTTGGCCTGCTTGGTCGCGTCCCGCATCTTCACGACGTTGTCCCACACGTTCTTCAGCCAGCCGCCGACTTCCTGCGCCATGCGGAGCTGCTCGGCGCCGTCCGCATCGGTCATCTTGCCGTAGCGCGGATCGCTGTCGAGGTGGAACGTCTGCGACTGTGACCACGTGCCCGAGCTGACCTTGACGGTGTAGGTGCCGATCGCGGCCTTGATGCCGCCGCCACCGCCGCCCCACATCACGATCTGACCGGGGTTGGTGAACGGCTGCGGGAACGCGTTGTTCGGGTTCCACACGACCTTGTTCAGGCCGGCCTTCGCGTAAACTTGGTTGGTCGGACCGCCAGCGCCGCCGCGACCGAACCGGCCGCCACCGCCGCCGCCCTGTCCCTGACCGCCGCCGCGACCGCCGCGACCACCGACCGGCGCCGCCGCCGGTGCCGCGGGCGCAGCCCCCGGCTGACCGGTGCCCGTCCAGACGACCGTGCCCTTCGCATCGCTCACCGTGACGGTGACCGGCGCCGTGGGCTCGCTCTTGAACCAGTAGTAGAACGTCGGCAGCGGACCACCGGCACGATACGCATCGGCCGGCTTCATCAGCATGCCCGTGCCGGCATCGGTCGCCGGCTTCAGCGACTGCAACACCGGCAGCCCGTCGAGAATCCAGAACGCGCGGCCTTCCGTGGCCACGATCAGCTCCTTGCGGAACACGCGCAGGTCCATGATCGGCGTCACCGGCAGGTTCAGCTGGAACTTCTGCCAGTTCTTGCCCTCGTCGAACGTCACATACATGCCGTATTCCGTGCCCGCATACATGAGTCCCTGCCGGTCCGGATCTTCACGGACGACGCGCACCGAGTGGCCGACCGGAATGCCGTTCGTGCCATCCGCAATGCGCTTCCACGTCTTGCCGTAGTCGGTCGTGAGGTACACGTACGGCGTGTAGTCGTTGAGCATGTGGCGGTAGGCCGCCACCACGGCGCGGCCCGGCAGCTTCGCGTTGAGATCGATCGAGTTGATCGTCGCGAACTCCGGCATCCCCGGCGGCGTGATGTTCTGCCACGTCTTGCCCGCATCGCGCGAGATGTGCAGCAGGCCGTCGTCGCTGCCCGCCCAGAAGAGGCCCGGGGTCGCCGGCGACTCTTCGAACTGGAAGATCGTGCAGAACACTTCGACGCCCGTGCTGTCGCGCGTGATGCCCGCGCCGCCCGAGAAGTCCTGCTTCGTCTTGTCGTTGCGCGTGAGGTCCGGCGAGATCACGTCCCACGTCTGACCGCCGTCCTTGCTGCGGTGCACGTACTGCGACGTCGTGTAGACGATGTCGGGGTTGTGCGGCGAGAGCTTGATCGGCGCGTTCCACTGCTGCCGGTACTTCATCTCGCTCGCGCGCTGACCGGTCTGCGAGTCTTCGTAGATGCGCACGCTCTCGTTGGTGCCGTTCGTGCGATCGATGCGCACGAGCGTGCCGCCGTAGTTGCCGGCGTAGTTCACGTTCGGGTTGCGCGGGTCGACCGCGATGTAACCGGCCTCACCCGGGCCCGCCTGGATGTAGGGCGTCACGCCATCGGTCGACACGCCGACCGACGAGTTGTCCTGCTGCGCGCCGTACACCCAGTACGGCCAGCGGCGGTCGTAGTCGATGCGGTAGATCTCGGCCGTCGGCTGGTTGTCCTGCGACGACCACGTGCGGCCGCCGTCGAGCGTAATGGCCGCGCCGCCGTCGTT
>CAYFLU010000052.1:0-19514 GCA_964343975.1 uncultured Solibacteraceae bacterium
CTCCGGCGCCCGCCGCTGCGCCGGCCCCGACGACTCCCGCCGCGCCCCCACCCGCGGCCACTCCCACACCAACGATCGCACCCGCAGCTGGCAAACCGGCGACAACGCCGACGCCATTGACCTCGGTGCCGTCCGCGAGCCCGACCGCACGGGGTGACTACTCCATCGCGCGACAGCTCGGCCTCGGTGTGCAGCGGATCGTGATCGACGCCGGCCATGGCGGCCACGACCCCGGCGCCCAGGGCAACGACATCGTCGAGAAGGATCTCGTCCTCGACGTCGCGCTGCGCCTGCAGAAGCTCCTCTCCGAGCAGCCCGGCTTCGACGTCATCCTCACGCGCGACTGCGACGAATTCATCCCGCTCGAAGAGCGAACGGCGATCGCCAACCGCGCCGGCGCCGACCTGTTCCTGTCGATTCACGCCAACGCGAGCACGTCCAAGGACGCGCGCGGGCTCGAGACCTACTTCTTGAATTTCGCCAAGGGCGCGGACGCCGAGAAGGTCGCCGCGCGCGAGAACGCGGCCTCCAGCCACAGCATGGGCGAGTTGCCGGAGCTCGTGAAGGCGATCACGCTCAACACGAAGCTGTCCGAATCACGCGAACTCGCCACGATGGTGCAGGCCGCGATGGTCCGCCGGCTCAAGTCTTCAACGAATGCGGTGAAGGATCTCGGTGTGAAGCAGGCGCCGTTCGTGGTCCTCATCGGCGCGCAGATGCCCAGCATCCTCGCTGAGATTTCGTTTGTGACGAACCGCGGAGACGCCGCGGCGCTCAAACAGTCGGCCACGCGCGACCACATTGCGCAGGCGCTGCTCGACGGCGTGCTCAAGTATCAGTCGTCGCTGAAGCGCGCCACGCCCATCACGCCCAAGGGCGACGCCAAGACAGACGCGAAAACCGACAAGAAGTCTGAAAAGAAAGAGCGATGACGCAGAACGGCACGCCCACGCAGCCGGCCCCGCCGTCGGCGCCGGTCACCGGTCAGCCGTTCATGGTGCAGGTGCAACGGCCGAACACCGAGCGCGAGAACCTCGGACAGGTCATCATCGGTGCCTTCGGGCTCACCGGTGCGCTCGTGATTGGCGCGCTCGTGGCCGGCCTGGGGCTGGCCGGCATCTGGATTCTCTGGCGCAAGCTGACGCGCCGGTTCCGCGACGATCGTCCTCCGACGCTGGGCCAGATTCCACTCGGCCCGCGCGAGCCTACGCCCCCGCCGTCATCCCCAGATCGATAAGCGTCCGCACCGCCACACCGGTGGCGCCCTTCGGCTGATACGCCTTTCGCTCTTCCGACCACGCGGTGCCCGCGATATCGAGGTGCGCCCACGGCCGCCCGTCCTCGATGAACTCGCGCAGAAACCACGCCGCCGTGATCGCGCCGGCGCCGCGGCCCGACGCCGCATTGATCATGTCGGCGATCTCACTCTTCAGCTGTTCGCGATACTCCGCGTAGAGCGGCAGCGGCCACACGCGATCACCCGCACGCGCGGCGACGTCACGCACCGTGTCAACCCACCGGTCCGGCGTGCCCATCAATCCCGAGGCGACCTTGCCGAGCGCGACCATGCACGCCCCCGTGAGCGTCGCGACGTCGATCAGGTGCGTGGCCCCGAGCTGCTGTGCGTGCCACAGCGCATCGGCCAGAATCAGCCGGCCCTCGGCGTCGGTGTTGGTGATCTCGACCGTCGTGCCGTTGGCGGCTGTCAGCACATCGCCCGGACGAATGGCCGTGCCACTCGGCATGTTCTCGACCATCGGGATAATCGCCATGACCTTGTAGCGGCCGCCGAGCGCGGCGACCGCACAGATCGCGGCCGCGACCGACGCGCCACCGGCCATGTCGTCCTTCATTCGATCCATGCCGTCGGCCGGCTTGATCGAGATGCCCCCGGTGTCGAAGGTCACGCCCTTGCCAATGAGACCGATCACCGGGCCGCCGGGCACAGGCGACTTGGGTTCGTAGGTCAGCGTCACGAGTCGCGGCGGCAGCACGCTGCCCTGGGCCACGCCGAGCAGCAGGCCCATCTTCTTCGCGCGGATCTGCCCCTCGTCCATCACGTCCACCTGCAAGCCAGCCGCGCGCCCCATCGCCGCAACGCGATCGGCAAAGACGGCGGGCGTGAGCACGTTGGCAGGTTCGTTGGCGAGTTCCCGCGCCTGATTCGCGGCGTGGCCGATGACGCGGCCACGCTGAACCGCCGCCGACAGTGCGGCCGGATCCGCCCCGGGCACGATCACCGAGAGCTCAGCCGGGAACCGTCCTTCCGTGGCCTGATCCTTCTTGTACGACCCGGAGTCGAACTCGGCCGCGGAGAGGCCGTCGGCCACCGTCGCCGCCGCGGCGGTCGGTTCGAGATCAGCAGGCAGGAGCACCGCCGTGGACTTCACCGCGCGCAGCCGCGCCGTGTACCCGCAAGACGCGGCCACTTTGCGCAACCGTTCGGGTGTGAGGTCCGTGCGCTTGCCGCATCCGACGAGCGCCACGCGGCGGGCTTTCCACCCGCTTTCCACCGGGATGATGAAAAACTCGTAGGCTTTGGCGCGAAACTCGCCGGACGTCCTGGCATCGGAGATCCACTGCCGCGCCGCGCCCGAGAGACCGGGCAGCCGACCGAGGGCATGGTCCATGTCGTCCTGAAAGACCGGAACGAAAAGCATGTCGACGGCCACATCCGCCGCTTCCCCGACCGCGCCGCCGAATTTGGGACCCTGCATCGTCATCGAATGGCCTCTGCTACACTGCCGCTACGCATGAAAACGAGACCGACCATGATACTCCACGGGACCGCCCGTATCTGGTGCTTGATCGGGCTCGTTGGCGCCCTCACGCTGCCGGTGGCCGCCCAAGGCAAGGGACGCCCCAAGATCTCGCTCCGCTCGTCACCAAACATCCTCTTTGCCCCGGCCCGGGTCGTGGCCACGGCCGAACTGGCCGACGGCGCGGACGACTTTCAGGATTTCTATTGTGCGAAGGTCGTGTGGGAGTGGGGCGACGGCACGGAGTCGAGCGCCCAGGATGACTGTGATCCGTACGAGGCGGGTAAGAGCATGATCCGTCGCCGCTACTCCAACGAGCACAAATACAACGATCCCGGCGTGTATGACGTCCGGTTCCAGTTGAAGCAGGGCGACAAGACCGTCGGCAGCACGACGCTCACGCTGCGCGTGCGCGACGGCGCCGACGGACGCTAACGAGGGCCGACCTCGGGCCGATCTCGAGTCGACCGCGGATCGATCTCAGATCTATCGCGGCTCGGTGAGCGCGCGGCGCCACTGCTGTGCGCGCGTGAAGAGCGACGACACGCGCTCGGGCGTGTCGAGGTGATCGCGCACCGCGCGCAATTCGGTGATGAGCGCATCGATGGCGTCCGCCACTTCGCGCGAGTTGTGCGCGAGGCCATCCGTCATCCACGTCGCCGCTGAACCGGCGAGGCGCGTGGTGTCGCGCAAGCCGGGACCGGACATCGCCAAGCCGCTGAGATCGACACGCTCGCCAACGACGGCCATCAGGGCGCTGGCCGTGACTTGCGGCAGCGCACTCACGGCGGCCATCACGCGATCATGCGTTTCCGCATCGGTCACGGACGGCACGGCGCCGAGCGCACGAATCCATCCAAATACGGCGTCGAGATCGGCCGCCGGGGTCTCCCGCTGCGGCACCAGAAACCACTTCCGATCGCGGAAGAGCTCCGCATCCGCGGCGGCAAAACCGCTGCGCTCACTGCCGGCCATCGGATGGCCGCCGATGAAGCGCAGGCGATCACCGAGCGCGGCGGCCTTGGCCGCCATCTGCCGTTTGTTGCCACCGGTGTCGGTGACAAGGGCCGGCGTGCGCATCGCAGCCAAACGGTCGAGCCAGGCGAGGTTGGCCGAAATGGGCGCGGCCAGGACGACGAGATCACACTCGGCGATGGCGTCAACATAGCCGGCGCGGTCAATCACGCCCGCCGCCGCGGCGGCCTCCGCCCGATCGCCGAGATCCAACCCCAGCACTTCAACCGAGGCATTCGCCGCTCGGGCCGCGCGCGCAACGGACCCGCCAATCAACCCGACGCCGATGATGCCGACTCGCGAAAACACGGTTACTGCCCCCACCCGCGACGGGCCACCGGTTCCACACACACGCTGCGCCCGATCGCCGGCGCGATGATCCGCAGTTCCGCCATGAGCCGGTCGAACTGCGCCGGGAACATCGACTGGGCGCCGTCCGAACGCGCCTTGTCAGGATCGCAGTGCACTTCGATGATCAGCCCGTCGGCGCCCGCCGCGACCGCCGCGCGCGCCATCGACGCGACCTGATCGCGCCGGCCCGTGGCATGGCTCGGATCGGCGATCACCGGCAGGTGGCTCAACTGCTGCACGACCGGAATCGCCGAGATGTCGAACGTATTCCGCGTGAAGCTCTCGAAGGTGCGGATGCCGCGCTCGCAGAGCATCACCTGCATGTTGCCGCCGGCGAGGATGTACTCCGCCGACAGCAGCCACTCTTCGATCGTGGCCGAAATGCCGCGCTTCAGCATCACCGGCACGCGCAACTTGCCGAGTTCGCGCAGCAGGGAGAAGTTCTGCATGTTGCGCGCGCCGACCTGCAGGATGTGCGCGTACGGCGCGATGATGTCGATCTGGCTGATCTCCATGACTTCGGTGATCAGCTTCAGCCCGTGGCGATCGGCCGCGCCGCGCAGCATGCGCAGCCCCGCCTCGCCCAACCCCTGGAAGCTGTACGGCGAACTCCGCGGCTTGAACGCACCGCCGCGCAGGATCTTCGCGCCCGCGCGCTTCACCGCCGCCGTTGTGGCCTCGACCTGCTCTTCCGATTCGGCGGAACAGGGCCCGGCCATGACAATCACCTCGTCACCGCCGATGCGCACGTCGTCGATCGTGATCACCGTGTTCTCCGGCTTGAAGGTCCGGCTCGCGAGCTTGTAGGGCACGCTGATGCGGTGGACGCGATCCACGCCTTCCTGCACTTCGATCAGGCTCCAGTCGCCACCGCCCTGACCGACCGCGCCGAGCACGGCCTGATTGGCGCCGGTGGAGCGATGCACGTCGTACCCCATGTCCACGAGACGTGCGACAACGGCCTGAATCTGGGCTTCGGAGGCCCGTTCCTTCATGATCACAACCATGGTGTTACTCGCTTCCCTTCTCGTTTGATTCTATCGCTCTGGCGGCATTCGCCAGGCGTTCCAACCGTCGGTTCTCGTCGATCAACCGCTCGAACAGGCGCGTGATCGCGCCGTCATCGAGCGGCCCCTGATTCTCGGCACGCACGTGCGCGAGCACTTCCACTTCACGAGCCGGCTGATAGATCGCCAGACCGAGTTGATGCTTGATCTGGCCGATCTCCAAGGCCAACGCCGCGCGCTCGTTCAACAACCGCACGAGCGCGGCGTCGATGGCGTCAATCCGATCGCGGAGCGGCGGCAACCGGTGCATCAGGCCCCCCGTAACCAGCGCACGAAGGCGCCGGCTCTCGAGGCCGCATCCGGACCCGCTTCGCCGATCACCGTCACGAGCGCACTGCCGACCACCGCCGCATCGGCGTAGCGCCCTACTTCGTCCATGTGCTCCGGCTTCGACAAGCCGAACCCGACGGCAATCGGCAGATCAGTGACCCGACGGATGCGTTCCACGAGCGGCGCGGCCGATCCCGACACCTCCGCGCGCGCCCCCGTCACACCAAGCCGCGAGATCACATACAGGAAACCGCGACCGAGCGCGGCCGCCTGACGCACACGCGGTTCGGTCGTCGTCGGACTGATCAGGAAGATCTGATCGATGCCGCGCGACGCGAGCCGCTGACACATATCCGCCGATTCTTCGATCGGCAGATCCAGCAACAGCACGCCATCCACACCGGCCTCGGCCGCACGCGCCACAAATGCGTCGATCCCGAACTGGATCACGGGGTTCACGTAGGTAAAGAGCACGATCGGCTGCCGGATCTCGCCGCGTACCGACGCGATCAGGTCGAGCGTCACCGTGAGGTTGCCCCCAGCGGCCAGCGCACGTTCCGTCGCCCGCTGAATGGCCGGGCCATCGGCAATCGGATCGGAGAACGGCACGCCCACTTCGAGCACATCCGCGCCGGCGGCCGCAATGGCGCGCAGGACGTCCGCCGACTGCGCCGGCGTGGGATCGCCGGCCGTGACGTAGGTGACCAACCCGGCGCGCCCCTCACGACGCAGCGCCGCAAACGCTTCGGCAATCCGGCTCATGCGCGTGCCTCCTTCGCTTCGAGCATCCGTCGCACCTGCTCGACGTCCTTGTCGCCTCGACCAGATAGATTCACCACGACAACCGCCGGTTCGCGGCGCTCCGCGATGAACTGTCGCACCCACGCGATCGCATGCGACGACTCGAGCGCCGGCAAGATTCCCTCGGTACGCCCCAACCACTGAAACGCCTCGAGCGCCGCGGCATCATCGGCGTACGCATACTCCGTGCGCCCACGCGACTGCAGCCACGCGTGCTCCGGGCCGACCGATGCGTAGTCGAGACCCGCCGACACCGAATGCGTCGGCAGAATGTTGCCGTGCTCGTCCTGCAGCACGAGCGTGCGCGTGCCGTGCAGCACACCGTCACGGCCACCGAAGAACCGCGCCGCGTGATCCCCAGGTGCAATCGCGCGCCCGCCGGCCTCAACACCCACCAGCCGCACGCTCGCATCATCGATAAACGCGTCGAAGAGGCCCATCGCATTGCTGCCGCCGCCGACACACGCCACCGCCACATCCGGCAATCGCCCTGTGTCACGCAGGATCTGCGCGCGCGCCTCGTTGCCGATCACCGACTGGAACTCACGCACCATCAGCGGATACGGATGCGGTCCCAACACCGAGCCGAGCACATACGACGTCGTCTCGACATTCGTGACCCAGTCGCGCATCGCCTCGTTGATCGCATCCTTGAGGGTGCGCGTGCCGGCATCGACGCTCACGACCGTCGCGCCGAGCACCCGCATGCGAAAGACGTTCAGCGCCTGCCGGGCCACGTCTTCGGATCCCATGTAGACAATGCACTCGAGGCCCATCAAGGCGCAGGCGGTGGCCGTCGCCACGCCATGCTGACCGGCGCCCGTCTCTGCGACGATGCGCCGCTTGCCCATGCGCATGGCCAGCAGCACCTGGCCCATCGCGTTGTTGATCTTGTGGGCGCCGGTATGGGCCAGATCCTCACGCTTGAGGAAAAGGCGCACCGGCGTGCCCGCCGTTGCGCGGCGCGCTTCGTACAGCGGCGTCGGACGGCCAACGAACGTTGTCAGCAAGCGCTGCAACTCGGCGAGGAACTCCGGATCCTGCCGGGCCGCGAAATACGCCGCCGTCAACTCGTCGACCGGCTGCACGAGCGTTTCCGGGATATACCGTCCACCGAATGCGCCAAAGTAGCCGCGCGCATCCGGATCGCGACGCCCGAATGTCGGCATCGCCGTTATTGACACATCACTCACGAGGCACACTCCGTACCGGTTCGACGGCGGAGAAAAACACCGCCACCTTCTTTGCGTCCTTCACGCCAGGACTCGTCTCGAGCGCCGATGACACATCCACGCCCCACGGCCGCACCGTCGTCACCGCATCGACGATGTTCTCGGCATTCAGGCCGCCGGCGAGAATGACCGGCCGGGCGAGCGCCACCGCCGCGGCGTGCGTCCACGACGCCCGCTTGCCCGTGCCGCCCTTCAACACGGGATCGTGCGCATCCGCCAGCACCATGACATCCGCGGGCAAGGCGATCGCCCGCGCCACATCCGCGTCGTCGCGCATCGGCAGCGCCTTGATGATGCGCACGGCCAGATGCCGATACCGCTCGACGTCTTCGTCGCCATGCAACTGCGCGACGTCCAGGCGGCACATCGCCGCGGCATATTCCACTTCATCGGGCGATGCATCCACGAACACGCCGACCTTCCACACGAACGGCGGCAGCGCACGCGACAGCACGGCGGCCTGCTCGTGCGTCACCGCGCGCGGGCTCTTGTCCCACAGCACGAAGCCGAGCGCATCGGCGCCATGCCGGATGGCGCGCCGCGCGTCCTCGTCGTTCGTGATGCCGCACACTTTCACGCGCAGATGGCTCATGCCCCGCCCTCAGGGTTTCCGAGAAATGCCGCCAGCGCCGCCCCAGGATCCGGCGCCGTCATGAACCGCTCACCGATCAGGCAGGCGTGATACCCGAGGCCGCGCAGCCGGTGAATGTCCTCCACGGAGCGGATGCCACTCTCGGCGACGCGCGTCACGCCGGCCGGCATGATCGGCGCCACGCGCTCGAACGTTGCCGTATCGACCGCCAATGTCTTCAGATCGCGGCAGTTCACGCCAATTACCGTGGCGCCGGCGTCTGCCGCGCGCTGCACCTCATCGGCGGTGTGCGCTTCCACAAGGGCCATCAGGCCGTGCTGTTCCGCCTCGCCGAGCAACGCGCGCAGCGACGCGTCGTCGAGCGCCGCGACGATCAACAGCACCGCGTCGGCGCCGGCCGCGCGCGCCTCAGCGGTCTGATACGCGTTCACGATGAAGTCCTTGCGCAGGATCGGCGTCGTCACCGCGGCGCGCACCGCGCGCAAGTGGTCGAGCGCGCCGTCAAAGAAGGCGGGCTCGGTCAGCACGGACACCCCCGCCGCGCCGGCCCGAGCATATCCAGACGCGATCGCAGCCGGATCGTACGCCTCACGCAACACGCCGCGCGACGGCGAGCGCCGCTTGCACTCGGCAATCACTCGCACGCCGGAGGCGTTGAGCGACGCGCGAAACGCGGCCCCGCGTGGCGTGCACGCCGCGGCCAGACGGTCCATGGACGCACGGGGCGTGACACGCTCACGCTCTTCGGCGCTCTTTCGCGCACTCGCGACGATCGCCTGCAGGACGTCCGACATTTCAGGCCGCCGGCTTTCCGCAGTGCGCGCGCAGCGCCGCCAACGTGGCCGCGGCGCGACCGTCGTCAATGGCCGCCCCGGCCATCGCAATGCCTTCGGTGAGCGACGACGCCCGCCCGGCGATCAGGAGCGACGCACCGGCGTTGAGCCGGACGATGTCGCGACGCGCACCTGTTTCGCCGGCGAGCAGCGCTTCGAGCATCTGCGCATTGTCCGCCGCCACGCCGCCACGCAGATCCTCGATCGTGGCCTGCGGCAGCCCCACGTCGGCCGGATGGATGTAGAACGTCCGCACCGCGCCGTCCTTCCATTCCGACACCTTCGTGTATCCGGTCGTCGAGATCTCATCGAGACCATCCGAGCCGTGCACGACCCAGGCCCGTTCCGCACCGAGATGCCCGAGCGTGCGCGCCACGAGTTCCGTCAGCTCCGGCCGGGACACGCCGACCAATTGCCGCTTGGCGCCGGCCGGATTCGTCAACGGCCCGAGCAGGTTGAACGCCGTGCGCACGCCGAGTTCACGGCGCGTCGGTCCGGCGTGTCGCATCGACGGATGCCACGCCGGCGCGAAGAAGAACGCCACGCCCACGCGCTGCAGGGTGTCCACCACCTGAGGAATCGGCGCTTCGATGTGCACGCCGAGCGCCTCGAAGACGTCAGCGCTGCCGCTGCGGCTCGACACGGCGCGATTGCCGTGCTTGGCCACGCGCACACCGCACGCCGCCAGCACCAATGCGGCCGCCGTCGAGACGTTGAACGTGTGCGCGCCGTCGCCACCCGTGCCGCAGGTATCGAAGACATCGCCGACGGCAACGGGCATCGGCGTGGCGCGCTCTCGCATCGCCGTGGCCAGGCCCATCATCTCGATCGGGTGCTCACCTTTCAGCGCGAGCCCCATCAGGAGCGCCGCGATCTGCGATGGCTGCGCCGCCCCATCCATGATCGTGCCCATCGCGGCGCGGGCTTCGTCGGCCGTCAGGTCCTCATGCCGCCGCAGCTTTTCGAGCAACGGTGCGAACTGCATCACTGCGCCTCCAAGAAGTTCTGCAGCATCCGATACCCGCCGGGCGTCAGCACGGATTCCGGATGGAACTGGACGCCGAAGATCGGCTTCGACTCGTGGCGAATGCCCATGATCGTCGTCTCGCCCTCGACGGTGGCCGTCACGCGAAAACCGTCAGGCACGCCTGCCGGATCAATCACGAGTGAGTGATACCGGCCGACCTCGATCGGTGAGGCCACGCCCGCGAACAGGTGCGTGCCCTCGTGCGTGATCGGCGACACCTTCCCGTGCATCGGCACCGACGCCCGCACCACGCGACCGCCGAACGCCACGCCCATCGCCTGATGGCCCAGGCACACACCCAGGAGCGGCACCCGCCCGGCAAACCGTTTCAGCACGTCGATCGAGATGCCTGCCGACTCCGGCCGTCCCGGCCCGGGCGAGATCACGATGCGCGAGGGCGCCATCCGCTCGACGTCGTCGATCGTCAGTGCGTCGTTGCGCACCACCGTCGCCGGCGTCCCGAGCTCGCCCAAGCGGTGCGCGAGGTTCCACGTGAACGAATCGTAGTTGTCGATGAGCAGCAGCACGTCAGAGTCCCGCCTGCGCCATGGCCAGCGCCTGCAGCAGCGCGCGAGCCTTATCGCGCGTCTCTTCGTATTCCGCCGCCGGGTGCGAGTCGGCGACGATGCCGGCGCCGGCCTGGACGGCGGCCTGGCCGTCGCGCATCACGATCGTACGAATCGCGATGCAGAAGTCGAGGTTGCCGGCGAAGTCGAGATAGCCAACCGCGCCACCATACAGGCCGCGACGCGTCGGCTCCAGGCCGCCGATGATCTGCATGGCCCGGATCTTCGGGGCCCCCGTCAGGGTGCCGGCCGGGAAGCACGCCACGAGCGCGTCGAGCCGATCGTGATCAGCAGACAACGTGCCCTCGACCCGCGACACGAGGTGCATCACGTGCGAGTACCGCTCGATCGTCATGAACTGCGGCACGCGCACTGTGCCAATCTCCGACACGCGACCGAGATCGTTGCGTCCGAGATCGACAAGCATCACGTGCTCAGCGCGTTCCTTTTCGTTCCGTCGCAACTCGTCAGCCAGCCGCTGATCTTCCTCGGGCGTCGTGCCGCGTCGCCGCGTGCCGGCGATCGGATGCGTTTCGATTCGCGACCCTTCCACACGTACCAGCATCTCCGGCGACGCGCCGACGATCGCATCGCGGCCCATGCGGATGAAATACATGTAGGGCGACGGGTTGATGTGGCGCAGCGCGCGATACACGTCGAACGGTGAGGCCACCGTCGTCGTGTCGAAGCGCTGCGACAGCACGGCCTGATAAATGTCGCCCGCCGCGATGTGTTCCTGGATCTTCCGCACCGCCGCTTCATACGTGGCCTGCGTCTGATTGGCCGTCACCTCGAGCTCCGGCGCAGACCGCTTCTCGGTGCGCGACAGATTGCGGTCGAGCTCACGCTCGAGGAAGTCGATCTTCGCCGAGGCGAAGTCGTAGAGCCCGCGCAGGTCTTCGCCGGGCCGGATGCGCGCGTTCGCGATCGCGAGAATGCGGTGCTTCACGTGATCGAACGCGAGCACCGTGTCGAACACCATGAATCCGGCCTGATCGCGATCGGTCTGCGGCTTGTCGAGGGCCACGGCCGGCTCGAACCACTCGGCCGTGTCGTAGTCGAAGTAGCCCACAGCCCCACCGGTGAAGCGCGGCAGATCGGGCACGAACGGCGCGTGGAACTCCGCCATGAGCTTGCGCACGACGTCGACAAACGGCTCAGGCCGTTCCGTCTTGCTGCCCGCCTGCTCGATCGTCGTCACGCCATTGCGGCCGCGCACGACGAGCAACGGATCCTTGCCGAGAAAGGAGTAGCGGCCCACGTGCTCGCCGCCTTCGACGCTCTCCAGCAGAAACGCATAGTCGGAGTGTTCCGCGATCTTGAGAAACGCCGAGACCGGCGTGAGCAAGTCGGCCATGATCTCGCGGCACACGGGCACGAAGGTGCCCCGCCGCGCCAATTCCACGAACTCGTCGAACGTCGTCTGCTTCATCGAATGAACTCCTGCGCGGCACGCCGGAACACGTCGAGATCGACGCGGGCGCCCGTCCACCACTCACACTGCCGTGCGGCCTGCTGCACAAGCATCTCCAGGCCGCCAATCGTTCGCGCGCCGTTGCGGCGCGCGTCCTTCAAGAACGTCGTATCTTCCGGGTTGTATACAAGGTCGTAGGCCAGTTCAGCCGACACCACACCGGCCGGCACGGGCGACTCGTTCACCCGCGGCGCCGTACCCACGGGCGTGGCATTGACCACCACCGCCGCAGTACCGCTCGGCGGGAACTCACTCGTGGCCACGCCGAGCGTCGCCGCCAACGCCTCGCCTTTCGCGCGGTCGCGCGCGGCGATCTCCACCACCGCGCCGAGCGATCGCAATTCCTCGACTGCGGCCCGCGCGGCACCGCCGGCGCCGAGCACCACGGCGCGCCGGCCATGCAGCACCACGCCGTCGCCCTCGAGTGGCGCGCGGAACGCTGCGGCGTCGAAGTTCCGTCCGTCCCATCCCCCTTCGGGCCGGCGGCGCAGCGTGTTGATCGCGCCAAGGGCGCGGGCGTGCGAATCGACGTGGACCTGCGATGAGGCCGCGACCTTGGTCTTGAGCGGCGCGGTAATCGCGAATCCCTCGAACCCGATCGCCTCGCCGAGATCGAGCAACTCCGCCGCGTCGGCGGTTTCCACGGGCACGAACACCGCATCGATCCCGGCCGCCGCAAACGCCGCGCGATGCATCGCCGGCGACGCGGAGTGCCCGAGCGGCAGCCCGCCAATCCCGAACACGCGCGTCGCCGCTGTCGCATCGTCCACGCGGTACCGCGCAATCAATTCATCGACGCCGATCTGTCCCGGCGCCGCCGCCCCGGCAAAGGTCCACGCGGTGTTGAACCGCGCCGGCACCATGCGCGACACGAGCCCCGCCGGTCCCATCGCAATCGCCACCGTGTTCGGCACGAGCCCGTCGGGATAGACGGCGCGGATGAGCGCCGCGCAGTCGCGCGGACGATCGGCCATCACCGCCACCTTCGTCACGCTGCCGCGCCCCAGCGCATCGGCCGTGGCGCGCATCACGCGCACGCGATCCGCCAAGCGACGGTCGATACCGGGTGTGAAGGTGTGCTGTGACACGACTATGCGTGTCTGGCCGCGCCCGATCCCCGCCAGGCGCAGCATCATGCCGGGCGTGCGCTGCTCGGCTTCCATCTCGACATCGACGAACTCGGCGCCGAGGCGCGCCGCGTCGGCCAGCACCTGCTGCCGGGCCTCTTCGGATCCGGTGAACTGCCCGCCTTCCCAACTCGCACGGCACGTGACGACGACCGGCAGGGTGCGATCGGCGAGTGCTCCGGCGACGTCGAGTTCGTCAGGCGCGAGCCCGTCGAGCCGCAGTTCCACCATGCCCACACGCCCACCACGCGCGGCCGCGGCCTCACGGGCCGCGCGCAGTTCCGACAGCGTGCGCGTCATCACGGTTTCACAGATCACCATCGTCCGGCCCTATGCCCTTTCGTCCTATTGATCCCCAAAACACAACGAGCCTCTCCAGCGGGTGCTGAAGAGGCTCGTTCAAACTCTCCGGTCTCGTATCGCGTCTGAACTCAGCGAGCGCCGGCCCCTTCAGCATGGTCTCCGCACCACCACCAATACGACCACGAGGCCGCGGGGCGGACGACAGAGACGGTCTGAAAGGAAACGTTGCGCATCACGAAGACCTCCAAACGGTACCAAAGGCGCATGAGCCACGTCAACCCTCGTGCTATAAACGCGGGGTGACCGTGAACATTCCGCGTGTCGGCCCGGCGCTGGCCGCGGGCTTCCTGATGGCCGCCACCCTGCTCGTGAGCGCGGCACCGCAACAAGCCACGACACGCCCGTTCATGCCGGTGTCGGCGGTCCAGCCCGGCATGATCGCCACCGGTCGCACCGTGTTCGCCGGCACCACCCTTGAAGACTTTCAGGCGCGCATCATCGCGACCCTCACCAACGTCAGTGCGCCCGGCCGATCGCTGATCCTCGCCAAGCTCTCCGGCGGTCCGATCGCCGAGGCCGGCGTGATCGCGGGCATGAGCGGCAGCCCGGTCTACATCGACGGCAAGCTGATCGGCGCCGTGTCGTATTCCATCGGGCAGTTTCCCAGGGAAGCCCTCGCCGGCATCACGCCGATCGAAGAAATGCTCGCCGACGTCGATGGCCCGCATTCGGTCACACGACCGTCGACCGCAAACCTCGGCCTCGGCCCGAACCCGACACCCGAGGCCGTCTTCGCGGCGCTGACGCGTGTCATGACGCGTTCCACGACACCACCGCTGACAGTGCCGGCCGCCACCGCTGCGGCGGCCGGGCTCGGCGCCGCGACGCTGACGCCCATCAATCTTGCGATGTCGCTGCGCGGCTTCGACGCCGCCCTCGCGGCGCCGCTCGCTCACTCGATCGGGGCCTCACCGGATCAGGCACCCACCGCCGCAGGGCAGCGACCGGCCGCGGCGCCGCTCCGGCCGGGTGACCCAGTGGGCGCCAGCCTCCTGCGCGGCGACTTCGAGATGGGCGCCACCGGCACGGTGACCTGGGTCGACGGCACGCGCGTCTACGCCTTCGGCCATCCGTTCCTCGGGATGGGGCCGACCAGCATGGCGATGACCCGCGCGCGCGTCTACACGGTGCTGCCGTCGCTCGCCAACTCGATGAAGATCGCGGATCTCGGTCCCGTGATCGGCGTCGTCTCGCAGGACCGCGCCACCGCGATTGGCGGCGACATGGGCGCGCCGCTGCGCGAACTGGCGGTGCGCCTGCAGTTGGTCAACGGCGCCGACACACCGCGGCACTTCAACTTCTACATCGCGCAAGACCCGGCCATGACACCGCTCTTCGCGTACGTGTCCATGTTGAACGTGCTCACGTCCTATCAGCGGCAGACGGGCATCATGACCATCGGGATTCAGGGCACCGCCTCGTTCGGCACCGACGGCGCGATCACGATCGACGATCTCTACACCGGGGATCAGGCCCTCGCCGGCGTCGCCAATTCCGTGCTCGGTCCGCTCTCCGCGATGATGGGCAACGACTTCGGCACCGCGCGTCCGGAGACGTTGGACCTGACGTTGAACGTCAGCGAACAGCAGGCCAGCGCGACGATCGAGCGCGCCTGGCTCGACACGGCGCGACCGAAGTACGGCGCCACCCACACCCTGCACGTCCAGTTGAGGAACTATCGCGGCACCAGCGAGACGATCGACGTGCCCGTGACCATGCCGACGTCGGGTCCGGCAGCGGTGACGCTGCTCGTCTGCGACGCGCCGACGCTCGCGGGCATCGAAGACAAGGAACTCGATCCGAACGCCGCCAAAACCATTCCGGAGCTCGTGTCGGGACTCAATCGCATCCGCCGCAACAACCGCCTCTACGTGCGGCTGCTCACCGCCGCACCGGGCACCGTGATCGCCGGCCGCGCGCAACCCGCGCTGCCCGGCTCGACGCGCAGCGTGCTCGACGCGGATAAGTCCGCCGGCGTGACCGGGATCAACCGCACATTCGTCGGCGGATCCGAACAACGCCTCAACCGTGTCGTGCGCGGTTCGCGCGAGATTGCGCTGACGCTCAGCGCCGAGATCAAGTAGCACCCCCATGATCGACATTCGCCTTCCCCGCCTCTCCACGCTCGGACCCGCGCGACGCCGCCTTGGTGTTGTGGCCGCCGTGCTCGTCGCGACGTCGATCGCCCTCACCGCCTCGGGCCCCGTGTCGTGGACAACGGCCACGCACGCCGACTTTCTGAAGGGCCAGGCGGTCGGCGTCGCCATCGACGAAGCCGGCCGGATCAGCGCCGCGCCCGCCGTCACCGTCGTGCACGACGCCGCCTCGCCGCAGGTGTGGAGTCTCGCCGCGTCGGGCGACACGTGGGTGGCCGGCACGGGCACCGACGGACGCGTGCTCCGCGGCCGCGACGGACAGGTCGCCACGCTGCTCGACACCCCCGAGGCCAACATCTACGCGGTGGCGATGGCCCCTGATGGCCGCACCTTCGCCGCCTCGGGCCCGGACGGCAAGGTGTACGAGATCCGCGCAGACGGCACATCGCGCGTGCTCTTCGATCCTGCGGAGAAATATGTGTGGGCGCTGCTCCTCGATCGTGCCGGCCGCCTTTGGATCGGCGCGGGATCGCCGGCGGTGATCTATCGCGTCGAAACCGATGGCACCGGCAAAGCGATCTACAAGCCGTCAGCCAACCACGTCGTCGCTCTCGCGCTCGACGGCTCGGGCCGCGTGCTCGCGGGCACGGAAGGCCCGGGGCGCGTCTACCGCTTCGATGCAAACGATCGGCCGACCGCGCTCTTCGATCCCGGCATGGCTGAAATCCGCGCTCTGACGACCGCGTCCGATGGCACTGTCTTCGCCGCCGCGCTCGCCGGTGACGGCGCTCCCGCGGACGGCGCCACGACGGCGGCGGCCAGCCTCGGGGCATCGGCCTCCGCAGCCACGCCAGCGGCGGGCACACCTTCGAAGAAAGCCGTCCTTTATCGCCTGCCGGCAACCGGCCTTCCGGAACCACTCTGGGAAACCACCGATGTGATCTACGACGTCGCCGCCGACGACACCGGCGGCGTGATGGTGGCCACGGGGCCCGACGGCCACGTGTTCACGATTCGCGCGAACGGCACCGAAGTGCTCAGCAACGGCGTTGATGCCAAGCAAGTGACGCGCCTCGTGCGCGTGGGCAATCGCACCCTCGTCGCCACCGCCAATCCAGGGCGCATCCAGCAGATCGGCCCCGGCATGGCGTCGCCGGGCGTCTATCTCTCCGCCGCGCGTGATGCGCGCGTGCCGGCGCGATGGGGCTCAATCCGCTGGGAATCTGCCGGCGGCGTCGCGATCTTCACGCGCACCGGCAACACCGACAAGCCCGACGAATCCTGGAGCGACTGGTCAACGGCCTACGCGAACGCCGGCGGCTCCGCCGTGACGAGTCCTGCGGCGCGCTACCTCCAGTGGAAGGCCGTGTTCACGCCGGGCACCGCGCCGGCCGTGCTCACCTCGGTGACGGTCGGCTATCTGCCCGCGAATGCGCGACCGGTCGTGACCTCCATCACCGTGCATCCGGCCGGCGCCGTGTTCCAGAAGCCATTTTCGGATGACGGCGCCATTGCCGGCTTCGACGACGCCGCCGCACAGCAGCGCCGCGCCGCGCAGGGAGAACCACTCCCCTCCGCGCCGGCACTCGGACGACGCATGTTCCAGAAGGGCCTCCAGACCTTCCAGTGGCGGGCTGAAGACAGCGACGGCGACCGGCTCACTTACACGATCGCGTATCGTCGTGAAGGCGAAACCGCGTGGCACGACTGGAAAACGAATTGGCTCGACACGATGGCCGTGTGGGACACGACGTCGGTGCCGGATGGACGATACATTCTCAAAGTGTCGGCGAGCGATGCGTCGTCAAACACCGCCGACCGCGTGCTCGTCGGCGAGCGCGAAAGCAGTCCCTTCGACATCGACAACACGCCGCCGGTGATTGCGCTCGATGCGGCGCGCCCGTCGCCGACACGGATCACGTTCACCGTGCGCGACGCGCAGAGCGCGATCGACCACGTGGAATATGCGATTGGTGGCGGCGCCTTCACGACGATCACGCCGGTGGACGGCGTGGCCGACTCGCGCGAGGAACGTTACGAGATCACGCTGCCGGCCGGCACGGATCCGTCGCGCGTGGTGGTGCGCGCCACGGACGTCATGCTGAATGTCGCGACGTTGACGGTGAAGTGAGTCGCGTTAAAGGCCGCGGACGTCGGTCTTGCTGAACAGCCAGATGAACTGATGGCCGTCGCGGTCCGTGATGCGGCGCTCGAGCTGCCGCTGATGCTGGAACCGCATCCGCCGCATCTCGCTGAGGATCGCCGCATCGATCTTGTCGATCCCGCCGAGCGGCTGCAGGCTCATCAGATGGCCGTCGTCGTTCACTTCCGCCAGACTGGCCAGCTGCACGCCGTTCGTGGCGGCGCCACCGAAGCTGTCGGAAATCGGCTCGTAGCCCAGCGCCGGCGGCGCTTCCATCGCCAGCGTGTTGAGGAGCGCGGCGACCGAATCGCTGCGCTGGCTCACGCCCGACTGAATCACGACCGACACCACCAGCGCCGAGACGAACGAGGCCGCCACGGAGCCCACGCCAACCATGACCCAGTGCAGGTCGTCGGTCGCCCGCTCGAAGAGCGCGCGCCACGACTCGTGATCTTCCGCGCGGATTCGGCTCACGACGCCGTCGGCCAAGCCGGCCAGATCCGCCGGCGGATCCACCTGCGCATGGGTGCGCAGCACGTCGCCCAGACTGCCGATCTCGAGCACCCGATCCGCGCACGAGGCGCAGTGTTCGAGGTGCGTCGCCACCGACCGCAGCATCTCGCCGCGCAGTTCCCCGTCGGCAAACGCATGAAGGTGCGGCAACACCCCGGTGCAGGCGTTCAGAGCGCCTCTCATGACGCCCTCCCGGCCGCGCGCATGTCGGCGAGCGCGATCCGCAGTTGCTCGCGCGCGCGGGCCAACCGCGACTTCACGGTGCCCACAGCCACGCCCAGCGAGTCGGCGATCTCGTCGTAGCTCATCTCGTCGATCTCACGGAGCACGATGACCGCGCGCTGATCGAACGGCAACTGGTCGAGCGCACGCCACACTACCGTGGCGGTTTCTTGCTGGCCGAGCGCCCGATCCGGCGCCGCAGTGCCGCGCGTATCGGGCAGATCGCCGTTGGTTTCCACATGCACGTCGAGCGGCACCTGCTGGCTGCGATGACGCCGCCGCCACCACCGCTGACGATTGGAGGCCTGATTGATGACGATCCGGTAGATCCAGGTCTTCAAGCTGGAGTGACCGCGAAACTGGGGCAAGGTGCGGAACACACGCAGGAAGACTTCCTGCGACAGGTCGAGCGCTTCCTGCGTGTCGCCGAGCAGGTGCAGCGCCAGCTGATACACCATCCGCTGGTGGTCGGCCACCAGACGCGTACACGCTTGCTCGTCACCGGCGGCACACGACTGGACCAGGGCCCAGTCGCTGGTGCTGGCGTCGTTCCACGTGAGGGCTCGCAGCGGTTTCACAGCGTTGTGCTCCATGCTACACCTGTGTCTACTTGTTCAGACACCGTTGCCGGAATTCCGTTCCCGCAAGTCCGCTTGCAATTGAAGAAGCCGCGCCGCCGCGGGCCGGCGCACTTCGGTAAGATGGGCCATCCGATCCCGGTCCTCGCTCATCGCGCTCCTCGGCCTCATGGCCACCGTCGTCGCCCTGCTGGCGATCGTCCTGCAGGTCGTCGACCGCGACCGGAGCTATCGCGCCGCACTGCTCGCTGGCGATCAGGCCCTCGCCGGCGCCAACTCCTTTGCCGCCATCGCCCACTACAGCGCGGCGCTCGGTCTGCGCCCCGACTCAGTCGCGGCCCACATCCGACGCGGTCAGGCGTACCGCGAACAGCGCCTCACCGACGATGCGATTCGCGATTGGCAGGAGGCGGGCAAACTGGCGCCGCGCTCCACGCAGCCGTTTGAACTGCTCGGAGATCTCTACAGCAGTCTTGGTCAGGATGC
>CAYFLU010000053.1:0-19417 GCA_964343975.1 uncultured Solibacteraceae bacterium
CTGGAACATCGACGACGGCACGGGCCTCGTGCGCGGCGCCAACATCTTCGGACCGGCCGAGGCGGCCACGATTCTCGCGCAGTACCTGAAGCCGTTCGAATCATGGGGCGTCTACGGCGCGCTGCCGTCAACGGCGCGCGTCGAGGGCGGCACCGACAGCGGCGCATTCGCGGTGGCCGGCCTGCCGGGCATCGGCACGAGCCAAGACACGATCGAATACAACACGATCACCTGGCACTCGAACCTCGACAACTACGACCGCATCGTGGCCGACGACGTGATGAAGAACGCCGTCATCTCGGCGTCGGTGATGTGGGGCCTCGCGAACCGCGATCAGCTGCTGCCGCGCTACGCGGACAAGGACTTCCCCGCGATCCCGGCAGGGCGTGGCGCGGGCGCCGGCCCGGCCGCGGGCCCGGGTGGCCGCGGCGGCGCCGCGCCAACCGGCCCGCAGCCGGCCGAAGCGCACGTGTTCGCGGCGAGGAAAGGCGCGGCGCTGACCGTGCCGGCCAAGAGCCTGATCGTGCCGCCGTCCGGCGCCACGGAAGTGACGACGCCGGCACGCTCGGTGGCGATGGCCTCGAAGCCCGCCCACGGCACCGTCACGATGAAGGCCGACGGCGCGTTCACCTACACGCCGGCGGCCGCCTTCACGGGCACTGACACGTTCACCTACACGATGAAGACGGGCGACACGACCTCCGCCCCAGGCACGATCACGATCATCGTCAAGTAACCCCACCGGCGACACGGAGGCGACGCCTCCGTGTCGCCGCGTTGCTGCACCTCCGTGTCTCCGTGCCTCCGTGTCGGCTTTCCCCAAGCCCCCTCCGTGTCTCCGTGCCTCCGTGTCGCCTTTCCCCAGCCCCCTCCGTGTCTCCGAGTCTCCGTGTCGCCCTTCTCCCTGTTGTTTTCCGAAACCCTGCCCCGATTTTCCGCGTCGTAACCAAGGCAATGTCTCGCTTCGCGTCGCTCGTCCTCGTCCTCCTGTTCAGCAGTGCGGCCTACGCCCAGACCCCGACCCGCACTTTCGCCGGCGTAGTCCAGCGATCTGACACGCTGGCCCCGATTCCGAATGCCGCCGTCGTGGCCTCCGGCCAGGCGGCCGTCACCGACAAGGACGGCAAGTTCTCGCTCACGCTGGCGCCGGGCAAGGTGTCGGTGGAAGTGACGGCGGAAGGCTTCTTCCTCGTGGCGACCACGGTGGACCTCACCGACCACGACGTGCTCGACGCGCAGTTCACGCTCGCGGCCAACGCGACGCTCTCGACAACGGTCGACGTCGTGGGCCGGGCGCCAACGGTGTCACCGGCCGCGACGCCTGTGGCGCCGACCGACGTGCTGAAGACGGCCGGTTCGCTCGACAACGTGTTTCGCACCTTGCAGACGCTGCCGGGCGTGGCGGCGACGCAAGACTTCAGCTCGCGGCTCACCGTGCGCGGCGGCGCGCCGGATCAGAACCTCACGGTGATGGACGGCGTCGAGATCCACGATCCCTACCGGCTCTTCGGCCTCACGAGCGCGTTCAATCCGGAGACCATCCGCCGCTTCGAGCTGGCCACGGGGGGCTTCAGCGCGAAGTACGGCGACCGGCTGTCGTCGCTCCTCGTGATCGAGAACCGCGATGGCGATGGCGCGCGGCGGTTCGGCGGCACGGCTTCGCTGAGCGCGACCGACGCGAACTTCGTGACCGAAGGCGGCTGGAAGAGCGGGCAGCGCGGCTCGTGGCTCCTCACGGCCCGCCGCACGTATTACGACCTCGTCGCCTCGAAGGTCGCCAAGCAGGACTTCCCCGGCTTCAACGACGTGCAGGGCAAGGGCACGTGGGAATGGAACGGCGCGCGGAAGCTCACGGTGTTCGGCCTGCGGAGCCGTCAGTCGGCCGCGCTGAACATCGACGACGACAACGCGCGCGGCGAGTTCGACAACACGACCGACAACGACCTCACGTGGGCCCGGTTCGACAGCGCGATCGGCTCGCGCGGCCACTCGATGACGGTGGCCGGCTACTCGAACACGCGGCAAACGCTCGGCGTGTCGGCGCTGTTTCAGAACAAGGGCCAGCGCTCGAACGCGCCGGAAGACGCCTTCGGCACGGCGAACGTCACGTTCACGCAGGAACTCAACGTGGCCGACCGCTCGGTGCGTCAGGAGTTTGCGTGGTCGCTCGGCGCGCACACGATCGAAGCCGGCGGCGAATTGCATCACCTCACGACGAAGCTGAAGTTCGTCATCAGCGGCGACCGCAACACGTCGGCGGCCAACGGCTCGAGCGTGCAGGGCGGCGTCGGGCTGCCGGATCTCCTCGACTCGACGCGCACGTCAACGCGTGGCGGCGTGTGGCTCATCGACACGTGGCGCCTCGGCACGCATGCGAACCTCGAGGGCGGCGTGCGCGTGGACCGCATCGGCCTCACCGAGGAAACGACGCTGTCGCCGCGACTGGCGCTGTCGTGGGTGCTCTCGCCGACGCTGAGCGTCCGCGCCGGCATCGGGCAGTACACGCAGAGCCCCGGCTACGAGAAGTCGGCGCAGAGCGACTACGTGCTCGATTACTCGGCGGTGCCGGCCACCACGCTCAAGAGCGAGCGCGCCCTGCTCACCTCCATCGGCGTCGAGCGCGGCTTCGCGAGCGGCCTCAGCGCGAAAGTCGAGGCGTACTACAAGACCCTCAGCGACGGCCTGATCGGCCGCCTCGAAACCGAGACCGAGCGCCGCGCCCGCATCGCGAAGTACGACTTCCCCGCTGCGCTCGCCTCGAGCATTCCCACCGATCCGATCATCACGACCACACCGACCAATGACGGCAAAGGCCGGGCGTACGGCCTCGACGTGCTCGTGTCTCGCATGACGGCGCCGACCGATGCGCGGCTCCGCGGGTGGATCTCTTACACCTGGGGCAAAGCCGAGCGCGAAGCCTACGGCCGCACGTATCCGTTCGAGTACGACCGTCGCCATGCGATCGCCGCCGTGCTCACGTACCGCCTGTCGGATCGATGGGAGTTGGCGGCCACGTCGCGGTGGGCCACCGGCTTCCCGCGTACCGCGCCGTTGGGCTTGCGCGTGGCGTCAACCGCCGACACGAGCGACATCGATCGTGACGGCAACACCACGGAGTTGATTCCGCTCCGCGACAGCGCGGGCCGGCTCGTGTATCAGGTGAACTATGGCGGCGTGGCGAATCTCAACACGTCGCGCCTGCCCGACTTCGCGCGCACCGACGTGCGCGCCACGTGGCGACCGCGCGGCGCCGACGGACGATGGGAGTTCTATCTCGAAGTGCTGAACATCCTGAACCGCAAGAACGCCGGACAGCTGCAGGCGGAACTCGCGTACGACCCGACGTCGACGACGCCCAAGATCGTCGAGAAGGCGGACCAGTCGGTGCCGCGCCTGCCGACGATCGGCCTGCGGTGGCGGTTCTAGTGCTTCTCGCAGCCGGCAGTGTCCGGCTGCATCGGGCGTAGGAACGTCGTGTTGAGGCCGCCGCCACCGCCGCGGCCACCGAACCCGCCGCCGCCGAAGCCGGCGCCCGTGCGGCCCGGCCCGGTGTAGATGAACGTGCTCGTGTCATCGAGCGGCAGCTGCGCCACATTGCAGAGGAACTGGTTCTCGACGCCGTTGCGCGTCAGATACTGCTCCACGTTCGACAGATAGAACGCCGACACGACGGCGTTGTGTTCCTTCAGATACTTGCCGACGGCGCGGATCGCCTTCGGTCCGGCGAAGTCGCCCACCACCGGCACGAGCAGGTTGCGCGTCTCGAAGTCCTTCATCGCGTTCCAGTTCGCTTCATTCGCCAGAAACCCGCGATTGAGCCCGGTGCCGTCGTCGAGCGCCTGAATCTCGGCGTAGGTACCCATGTTGCCGAAGCCGCCGCGACCGCCGCCGCGCGCGCCACGTCCGGCCATGCTGTAGGTGAGCTGCGGCCCGCCGTTGAAGAACGCGGTCTTGTAGACGTAGTCGATGCCGGGCAGATCGTCGGGGTGGAGCGCGAAGCCGTGCTTCTTCGTGAGCCAGTCGCCGACCGCCTTGAGGTTGGCTTGATAGAGCTCTTCGCTCGGCGCCACCGCGTTGAACCCGTTCATGAGCTCGGTCACGCTCGAGGTGGCCGTGAGGCCGTCCGGGCGCTTGCGGCTGAAGAGGCGCGAGAGGAAGTCGGCGCGGTTCTCCGACATCTCGAAGAGCGCCTTGTAGAGGAGCTGCTCGTGCAGATTGCCGCGACGCACGTCGAAGATGATCGCGATCTGCGGCTTCAGCGCGAGGATATAGGGATAGTTCTGCTCCGGGCCGACACCGAGATACACGCGGCCCGGCTTGGCGCGTTTGAGGAGCTCGGGAATCGCGACCTGATAGCCGCGCTCATTCGACAGGAAGTTGTCGGACTGGAACTCGCCGTTGGTCTCCGACACGAGCTCGCTCAGTTCCCAGAACTCCTTGTCGGTGAGCTGGGCCGGAAACTGCGGCGTGCGCGCTTCCACACGCGGCCACAGCGCCGACAGGGCGAACGTGAGTGCCAGCGACGCGCCCCAGGCGCGCGCAACGGAAGCCGTGATGCGCATAGGCGGGCATCTTAGCGCAGCGCCCGCCACCCCGCGCGGCGCTTATGCCGCCTTGGCCCGGGTCGCTTCCTCGATGAGCACCTTGGCCGCCACGGAGCCGGCCGGCGGCGGCGCACTGATCCCGAGCATGCGCTCGAGCCCCTGCAGCGCCGAGAGCGTCTCTTCCGCCTGCGCGCTGAGCTGCTCGCTCGCCGCCGCGCTGCCCTCGGCCGTGGCCGCGGATTCCTGCGTGACGCGCTCGATCTGCCGCACCGCCTCACGGATCTGGTCGAAGCCCGACACCTGATGCGCGGTCGACTCGGCGACGGCGTCGATGAGCCCCTTCACGCGCGTGGAGTTGCCGGCAAGCGCGCTGATCGACGACTCGACGGCGCCCACGCGCGCGCCGCCGCGCTGCGCGCTCTCGGCCGACTCGGAGATCAGATCGGCCGTGTCGCGCGCGGCCTGCGACGACCGCTGCGCCAGGCTCCGCACTTCGTCAGCGACGACGGCAAAGCCCATGCCCGCCTCGCCCGCGCGGGCCGCTTCGACCGCGGCGTTCAGCGCCAGGATGTTCGTCTGGAAGGCGATCTCGTCGATCGCCTTGATGATCTTCGACACCTTCGTGCTCGAGTCGGTGATTTCCTTCATCGCCACCACAAGCTCACCGAGCGCGTGCCCGGCGGTGGTCACCATGCGCTCGCTTTCGGCAATTTGCGTCGCGGCGTCGCGGCAGCGGTCCGCGTTCTCGCGCGCCCCCTGCGCCATCTCCTGCATCGACGCCGACGTCTGCTCGACGGCCGCCGCCTGATGGGACGATCCGGACGCGAGCGTCTGCGCGAAGCCCGCCATCTGGTTCGACGCCATGGCCACTTCGTGCGCGCCTTCGCGCAGCTCGAGCGACACGGTCGTGAGCATGCGATCGATCCGGCGCAGCAACCAGCCGGCGCCCACGATGATGACCACCGCGAGTGAGAGCAGCGCCAGCTGGAGGCGCCCGGATGAAGCTTTGGTCGCCTCCGCCGTGGTGCGGGCCGCCGTCATGTTCTCCGTCTCGGCCTTCAACATTTGCGAGGTCAACGCTTCGGCGATGTCGTCGCTGAACTTCTCGGAGTCCTTCATGGCCCGGTCGGCTTCCGCGGTGCGGAACGCCTTGGCCGCCACCGCGGCCTGTTCCGCCAGCGTCTTCCACTGAGCCATCGCCACCATGAGCTCGCGCGCCCGGCCGCGGTTGGCCTCGACGTTGGTCGACTCGCCGAGCGTGCGCGCCTGCGTCTCGAGTTCGGCGTACGACTGCTGGATCGTGTCCCACTCGGCGTCCACGCCCTGCCGGTCCTTGTTGTAGCCGGCCACCACGATCATGTCGGCCGACGTGCTGAGGCGCATGGAGAGGTATTGGATGCGGGCCGCCGCCACGATCGACGGGGCGTCCTGACTGGTGATGGTGCGCACCTGATCGTTCAGGGCCGTAGCGGCACGCAGCGAACTCAGGCCGAACACGGCCACCACCGCCGCGATGGCGATGAAGGCCGCAAGCAACTGCTGACGAACACTCCAATGCTTCATGGACCGACTCCCGTTAGAGGGGCAATCGGCCAGGAACGCCTATTCTGTATGCTCCCCCCTCAAGAAAAGTGGACGGGAGCCGATTGCACAGAACGGAGGACCATGTGCCAGTACCGCTGAAAGTCCGGCAGGGTCTCGGGACGCTCAAGCCACTCCCAGCGACCGCCAACCGTCTGATCTCCGCGCTCCAGCGCGAAGACACGTCGCTCGCCAGCGTGAGCGAGGTAATCGAGTACGACCAGGTGATCGCGGGCCGCGTCCTCCAGCTGGCCCGATCGGCGGCCTACTCCGGCAGCATGCCGATCAACGACGTGCACACCGCCACCATGCGGCTCGGCACGGGCACCATCCTGGAGCTGGTCCTCGGCGACTACCTCCGCACCCTCAAGATGAAGGCGCCGCTCTACGAGCTCGACGAAGACGATCTCTGGGCGCACGGCGCGGCCGCGAGCCTTGCGGTGCGCGCGCTCAAGCAGGAATGCCCGAAGACGCGCGTGCCCGACGCGGCGCAGGCGGCGGCGCTGATGCACGACATCGGCAAGCTCGTGCTCGTGCGCACCGTGCAGCTGCGGCCCGCCGACATCGTCGCGCGCGCCGAACAGGACCGCACGACGTGGGTGGAAGCCGAACGGGCGCTGATCGGCTGCGATCACGCCGAAGTGGGCGGCCTGCTCGCGCGCCACTGGGAGCTGCCGGAAGACCTCTGCCGCGGCATCGAGCATCACCACGACCAGCCGATCGTGAACCCCGAACCCATCATCGACGCGGTCGTGTTCGCGAACTACGTGGCCAAGTCGATCGGCACCGGGCTCGGCGCCGAAGGCCTCAACATCGGCATGGATCCGAAGGTGTCGCAGCGCCTCGGCGTCGATCATCCGACGTTCGATCGCATCTGCCTGCAGACCTTCAACTGGCTGACGGATCTCCGGCACACGATCGCCGCGTAGCCCGCACTACACTGGATGGCGGAGGGCGTGAAATGTCCGAAGCCACCGCCGTCACTCTTGCCGCGAGCCAACGGTTCGCGGCCCTGCATCGCCTGATCGGCAACACCCCGCTCGTGGCGATCGACTTCCTGTACAAGCACGAACCGCGCGTGCTCTACGCGAAACAGGAATCGCTCAACTTCACCGGCAGCATCAAAGACCGCATGGCGCTCTTCATCATGGAGCGCGCCTATCGCACCGGCGTGGTCGCGCCCGGCGCGCGCATAGCCGAAGCCACGAGCGGCAACACCGGCATCTCATTCTCCGCGGTGGGCCGGTCGCTCGGTCATCCGGTCACGATCTTCATGCCCGACTGGATGAGCATCGAACGGATGTCGCTCATCTCGAGCTTCGGCGCGACGATCGTGCCGGTCAGCCGCGCGCAAGGTGGCTTCCTCGGGTCGATCAAGCTGTCTGAAGAACTGGCCGCCGCCGATCCGTCGGTGTTCCTGCCGCGCCAGTTCGCGAACGAAGCCAACGTCGAAGCCCACTACAAGACCACCGGGCCGGAGATCTGGTCGCAGCTCGCGTCGGCCGGCATCACGCCCGATGCGTTTGTCGCCGGCGTCGGCACGGGCGGCACCGTGATGGGCGTGGGCCGTTTTCTGAAAGAACGCCGCCCGTCGATCAAGGTGCATCCGCTCGAACCGGCGGAGTCGCCGACGATGTCGACCGGGCACAAAGTCGGGCAGCATCGCATTCAGGGCATCTCGGACGAGTTCATTCCCGAGATCGTCAAACTCGATCAGCTCGACGAGATCGTGGCGGTGAACGACGGCGACGCGATCCTGATGGCGCAGATGCTCGCGCACCATGGTCTCGCCGTGGGGATTTCCTCGGGTGCGAACTTCCTCGGCGCGGTGAAAGCGCAGAACGCGCTCGGCGCGAGCGCGGCCGTCGTGACGGTGTTCTCCGACAGCAACAAGAAGTATCTGAGCACGGACCTGCTGCGGCCCGAGCCGGTCAAAGACGGCTATCTGTCGCCCGATATCGAGATCGTCGGGTTCCGCGCGCTGGCGCGCGTGTGCGCGATGTGCTTCGACGCGCCGGTCGGCTGACCGGCGCGCGCGTCACTTGCCGCTCTTCAGCTCCGCGAAGAGCGCGTCTTTGAAGTACCCCGACGGGATCGTGCCCTGGCGGATGAACGCCAGATGGAACGCCTTGGCCGAGAACGCGGCGCCGAGCGTGCGCGCCGCTTCTTCGCGGAGCGCGTAGATCTGGGCCTTGCCGAGACGGTACGTGATGGCCTGTGTCGGCCACTTCGAATACCGGAAGATGGCGCGCTCGGCCGCATCACAGCTCGCGCGTTTGGCGCCCGCGAGACCCGGCGCCTGACACGAGCCCGGCAGGAAATCCACGACCTCCGAGAACAGCGTCGTCGCGGCGTCGTACGTGAGCCGGCCCGTATGGAGGCCCGTGTCGATCCGCACGCGCAGATCGCGATAGAGCTGGCCCTGCAACTGGTAGAGGTGCTCTTCCGGCGTGTAGAACCCGTTCGGCGCATCGGCCTGCGGCTCGGCCATGAGCGCCTCGGCGTAGAGGCCCCAGCCCTCGGCCGACAACGAGTCTTCCCACATTGACGACGAGTCTTCGACCGCGCCGGGCGTGAGCCACCGCACCGGCGAAATCAGGTCGCGGTATTTCGTCATGACTTTGTAGTACCAGTCGTGTCCCGGAAAGCCTTCGTGCGCCGACAGGTCCGCGATGGCCGCGCGGTTGTTGCTCTGCAGCGCAGCGAGATCGTTGTGCGTCGGCGTCACATAGAAGCGCCCGACGCCGGTGTTCTTGAACGGGGGCGCGGGATAGTAGGCGGCGCCGTCGATCGACGCCTCGAGCGGCGGCGGTGTCTCGGTCACGTCGAGTTTGTATTCGGCCGGCACGTCGAAGAGCCCCGTGCGCCGCGCGAACTCCACGAGGCGGAACGCCGCGTCGCGGTACCACGACACCATCTCGGCATCCGACTTCGGGAAGTCCTTCGACAGCTGATCAAACACCGCGCGCACGGCCGGGCCGTCCTCGGCAGGCAGGGTCCAATGCTTCGCGGCGCCGATCTCGCGCGCCAGCTTCACCATCTGGCTGCGCGTGGATTCGACGACCGGCCAGGCCTGCTCGAACAGCGTGGCCGCGTTCTCCGACAGCCGCAGGTTGTTCTTGAGCGCCCAGTTGTAGTCGGCCTCGCCCATCGCATACGCATCCGCCGCAAACGCCGGCTTGATCGTCTTGCAGGCAGCATCCGCGCAATACGTCGTCGCGACGAACGTGCGGAACGCGCGATACGCGGCCGCGGCCTCCGCACTGGCCTTGCGGAGCGCGGCCAGGCGCGTGTCGCGATCGGCGCCCGTCATCCGCTCGGCGGCGAGCTTCGGCAGGGTGTCGGCGAAGTACTTCGCGGTGCTCTCGGATGACCCGATGCCGTCGCGCAGGATCATGCGCCGGTCGGGCGTGTTCTTCGCCGCCACGCCGGCCGTGAGCTGCGCCGAGGCGCGCTCGAGAAAGGCCGGGATCGCCTGCACGCGCCGGGTGACGAGCGTCCACTCGTCGGCCGTGCCGTAGCTCGGCGACTTGGGATCGGCGCTCATCGGCGTCATGCCCTGGAGCTGCCAATCGATCGCGCGGAACGGCTCGATCACGTAGGTGTCGAGCGCCCGTTCCTGATAGCGGCGATCGCGGTGCTGATGCAGGAGGAACGCGACCTGGGCCAGCGTCACCTCGCGGTCGATGCGGGTCGCCGGCGACAGCGTGTCGGGCGCGATCGCGGTGAGCGTCTGCCGCACGCCGGCCAGCCACTGATCTTCCGCCGCGAGCGCCGCCGCCGAATGATCCCGCAGCGTGCCGTCGACGTCATGGAGCGACGGGTCGAGCCCCGCGCCGCCGAGATAGGTATTGGTCGTGGGATTCCGTCGCAATGACTCCACGACGTACGCGTGCACGGCGGCGGCGAGGGGTTTGTCGCCGGCCGGGTCGGGCGCCGGGGCCGGGCGGCTGCAGGCACTCGCGAGACAAAGCACACAGAGGACCGACCGAATTCGCATGGCCAAAGTATAGGATTATCCGGTGCCCGAACCGATCCGACTGGCGTTCCTCGGGTGTGGGTTTGTCACCGGGGTGCACAGCCGGCATTTGCGAAAGCTCAGGAGCGACTTCACCTGGGGCTACGCGAGCCGTGTGCCTGCCAAGGCCGAAGACTATCAGCGCCGCTACGGCGGCTTTGCCGCGTTTCCGAGTTACGAGGCGGCGCTCGCCGATCCACGCGTGGACGCGGTCGTCATCTCCGTGCCGCCGACCCTCCATGCCCCGCTCGCGCTCCAGGCGCTCGCCGCGGGCAAGCACGTGCTCATCGAGAAGCCGGCCCTCATGTCTCTCGATCAGTATGCGGCCGTGATCGCCGCGCGCGACCGCGCGCAGCGCACCGCCATGGTCGCCGAGAACGATCACTACAAGCCACTCGCCGAAGTGCTCCGCACGCAGTTGAAGCGCGGCGCCATCGGCGAGATGGTGATGGCCCACTTCCTCACGATCTTCAAACGCCTCAAGACCGCAAACAACTGGCGCAACGACGAGTCGATCGCCGGCGGTGACGCGTTCTTCGAGGAAGGCATCCACTGGCTGCACTTCATCGGCAGCCTCGGCCCGCGCATCGTGTCGGCGCGCGGCTTTCGCCCGACCCTCTCGCAGCAACCGCCCGATACCCGCAAGAAGAGCATGGTCGTGTCGTTTCACTACGACAACGGCGCGGTGGGCTCGCTCCTCTACACACGCGAAGTGCCGTCGTTCTTCCATGGCATGCGGTTTTCGAAGATCATGGGGCGCGACGGCATCCTGACGTTCGAGTCGAGCGGCGGGATCGTGCTGGTGCACGGCCGGGGCGGCCCACGGGTCATCTTCCCGGTGCCGGTTGACGTGCGCGGATACCGCGCGATGTATCGCGACTTCGCCCGCGCGATCCGGACGGGCGCACCGCCCGAGATGCACCTCGAACGCGCGATGGATGATCACCGGCTGATGGAACAGATCTACGCGTGACCGCGCACTACGACGTCGTCATCATCGGGAGCGGCGCCGGCGGCGGGACGATGGCCCGCGCGCTGGCCGACTCGGGCGCGCGCATCCTCGTGCTCGAGCGCGGCGAAGCCGTGCCGCAGGAAGACGACAACTGGGACGCCTGGGCCGTTTGGAATCGCAAGAAATACCGCGACAAAGAACTCTGGATCGACGACACGGGCACGCCCTTCCTCCCCTACACGCACTACAACGTCGGCGGCAATTCGAAGTTCTGGGGCAGCGTGCTGTACCGGCTGCGCAAGGAAGATTTCGGCCCGCTCGAGTTGATGGACGGGCTTTCGCCCGCCTGGCCGATTCAGTACGAAGATCTGGCGCCGTACTACGACCAGGCGGAAGCGCTGTATCACGTGCACGGCGCCACCGACGGCGATCCCACCGAGCCGCCGCGCGGCGCCTATCCGTATCCGCCGATTCCCCACGCGCCCGGCATGGCCAAGCTGGTCGAGAAGATGCGCGGCCTCGGCCTCCATCCCTCGGCCCTGCCGCTCGGCGTGATCCATCCGAACGAACCCGGCGGCTGCGTCCTCTGCAACACGTGCAACTCGTTCCCCTGCAAGATCCACCGCAAGAGCGACGCCGAAGTGTGCTGCGTGTTGCCCGCCCAGCAATACCCGAACGTCGAGGTCTGGACGGGCGCGAAAGCCGAGCGCATCCTGACGACGCCGTCGGGCACGGTCGCCGAGGCCGTGGACGTCCTGCACCGCGGCGAACGCAAGCGCATCCACGCCGGCACGATCGTCGTGTCGTGCGGCGCGGTCAACTCGGCGGCGCTGCTCTTGAAGTCGGCGAATGACAGGCATCCGAACGGCCTCGCCAACTCGTCGGGCCTCGTCGGCGCGCGCTACATGGCGCACCTGGCGACGATGATGCAGACGTTCCATCCGTTCCGGGTGAATCACGACGTCTTTCAGAAAACGGTTGCCATCAACGACTTCTACCTGCCGGGGCCCGGCCGCCCGTATCCGCTCGGCCAGATCCAGGCACAAGGCCGTACGCACGGCGTGATGGTCTACACCGTCGCCCCGGTTCTGCCGGTGAGCCTGTGTGATGCCTGGGTGGCGCGCGGCGTGGACTGGCTCGCGATGTCGGAAGACCTGCCGAGCCCCAAGAACCGCGTGATGGTCGATGCGCAGGGCCGCATCGTGCTGAAGTATCAGCCGAACAACGTCCGCGCGCACCGCCAGCTGGTGAAAGAAACAAAGCGCGTGATGCGGCAACTCGGCTTCTGGGTCACGATGACCTACAACCACGGCAACCGGAACACCACGCATCAGTGCGGCACGCTGGTCTTCGGCAGCGACCCGGCCCAGTCGGTGCTCGATCCGTTCTGCCGCGCCCACGACCTCGACAACCTCTACGTCGTCGACGCGTCGTTCTTCCCGTCATCGGCCGCGGTGAATCCCGCGCTCACGATCATTGCGCAGGCACTGCGCGTGGCCGATCATCTCCGCCCCCGTCTGAAGGGACACTAGCCATGCGCGTGCGCGACTTCTCACACACCGGATTGACCGTCTCCGACTTCAACAAAGCGGTGAAGTTCTACTGGGAGGTGTTCGGCTGCCCGCTCATCGGCGTGTCGGACGCGCCGCCCGCGCGCGTGAAGGCGTTCTTCGGCGTCGGCCACGACGTGGACGCGCCGAGCTGCAAGATCGGCTGGATCCGCGTGCCGGGCAATGCGGTGCTCGAGATCTTCGGCTTCGAGCCGAAGCTGCCGGCCGAAAAGATTCCGTGGAACCGCGTCGGGCTCACGCACATCTCGTTCAACGTGCGCAACGTGCACAAGTGGCACGACTATCTGGTGAGTAAGGGCGTGGAGATCGTCAGCAAGCCCGAGCAGTCGCCGCGAGGGCACTGGTTCTTCTTCGTGCGGGATTTCGACGGGAATCTGGTCGAGATGATCGACCAGAAAAAGATGCACTACGTGATCAAGTTTCTGGGCCCCCTCGGCGGATGGGTGTTCCGCCGAGGGATGTACAAGAAGTATTACGAGTAGCGCCTACTTGATTTCGTAGGTGCCGTCCGGCAGGCGCTCCGAGCGGTGCGCCGTGTGGCACGTGCGGCACGTGGCGCCCATCGCCTGCGACGCCGCGCCGAGGGCCGCTTCGTCCTTGGCCTTGGCCGCCGCCGCGAGATCGGCGACCGCCTTGTTCAGATCGGTCGCGGCCTTGACCGCGTCTTCGACCTTCTTCTCCTGCCAGAACTTCAGCGTCGTCTCGGCGAACGGCTTGAGCGCCGCCGCGTCGGCCGCCACGCCGTCGAAGTCCTTCGCGGTCACATGCCCGCGCAACTTCATGTTGGTGGCATTGATGCCCTTCATCGCCTCGGCGAAGCTCGCCGGCGCCTTTTCATTGGCGGCGACCACCGCCACACCCAGCACGACGACCATGGCGGCCACCGCGCGCTTCCACTGCTGCTGATTCATGTCTTCTCCCCACGATGGCCGGACCATCCAGCCATAGAAAGTGCGTCCGGATACTACCAGCACGGCTGCCCGGCGACGCCTTGTAACTGTGTCAGTTACGCATACACTTCTCGGCCATGCGGCCCTTCTTCGCCACCCTCTGCCTGGTTGTCGCCACCGCCACCCTCGTCGCCCAGGGACCCGAGGCACGGAAACCCCTTGCGCCTAAAGACGTTGACGACATCGCCACCCTGCTGAAAATCGAGGACACGCGGCAGTTCGACGCCGCCGCGCTGACCCGCATCGTGGGTGCGGCGCATCCGGAAGTGCGGCGTCGCGCCATCGTGACGATCGGTCGAGTGGTCGACGAACGGGGCAAGGCGATGCTCACCGCCCTCCACGGCCAAACCGACACCACTCTCCTCGCGACGGTGGCCTTTGCCACCGGGCAACTGAAAGATGCCGCCGCGCTGCCCTGGCTCACCGGCCTCCTCACGACCGCCGACCCCGTCGTCGGCAAAGAGGCGGCACAGGCGCTCGGCAAGATCGGCACACGCGACGCCCGCGGCGCGCTGGCGACGTATCTCGCCACCGCGCGCGACACGGCGCCGGCCGTCGTCGTCGGCGAAGCCCTGCTCGCCATCGGCCGCGTGCCGTATCAGAACGGCGTGAAAGACGACCTCGCGCCGATCGTGCGGTGGTCGACATCAAAGGACGCGGAGCTCCGGTGGCGCGCGGCCTGGGCGCTGTTCCGGCCGAAGGACCCGGCGGCGATTCCGACGTTGATGACGCTCAGCACCGATGCCTCAGCCGAGGTGCGGTTCTGGGCGATGCGCGGGCTCGCGCCCGACCTGGTCGACCACGCCGGCATCGCGCGCGCTGATGCGGCCGCGCGCCTGCGGCAGGGCGTGAACGATCCGGACCGTCGCGTGCGCACCGAGGCGCTCCGCGCGCTCGTGGCGTACGACGATGACGCGTCGGTGCAGGCGGTGCTGCGCGCCTTGCAGTCCGATGACACGTGGCTCTCGGTTTCGGCAGCGGACCCGACACTCGCGCGGCACAAGGCGCGCGCCGATGTGGTGCCGGCGCTCGTCGCCGCCGCGGCCGACGCAAAGCCGTTGTCGCTGCGCCTGTCGGCGCTCACGCCGCTCGTGACGCTCGCGCCTGCCGAGGCACGCGCCCTGGCAACGTCGCTGCTGAAGTCATCGAGTGTGACGGCGCAGACCGCGGCGCAACAGGCGCTGCGGCAGCTCGATGCGGCCGAGCGTGCGGCTGCGGGTGGTGCGGCCGGCGCACGTGGTGGCGGCGGAGGCGGCGGTCGCACGGGCGGCCCGGCGCGCGCGGCGATCACGCCGAAGACCGACGGCGAGTACCGCGCGCTGGTCGAACGATGGATCGTGCCCGACTACGACGGCGCGCCGCGTCCGCACGTGCTCTTCGGCACGTCACGCGGCGAGATCGACGTCGAGTTGTTCCCGGGGGACGCGCCGTTCGGCGTCGAGTATCTGCTCGCGGTGATTGGCACCGATGAGATCGTGAACACCGAGTTCGGCCGCGTGGTGCCGAACTTCGTGGCGCAGCAGCGCGGGATCCGCAACGAGGGGTCGCTGCGCGATGAAGTGAACCGGCGCGGGCTCTTGCGCGGCACGCTCTCGTGGGCCTCGTCGGGCCTCGACACGGGTCGTCCGGGCTACACGCTGGCGAGCACGCCGCAGCCGCACAACGAAGGCAACTTCACGGCGCTCGGCCGCATCGTCTCGGGGTTGGATGTGGTGGATCGCCTGGAACTGGCCGACCGCATCACGAGCGCGCGCGTCCGGAAGTGACGCGCGGGCACGCGGCGCTATTTGCCGCGGCCCTTCACGAACACGCGCACGTCACCGGTCGCGATGTGCCGCGCCGAATAGGTGTGCGGGCCCGACTCGCATTCAAATCGCGTGAGATCCGCCGTGCCGAGCGGTACGTACTCGGGCTCGAGCCCGACGATGGCGTTGGCGGCGGCCGCGACGTCGTTCAACGCCGCGGCCGGAAACCGCTTGAGTAACACCGCGAGCACCTTCTCGCGGTCGATGACCGTGGACATGCCCACTCCGGTCCTCTGTGGGCGAACTACTTGACGATGAGGTCGCCCGTCATGCCCGCGGCCCAGTGGCCCGCGAAGCTGCACAGGTAGACGTACTTGCCCGGCTTGGTCGGGGCGGTGAACGTCACCTCCATCGTCTCGCCCGGGCCCGCCATCGACGTCGACGCGATGATCGACGACTTCATGGCCGCCGGAATGTAGTCGGTCGCGCGCGCGTTGGCGGCCGCGTCGGTGAACGCCTTCACGTTCGTGCCTTCCTTGAGCAGCACGAAGTTGTGCGCCATGACGATCTTCGGCGTCTGGGCCATCGACACGATGCGGACCTTGATCTTCTCGCCCGGCTTCGCGTTGATCGTCTTCGCGCTGTACGACATCTTCTCGCCCACCGGGTCGGTGACCGTGAGGGTCACGGTGCGCGGCGCCTGCCGCGCTTCGATCGGAGCGGCGCTGGCGATGGCCGCAAACACGAGGGTGGTGCCGAGGATGGTTCGAACATTCAACATGAACATGTGCTCCTGAAATGCGGCGCGCCGCCGCGTCCGTCCTTTAGCTTTGCACGGTTCGTGCCGAGTCGGCTCCGCGGGAGAAGGCCGTCGAAATGCCGAGTTGTCGGCATGATTCCCCACCACTTGCCGGAAATTCCGCGACATCACCCACGACTTTCCGGCAAATCCGGGTTTTCCCCCGTGGCGGGGTGTGGCCTGCCTTTTGCTCAAGTGCGTCACGGATCAGTCTGTGACGACTCTGACCGCCGCACTCGAACGCCGCTCCGTCGCTGAGGACACCGTGGCTAACGCCACGACCTGCCGGCATTGCGGCGATCCGTGCGACCGCGCGGCGATCATCGCCGACGAAGGCACCTTCTGTTGCAGCGGCTGCCACTCGGTGTTCCGGCTCCTGTCGGAACACGGCATGACGGCCTTCTACAGTTGCGCGGTCAATCCGGGCCAGTCGCAAAAGGCCCTCGACCTCAAGGATCCGGGCCGGTTCGCTGCCCTCGATGACCCTGAGGTCGCGCGACGATTCCTCACGCCGCGCGCCGACGGGCTCGCGCGTGTGGTCTTCCCGACCCCGTCGATGCACTGCGCCAGCTGCCTGTGGCTGCTCGAACAGCTCTGGCGCTTCAATCCCGGCGTCGTGCGCTCGGAAGCCAACCTCATGAACCGCACGGTGGCCGTCGAGTTCCGGCCCGCCGAGATTTCGCTGCGCGCGGTCGCGGAGACGCTCGCCTCGCTCGGCTACGAGCCTGTGCTCGATCAGGAGCCGGCGGCGGGCGTGCCGAAAGTCCGGCGCGGGTTGTATCTGAAGATTGGCGTGGCGGGCTTCGCCTTCGGCAACGTCATGTTGTTCAGCGTGCCGCGCTACGCCAACGGCGCGCCCCTGCCGCCGATGTTCGCCGAGCTCTTCGGCGTGCTGAACCTGCTCTTCTCGCTGCCGGTCCTCTTCTACAGCGCGGCCGACTACTTCCGGTCTGCCTGGTCGGCGGCCAAGGCGCGCACGATCACGCTCGATGTGCCGATCGCGCTCGGGCTCGCGGTGCTCTACGGCCGCAGCACGGTGGAGATCCTCACGGGCGGCGGCGAAGGCTTCCTCGATTCCTTCTCCGGCCTCGTGTTCTTCCTGCTCGTCGGCAAGTTGTTCCAGCAGAAAGCGTTCGAGAGCATCGCGTTCGATCGCACCGTGCAGTCGTTCCTGCCGCTGTCCGTGCAGGTCGAGCGTGACGGCGGCGTGGCGCTCGCGCGTGTGGAGACGCTGCGGCCCGGCGACACGATCGCGGTGCGGCCGCAGGAAGTGGTGCCGGCCGACGCAATCCTGCTCGATGCGCAGGGCGCGATCGACTACGCGTTTGTCACCGGCGAGCAGGTGCCGGTGGCGGTGGAGCGCGGTGCGCTCGTGCAGGCCGGCGGCCGCGTGTCGGGCCGCGCGCTGCGCATGACGGTGACGCGCGCGGTGTCGAACAGCCGCCTCGCCGGGCTGTGGTCCGATCCGGTCTTCGAACAGACGAAGACGCACTGGCTCACGGAACTCCTGACGCGCTTCGGCTGGTGGTTCACGGTGATCGCGATGTCGCTCTCGGTGATCGGCGCGATCGCGTGGTGGCCGGACGGCCGCAAAGCCGCCGAAGTGGCCACGGCCGTGCTCATGATCGCCTGCCCGTGCGCGTTCACGCTGGCCGCGCCGATGACGCTCGGCACGGCGATGGGCATCCTCGGCCGCGCCGGCTTCTATCTCAAGAACTCCGCCGTGGCGCTCGACCTCAGCCGCATCGACACGATCGCGTTCGACAAGACGGGCACGCTGACGACTGCGGCCGCCGACGCCACCGTGACGCAGACCGGCTTCTCCGACACCGAGTGGGCGCTCGTGCGCCGGCTCGCCGCGCAGTCGGTGCATCCGGTGAGCCGCGCCATTGCCGGCACGCTCCCGGCCGGCGCGTCGACCGATGCCGCGAGCGGCATCGACGAAGTGGCGGGCCGCGGCCTCACGGGCACGATCGACGGACATCGCGTGGTGCTCGGCTCGGCGGCGTTCGTCGCCGAGCGCACCGGCCGCGCGATCCCGGCGGACGCCGGCGCGGACTTCGTGACGTGGGCGGCCGTCGATGGCGGTGCGATCGGCACGATTCGCCTGAGCGCGCCGGATCGGCCGGGCATGCCGGCGGCCACGGCCGACATCGCGTCGCGCTACACGACCTGGCTCCTGTCGGGCGATCACGCCACGGAAGCGCCGCGCTGGGCGGCGGCCTTTGGCGCGCGGATGAAGTTCCGCCAGTCGCCCGAAGACAAGCTCACCACCGTCCGCGCCACGCAAGCCGACGGCCATCGCATCGCGATGATCGGCGACGGCCTCAACGACGCGGGCGCGCTGGCGGCGGCGAATGTCGGGATCGCGGTGTCGGACGAGACCGCGTGCCTCGTGCCGGCCTGCGACGCGGTGATCCGCGGCGAGCAGTTGCCGAAGCTGCCGGTGTTTCTCGCCTACGCGCGCCGCGCGCGTCGCGTGATCATGGCCTGCTTCGCCGTGTCGATCGCCTACAACTGGCTCGGGCTGTCGCTCGCGCTCACCGGCCACCTCACGCCGCTGGCCACGGCGATTCTCATGCCGATCAGCTCGCTCACGATCGTCGCGATGGCGGTCGGGTTGATGCGGCTCGGCAGCCGGAAGGTGCTCGCATGAGCGTGATCATTCTGCTCATCACGGCCGGCGGCCTCGTGGCCGCGGGCTTTCTGGCCGCCTTCTTCTGGGCGGTGAAGTCGGGACAATTCGACGACACCGCGACACCGCCCATCCGGATCTTGCTCGACGAACCACCGCACGACGCACCACCCCACTCAAAGGATGCAATCGATGGCTAACGCAGTACCAGAGTCGCCCACCCGGGTCGACCATTTCGAGTACGACAACACGGTCGTCAGGAACTTCCTGGTCGCCACGGCGGTCTTCGGCGTGGTGGCGTTCCTTGTCGGCCTGATCGTCGCGCTGAAGCTGGTCTTTCCGAACCTCCTCGGCTTCATTCCCGTGCTGACCTACGGGCGGCTGCGGCCGTTGCACACCAACGCGGCGATCTTCGCGTTCGCGGGCAATGCGCTCTTCGCGGGCGTGTACTACTCGTTGCAGCGCCTCTGCAAGGCGCGCATGTTCAGCGACGGCCTCAGCAAGTTCCACTTCTGGGGCTGGCAGCTGATCATCGTGGCGGCGGCGCTCACGCTGCCGCTCGGCTTCACGACGGGCAAGGAATACGCCGAGCTCGAGTGGCCGATCGACATCGCGATCGCGC
>CAYFLU010000054.1:0-19291 GCA_964343975.1 uncultured Solibacteraceae bacterium
ACGTTCATGATGACGAACCCGTACTTTCCACTCTCGGGATCGTAGTGATAGCAGTAGAGCAGCGCCTGATCCACGGCAGTGCCCACGTGACCCTGGCCCGCCTCCACCAGCGCGAGCCGCAGATCCTTCGGCGCGAACTCGATGCCGTAGAGATAGCGCGAGACCTCGCCGCCACTCGTGAGCACCGTGAGCGCCGCGGGATGCGCAAACTGATCGATGGACGCGTCATACGCGTACTTGAAGCCCACCGCGTCGGTCAGCGCCTTGATCGACTCCGGCCGGCCCGTGAGGAAGTGCATGCCGACTTCGGAACCCGGACGACGATAGCGCTCGAAATACGCCTTCTTCTTCTGCGCCGCGAGCGCCGACGTCTCGCCCGGATCGAAACTCACCACGAGCAGATCGAATTCCTTGCCGGTTGTGAACGGCATCGCATCCATCGAGCTGAACGCGCCGTTCAACACCTGCGTGCACAGCATCGGGCACTCGTAATACACGAGCGCGAGCACCACCGGACGCTTGCCGAAGTAGTCGGCGAGCACAACATCCTTGCCCGTTTCGTCGACGAACGGCGTATTGAGCGGCACTTGATTGCCGAGCTTCTGGATGATGTCCACTTCCTTCAGCAGCGGAATCCGCTCGGTCGCGGCCTTCCCCGGGGGCGGCACCATCAACGGCCCGGTCGGCTGCGCCTCCGCGCGCGCGACACCGAGCCCGCACACCGCAGTGAGCAGGATCGCGAGCACGAGCAGCGGCCGGCACTGGACCATGGCTACTTCTTCACTTCCTTCGGAGCGTCGGCCTTCTTCACCTCGACCCTGGGGGCCGCGGCATCGCGCGTCGGGAAGCCGCGCTCGAGCACGAGCTGCTTCGCGCGCTCGATCGGCAACCGCACCGTCTCGGTGCTCTTGTCGACCCAGCCGTACGTCGTGAGCTCCTGCTCTTCCTTCGCGCGGAAGCGCTGCAGGTTGCCCGGTTCATCCGTGAGCAGATTCGGCGCCGGCGGCTGCGTCAGCGACGGCGCGGCCAGCGGCGCGCGCTCCACCGCCACCGACCGGCTCTGCCGGTCGAACAGCTTGTAGGTGCCGACCACGATCAGCTCGCAGACGATCGTCGTGATCGCGAGAATCACCACGAAGACGACGATGCCGCGATAGTTGACGCCGTCGCTCTCGGTATGCGCCGTGTGCGCGTGCTGGGAATTAGTGTCCGCCATGGAGAGCATCCTCGAAGTACGGGTCATGGGCCGGCACGACCGGCCGGCTCGCCAAGTTGCGGAAGAACATCCACAGCCACACGAGGCCGATGCCGAGCACCGACGCGAAGTCGAAGAGGTTCGGGCCGCTGTGCGCGTCGTGACGCACCATCGGTGCGATCTCCCACGACACTTCCACCGCGCGCATGATCAGGATGAACAGCGCCACACGCGCCGCCAGCGTCTTGTTGCGCTTCAGGCGCGACGAGAGCAGGAACGCGAACGGCACCACGAAGTGGCCGATGAGCACCACGACGCTGACCCAGCCCCACGTGCCCGAGAAGCGGCGCAGGTAGAACGGGATCTCTTCCGGCAGGTTGCCCGACCAGATGATGATCAGCTGCGAGACGCTGAAGTAGGCCCAGAGGAGCACGAACGCGTACATCAGCTTGCCGAGATCGTGGAAGCGATCCTTCGTGACGAGCGCGTTCATCGGCGCGGCGTCCGACAGGCGCGCGAGGACGATCACCGTGAAGGCGAGCGTCGAGAGGCCCGAGCCGCCGATGAAGAGCACGCCGAAGATCGTCGACGTCCAGTGCGGATCGAGCGACATCATCCAGTCCACCGACATGAACGTCGTCGTCAGCACGAACGCCGCGAGGCCGGGGCCCGAGATGACGCGTGAGCGGCGATCTTCCGGACCGGGCAGACGCTTCGCATCGGCGTCCTGCTTCTCGCTGACGCGCGTGAGCGAGAACGCGATGAACATCCAGATGAGGAAGTAGCCCACCGCGCGGGCGTAGAAGAAGTTCACGTTGAGGTACGCGGCCTTCGCCTGGATCGCCGGATCGTGCGCCGCTTCAGGCCGCGCCCATTCGAACAGGTGCGGCACATTGAGCGCGATCGGCAGGAACAGGATCGCCATCACCGGCAGGGTCTTCACCGAGGCTTCGAACACGCGCCGCGAGACGATGCCCCAGGCGCCGCCGCTGAGATGCTGCACCATGAGCAGCCCGAGCGAACCGAGCGTCAGGTACATCCAGTACATGTAGCCGATCAGGTACGACTGGAAGAACGTCTCGCGCTGCACGAAGAAGCCGGCCGCCATGACGGCGCCGCCAACCGCGCCGGCCAGGGCCGCCCGCGTACTCATGCGGTTGATGATGTCGGTCGGCCGCGCGGTCAGCGTAGCCTCGTCGAGATGTCCGCTCATTCCTGGCCTCCGCCGGCCTTGTGCTCGGCTTCCTTGCCCGCTTCGCCGCCGGCCTTCGCTTCCGCCGGCTGATCGAGCTTGCTCACCTCGCCGGCCGGCACGTCCGCCGTGGTGGCGTGACGCGCCAACTGCAGCGCGCGAATGTAGGCGACGATGCGCCACCGGTCTTCCACGGGGATCTGCGCCCGGTAGTCGGGCATCACGCCGAAGCCGTTGGTGATGACGTCGAAGATGTAGCCGTTCTGGATCGTGCGCAGGCGGTCGATGTGGAACGAGGCCGCCTGCCGGTAGCCGCGCTGCACGACCATGCCGTTGCCCGTGCCGGTGCGGTCATGACACGGCGCGCAGTAGACGTTGTAGCGCTCCTGGCCGCGATCGAGATCCGCGCGCGTGATGGCGAACGGAAACGCCGCCGCGGGCTGGCCGTTGTCCTTGCCTTCGTAGAGCGCGGGGTCCTCGTTGAGGTGCCCGCGCGCCACCGTGCCCTGCACGAGCGGCAGCGCCGACTGATGGTTGCGCCACACCGCGCTCTCTTCGAGCGGATCGTACCGCGGCGCGTCGTGCATGTCCTGACGGCACCCGGCGGCGAGCGCCGCCGAGGCCGCGAGGCAGAAGACCCACGGAAGCGTTGCTTTCTTCATCGCGCTACTCATCGACGGTCACCACGTCCTTCGCGCCGAGCCCCGCGAGGAAGGCGCGCGTCTCGTCGGCCGAGTACTTCGGATCGGCCGCCTCGATCACGAGGAAGAACGCATCCGAGGTCGCCATCGAGAACCGCTTGGCGTTGAACACGGGGTGGTACGGCTGCGGCAGACCGCACAGGAACAACAGGCTGCCGAAGCACGACAGCGCGGCGAACAGGATCGTCGTCTCGTAGGCCGGCGGAATGAACGCGACCCACGAGTGCAGCGGACGGCCGCCGATGTTCAGCGGATACGCGATCACCGACGACCAGTACTCGAGCCCGTAGCCCGCGATCAGACCGGTGATGCCGGCGCCGAGCACGACCTTCGGGATGATGTGCTCTTCGAAGCCCAGCGCCTCGGCCAGCCCGTGAATGGGCATCGGCGAGAACGCGTCGGCCTTGGTGTAGCCGGCGCGACGCACGGCGTGCGCCGCGTTCAGCAGCGCCTCGGCCGTCGGAAACTCCGCGAGCAGTCCGTACGGAACGGCACTCTCTGCAGCGTGCGACATCAGTGCGATCCTCCGTTGCCCGCCGCGGCCTTCGGCTTCGCCTCAGGCAGCAGCGTCTTCACTTCGAACACGGCGATCATCGGCAGCACGCGCACGAAGAGGAACATGAGCGTGAGGAAGAGACCGATCGTGCCGAAGAAGGTCATGAAGTCCCAGATCGTCGGGTAGTACATCTGCCACGACGAGGGGACGAAGTCGCGGTGCAAGCTCGTCACGATGATGACGAACCGCTCGAGCCACATGCCGACGTTGACGAACATGCAGGCCGTGAACACGACCGCGAGATTGCGGCGGAACTTCTTCGACCACATGAGCTGCGGCACGAGGAAGTTGCACAGCAGGAGCGCCCAGTAGCTCCACGCGTACGGGCCGTACCACATGCGGTTCTTCAGCATGAAGCGCTCGTAGCCGTTGCCGCTGTACCAGCCGAAGAACGCTTCGCACGCGTAGCCGTAGCACACGATCAGGCCGGTCACGAGCATGACCTTGGCCATGTTCTCGATGTGGTGCATCGTGATCAGGTTCTCGAGTCCGTAGATCTTGCGCAGCGGAATCAGGAGCGTGAGCACCATCGCGAAGCCGGCATACACGGCGCCGGCGACGAAGTACGGCGGGAAGATCGTGGCGTGCCAGCCCGGGAGCACCGAGACCGCGAAGTCGAAGCTGACGACCGTGTGCACCGAGAGGACGAGCGGCGCCGAGAGACCGGCGAGCAGGAGCGATGCGTTCTCGTAGCGGAACCAGTGCTTGGCCGACCCGCGCCAGCCGAGCGCGAGCACCCCGTAGATCCGCTGGAGCACCGGGTGCTTCGCGCGGTCACGGAAGGTCGCGATGTCGGGAATGAGGCCGGTGTACCAGAAGACGATCGAGACCGTCGCGTACGTCGAGACGGCGAACACGTCCCAGATGAGCGGGCTGCGGAAGTTCGGCCACAGCGTCATCGTGTTCGGATACGGCAGCAACCAGTAGATCGCGAGCCACGGACGGCCGGTGTGGAAGATCGGGAACATGGCCGCGCAGATGACCGCGAAGATCGTCATCGCTTCGGCCGAGCGGCTGATCGACATGCGCCAGTCCTGCTTGAAGAGCAACAGGACGGCCGAGATCAGCGTGCCGGCATGGCCGATGCCGATCCACCAGACGAAGTTGATGATGTCGAAGGCCCAGCCGACCGGGATGTTGTTGCCCCAGATGCCGATGCCCTTGAGCAGCAACCACGTCAGCGCGAGCAGCAAGCCCATGACGAGCATGAACCCGACGCCCATGAACGCGAACCAGGCTTTCGGCGTGTACGTCGTGAAGACGATCGACGTCAGCTTGTCGGTGATCGATCCGTAGCCCTGCCCGGGGCCAACCACCGGCACGGGTGCGCGAAAATCGCCCTCGGGAAATTCCGTTGACTTCACCGTAGACTCCCTTACGCCTTGTCCAACGCCGGATTCGGATTCTTCACGACCGCGAGGTACGTCGTCCGCGGATGCGTGTTGAGATCCTCCAGCAGGCCGTAGTTACGTTCCTGCGCCTTCAGTTTCGAGACCTTGCTGTTCGGGTCGTTCAGGTTGCCGAACACGATCGCGTCGGTCGGGCACGCCTGCTGACACGCCGTGACGACATCGCCGTCCTTGATGTCGCGGCCCTGCACCTTGGCGTCGATGCGCGCGTGGCTGATGCGCTGCGTGCAGTAGTTGCACTTCTCCATCACGCCGCGGCTGCGGATCGTGACGTCCGGGTTGCGCTGCGCCTTGATCTCTTCCGTCGTGAAGTCGGAGTAGAGCAGGAAGTTGAAGCGGCGCACCTTGTACGGGCAGTTGTTCGAGCAGTAGCGCGTGCCGACGCAGCGGTTGTAGACCATGTCGTTCAGGCCTTCATCGCTGTGCACCGTCGCGCCGACCGGGCAGACCTGCTCGCAGGGCGCGTTCTCGCACTGCATGCACGGCACCGGCTGGCTGTACATCGCCGGCGCGTCGGGCGAGCCTTCGAAGTACGTGTCCACGCGGATCCAGTGCATCTCGCGCGACTTCTTGATCTGCGCCTTGCCGACCACGGCGATGTTGTTCTCGGCGACGCACGACACGATGCACACGCCGCAGCCCGTGCACGCGTTGAGGTCGATCGCCATGCCCCACTTGTTGCCGTTGTATTCGAACGGCGTGTAGAGCGACTGCGCGGCCGTCGGCACTTCCGGCCCGAGCTTCTCGACCGATTCCTTCGGCTCGTGCTCGTATTCTTCCGCCGTGACCACGCGCACCGGGTGACGGCCTTCCATGTTGAAGTGCGTCTGCGTGGACGCGAGCATGTAGGCGCGGCCCGTCTTGGCCACCGTCGCGCCGCCCACGAACCAGGGCGCCGTCGACGAGCGGAGCGGGAACGCATTCATGCCGACGCCGTTGGCCACGCGGCCGAGCTTCGTCTGGCCGTTGCCGAAGTGCACCGCGATCGTGTTGTCCGCCGTGCCCGGCATCACCCACACCGGCATCTCGATCGAACGCCCGTCGGACGTGATCGTGATGACGTCTTCGTTCTTCACGCCGAGCTTCTCGGCCGTGGCAAAGCCGACATACGCCACGCTGTCCCACGTGAGCTTCGACAGCGGCTTCGGCAGTTCCTGCATCCAGCCGTTGTTGCCGAACCGGCCGTCGAGCACCGTCGGATCCGGACGGAACACCACTTCGAAGCCCGCCTTGGCCGCTGCGGGCGCCGCAAACGACGCTGGCGCGGCCGGCTTGGCCGCCGCCATCATGGCCGGCTTCTCGGTCTTCTCGGCCTTCTCAGACTTCTCGGCCTTCGCCTCTGGCGCATGGAGCATCGACGTGCTCGCGATGAAGCCGTCGTGCAGCGCGTGCTTCCAGAACGACTCGGCGTTCGCGAACGCCGCCCCCGACGCATCACGCAACACGAACTTCGTGTTCGTCTGACCGTCGAACGCGCGCGTCCAGAAATCCTTCACGAGCTCGAACGGCGAGCGGCCGATCTGACCGTTGATCGCGCCGATCACTTCGATCGCCGCGCGGCCGTCGTAAATCGGCGAGATGAGCGGCTGGATCAACGACACCGTGCCGTCGAACGCGCGCGCATCGCCCCACGTCTCGAGATAGTGCGCCGCCGGAATGTGCCAGTGGCAAAGCTCGGCCGTGTCGTCGTGGTAGAGGCCCAGATGGATGCGCGTCGTGGCCTTCTGCATCGCATCCTTGAATTTCAGATTCGCGGGCGCCGTGAACACCGGGTTGGTGTCGATGATGAGGAGCAGATCGACCTTGCCCTCATTGAGCGCCTGCGTGAGTTCAGTGATCGACGCCGCGCCATCCACCGGCGAGGCAACGACCGGCGCCGTGTAGCGCACCGTTTCGCCGACATTGCCAAGCGCTTCGTTCATCGCACGCGCGAGCGCGTGCACGACCGCCGGCTGATGCGGACCGGCGATGACCGCCGACTTGCCCTTGTGCGCCGCCAGATCCGCCGCCGCCGCCTTCACCCACGCGGCTGCGGTCTCCGAGAGCGATCCGCCCTGCGCGCCCGCCACACCCACTGCCGAGGCGAGCGAGGCCGCCACCGCGTGGATCAGCTGCGCCTGCACCGGCAGACGATGCTCGGCCTTCGCGCCGGTGATCGTCGGCACGGGCTCGGCCACATAGAGCCGGTTCTGTTCCGTCTTCGTCGTGTCGATGCGGCGGCGTGACCCGAAGTCCTTTGAGTACCGCAGCTGCGCCGGGCCCTCACCGAGGAAGTTCGCGTCGAGCGCGACGATGACGTCGGCTTCCTTGAGCGAGTAGATCGCGTGCTGATCCGGCGCACCGCCCTGCACGGTGCCGAACACCGGATCCCACTGATGCCACTTGGCTTCGGGGAAATCGGTGAGGACCTGCTGGATCTGCTCGAGGAGCGACGGCGAAGAAATCGGTTCCGTGAGGATGCGGATGCCCGCGCCGGAGATGGCGCGCTGCGTGTTGATGACGGCCTGGAGCGCCGTCATGAACCCCGACCACGTCTTCACTTCGCCGCGCCCGATGATCGTGCGCGAGCGGTCCGGATCGTAGAGGTTGAGGATCGAGGCCTGACCGAAGACGTCCGTCGCGCCGAGGCTCGCCGGATGCTCGGGGTTGCCCTCGAGCTTCGTCGGACGGCCCATGTGGTTCTCGGCGAGCAACGGATAGGCGTAGCCGCCCATCGGCATCGCGGTCGCGTAGAACATCGGCCGGCCCGGGATGAGTTCCTCGGGCTGACGCACGTACGGAATCAGTTTCTGCGGAGGCTGACGCGTGCAGGCGCCGACGCCCGCGAGCGCGAGCGACGCGCCCATGAGCTTGAGGAAGGTGCGGCGACCCGCCGGATCGGAAAACTCGGACGCCTGCTGCGGAAACTCGCGGTGCAGGTAGTCGCCGAACTCGGGAGAGTCAGCCAGCTCCTCGAGGCTGCGCCAGTAGGCTCGGCCTTCGAGGTTGGCCAGACGATTTCTTACAGCAGCGAAGTCCATCGTGTTTTCTCGCAGCCTCTAGCGGTGGCAGGTCGAGCAGCTGGTCATGTGCTTCGGCTGAGCGATCTTGTATTCAGCCTTCAGCTTCATGCCCACTTCCAGCTGGTTCGCCGGCGCTTCGTACGCCATGTTGAACACTTCAGAGCGGGGACGCAGGTACTTCTCCGGCGCGCGGTGGCAGTCGAGGCACCACTCCATCAGGAGCGACTGCGCCTGATACATGAGCGGCATCTTGTCGACCGGCCCGTGGCACGTGGCACAGCCGACACCCTGCTTCACGTGAATCGAGTGGTTGAAATAGACGAAATTAGGGAGGTCATTTACCTTAATCCAGTTCAACGGGGTGTCATTTCTAAATGACGCCCGGACCGGCTCAAGGATTTTCGCGTTGGTCCACAACTGCGAATGACAGTTCATACACGTCTTCGTCGGCGGAATGCCCGCGAACGACGACTTCTCAACTGTCGTATGGCAGTAACGGCAATCGAGACCGACGCCACCCACATGATGCGCATGGCTGAACTGAATCGGTTGCTCGACGAACTCGTTCTGCTTGGTGGCCCACGACGACCGCATCAAGGTGAACACGACCGCGCCCAGGAACAAGACGAGGGTCACGACACCCGCAAGACTCATACGGGCTGTGGAGTTAGCGCTCTTAGGAAAGATCTGGCTCATAGCTGGCCGTTAGGCGCACATAGCCTATATGAGGTACAGGCCAAGGGCGCTGGTCATGATCTGGGTATGATGTGAAACCTTTCACAAACTGTCAATAGACAAGCTCAACTTAGGATGTGAGCATGCCGGCCATTGAAATTACTCATGTCACGAAACGTTTCGGCGCCCAAACCGCCGTCAATGACGTCTCGCTGACCGTGCCCGAAGGCGCCATTTATGGCTTCATCGGGCCGAACGGATCGGGCAAGACCACCACGATCCGCATGATCATGAACATCCTGCTGCCCGACACCGGCGAAGTTTCCGTGTTCGGCCGCCACAGCTCGTCCTCAGCGCGCGACGATGTCGGATATCTGCCGGAGGAACGCGGACTCTACAAACGCATGCAAGTCCGCCGGCTCCTGCGCTACTACGGACAGCTCAAAGGCAAGTCGCTCAAAGACATCGACCCGGTCATCACGAAGTGGCTCGAGCGCTTTCAGCTCACGCCATGGGCCGACAAGAAGATCGAAGCGCTCTCGAAGGGCATGGCGCAGAAAGTCCAGTTCATCTCGGCGATCGTCTCGCAGCCAAAACTGCTGATCCTCGACGAGCCGTTCTCCGGCCTCGACCCGGTCAACGCCGACACCTTGAAGGACGCGGTCCTCGACCTGCGGCGCGCGGGCACCACGATCGTGTTCTCGACGCACGACATGGGCGCGGCCGAACGGCTCTGCGATCGCATCTTCATGATCTTCAAAGGCCAGAAAGTCCTCGACGGCACGCTCGACGAGATCCAGTCGACCTACGGCCACGACACGGTGCGCGTGAAAGTCGCCGGCGGCCGCGACACGCTCACCGGATTCGGCGAGATCGAGACGATCAACGACTACGGCAACTTCCAGGATCTGCGCCTGAAGGGCGACCCACAGGCGTTCCTGCAGCGGCTCGCGCAGAAGACCGCCATCCAGCATTTCGAGATCACGAAACCGGCGCTGCACGACATCTTCGTGCGGATCGCCCAGCCCACGGCCGACGACATGAAGCGGCCCGTCTCCGGAGCCGACTAGTCATGCAGCGCATCTTCATCGTCGCCCAATCCGAATTCCTGACGCTGGTCCGCACCAAGGCGTTTCTGATCGGCTTGCTGTTGATGCCGGTGATCACGGCGGGATCGATCGGTTTTCAGGTGTACGCGCAGAAGCATTCCGATCGGGACGACCACGCGTTCGTGGTGATCGATCACAGCGGCGTGTTGTACCAGCCGCTCGCCGACGCGGCGGCCGCGTTCAACGCGAAGAACGGCACGGGCAAGGAGCGCAGCGGACCGAACTTCCTCGCGCAGCCGGCGCCGGCTGGTACGGCGGACGAGGCGTTGCGGCTCGATCTGTCCGAGCAGGTCAAGAAGAAGCAGTTGTTCGCCTTCGTCGAGATCCCGGCCGCGGTGATCGATCCGAATGTGGAGGCGCCGCCGGCGATTGCGTACTACACCGAGACGCCGTCGTACGACCGGTTGCCCGACTGGCTGAGCCAGACGCTCAATGAAGAGATCACCAAGCGGCGCTTCAGCACGGCGGGCGTGGATCAGGCGCTCGTGAAGAAGCTGTCGACGCGCGCGAAGGTGAACACGCTCGGGTTGCTCGCGCGCAAAACGGACGGGTCGGTGAAGCAGGCCGAGGAAGTGGACGCGATCGCGACGTTCGTGGCGCCGTTCGCGGTGCTCTTCATCATGTTCCTGTCGGTGATGTCGACCGCGCCGCAGCTGTTGAATGCCGTCATCGAAGAGAAGATGAGCCGGATCAGCGAAGTGCTCGTCGGGTCGGTGTCGCCGTTCGAACTCCTGATGGGCAAGCTGTTCGGCGTGACGGGCGTGGCGGTGCTGCTCGCGCTCGTGTATTTCATCGGCGCGGGCTACTACATGATCTATGCGGGCCGCACCGAGCTCGTGCAGCCGGCGCTCATGGCCTGGTTCGTGATCTTCCTCGTGTGCTGCGTGCTGATGTTCGGCTCGATGTTCCTGGCGATCGGCTCGGCGTGTTCCGACCTGAAGGACGCGCAGAGCATGATGCAGCCGGTGATGATGCTGATGATGGTCGGCTACGTCGGCTCGTTCGCGGTGTTGCGGGCGCCCGAGTCGAATCTCGCGATGGCGCTGTCGTTCTTCCCGACGTCAGCGCCGTTCATCATGATGTTGCGCATGGCGATGCAGCCGACGCCGCCGCTTTGGCAGCCGGCGTTGTCGCTCGTCATCACGCTGGCCACCACTGTGGCGTTCGTGTGGGCCGCCGGCCGGATCTTCCGCGTCGGCCTCTTGATGCAGGGCAAGGGCGCGACGCTCGGTGAAATGCTGAAGTGGATCAAGCAGGCGTAGTGCCTGACGCACAATAGGCGCGTGAGCGCACCGTCGGTGATCGTGGCCGGCGCCGGGCCGGCCGGCGCGGTGGCGGCGCGCACGCTGGCGGCCGCCGGTGTGCGCACGCTGCTCGTCGACAAGGCGTCGTTTCCGCGCAACAAGCCGTGCGGCGGCGGCATCGGCGTCCGCACGCTGCGCCGCTTTCCATGGCTCGAGTCCGCGATCCGCGGCATCGACATTCATCCGCTCGCGAAGATTCATCTCGAAGGCCCGAATGGCGCGGGCTTCGAGATGGCGCAACCCGATCCGAGCCTGTGGCTGATCCGCCGGGTCGAGTTCGATCACGCGCTCGTGCGCGAGGCCGAACGCGCGGGCGCCACGCTCCGTGAACGCTTCGAGATCACCCAGGCCCACGCCGATCGCGACGGCGTCACGCTCACGTCACGCGACGGCGAGACGCTCCGCGCGCCGATCGTGATCGCGGCCGACGGCGTGCACAGCGTGCTCGCAAAGCGGCTTGGTGTGCGCACCGCGTGGCCCGCGAACGGACTCGCCATCGACATGATGGAAGAGACGCCGCACGAGACGCTCCGCGCCACGCATCCCGATGTGATGTGGGTGTCGTACGGCTATCAGGGCCGCGACGGCTACGCGTACATCTTTCCGAAGGTCCGCCACACGAACGTCGGCGTCGGCTGCCTGCTCTCGGACTATCAGGCGCATGTCGATGCGCATCCACGCACGATGCAGGCCGAGTGCGTGCACACCTTCGTTACGAAAGGCGAGCTCGCCGGCCAGTCGGACCCGGCGCACTTCACGCCGTTTCTGATTCCCGTCGCCGGCCCGATGCGTCGCGCGCACGACGCGACGGGCCGCGTGCTCTTCGCGGGCGATGCCGGCGGCTTCGTGAACGCGTTCACGGCCGAGGGCATCTACTACGCGATGATCAGCGGCGAACTCGCCGCGCGCGCGGCCGTGAATGCGGACGGCTCACGCCACGCCGGCCGTCTCTTCAACACGCTCTGGCGCGCGGAACTCGGCATCGAGCTGCGCGATGCCTCGCTGATCCAGCGTCTGCTCTTCGCCGACCACGAGCGCGTGAACGCCGTGGTGCGCGCCGGCCGACACCTGCCCTGGGTCGGCGACGTGATCCTCGACTACGCGGCGGGACGCCTCAGCTACCTGCAGGCGCGGCGCCGCATCCTGCGCGCCTCGCCGCGCACGGCATGGCGACTTGCCAGCATCTGGCTGCGCACCCGCGCCGGCCGCGCGGCCGCGCGCTGACCACCGCGGCCGCATCGCCGCGATAGGATGACCCCATGCACCGACTTCTGATCGCTCTGGGTGTGGCCGTGACGCTGTGCGCGTCGACCCTCACCGCCCGACAGACCGCGCCGGCCGCCGCTCCCGCCGCGCCCATCACCTATCGCGTGAGCTTCCCGGAACCCGAACATCACTGGATGCAGGTGGAGCTCACGGTGACCGGCCTCGCCGCCGGGCCGTTCCGCGCGCGCATGAGCCGCTCGTCGCCCGGCCGCTACGCCGTGCACGAGTTCGCGAAGAACGTCTTCGCCGCGGAGGCCTTCAACAGCAAGGGCACGCGCCTCGCGATCACACGCCCCGATGTCGACATCTGGCAGGTGGCGGCCCACGACGGCACGGTGAAGCTCGTCTACAAGATCTTCGGCGACACGCCCGACGGCACCTACATGGGCGTGGACGCCACGCACGCGCGCATGAACATGCCCGCCGCCTTCATGTGGGTGCCCGGCATGGACCTGCGCCCGATCCGCATCACGTTCACGCCGCCGCAGGGCCCGAACTGGAAGATCGCGACGCAGCTCTTCCCGACGAACGACGCGTGGACCTTCACCGCGCCGAATCTTCAGTACTTCATGGACAGCCCGACGGAGCTCGCCGACCTCGTGATCAGCGAGTTCACCGTGCCGAACACCGACGGCACCCCGGTGCGCATCCGCCTCGCCGCGCATTCCGACGGCACGCAGGCCGACGTCGACGAACTCGCGAAGCTCGTGCAGCCGATGGTGAAGGAACACATGGCCGTGTTCGGCGAGTACCCGAAGTACGAGCCGGGCTACTACACGTTCCTCCTCGACTACGTGGCGTGGGGCGACGGCGACGGCATGGAGCATCGCAACAGTACGGCGGTGTCCACGCCGGGTCTGTCGCTCCTCACGCCGCAGGGCCGCGCGTCGGCCCTCAGCACGATCTCGCACGAGTACTTCCACAATTGGAACGTCGAGCGCATCCGCCCGGCGGGCCTCGAGCCGTTCGACTTCACGCGCGAGAACATCACGTGCTGCCTCTGGCTCGCCGAAGGCTTCACGCAGTACTACGGCGACCTGCTGCTGCGTCGCGCGGGCCTGTCGACGCGACTGCCGACCAACAACATCATCCCGGTGATCACCGGATCGGGCCGCACCGTCCGCTCGGCCGTGCAGATGAGTGAGCATGCGCCCTTCGCCGACGCCGGCGTGGCGAACGACGCGAACGACCGCACGCGCACCTTCATCTCGTACTACACGTATGGCGCGGCCATCGCCGTCGGGCTCGACCTGTCGTTGCGCGACCTCAGCAACGGCAAGCTCACACTCGACGACTTCATGCGCGCGTTGTGGAAAGACTTCGGCAAACCCGGTGGTCCGGCGCCCGGCCTCGTGGGCAAGCCCTACACGCTGCGTGATCTGCGGACGACGCTCGCGACGCTGACGAACAACAAGAAGTTCGCCGACGACTTCTTCGACAAATACGTCGAAGGCCGCGAGGTCGTCGACTACGCGCGCCTGCTGAAGCTCGCCGGCTACGATCTGCGGCCCAGCACACCCAACCGCGGTTGGGTCGGCAACGTCCAGGTGCAGGTCGCCACTGGCGGTCTCCTCGTCGGCATGGGCAGCGGGCGCGGCGGCGGCATCAAGACGCCGGTCGCCTTCAACGCGCCGCTCTACAAAGCGGGCGTCGACTTCGGCGACACGATCACGACGATCGACGGACAGCCCGCCACGATGGACAGCTGGGCCGCGCTCACGACAAAGGCGCCGGGCACGCAGGTGAAGCTCGGCATCCTGCGCCGCGGCGGCCTCACGGCCACCGGCACGCTCGTGATCGAAGCCGACCCGAACCTCCAGATCGTCGACATGGGCACGGCCGCGCTCTCCGAATCGCAGAAGGCGTTCCGTGAGGCGTGGCTCGGCTCGAAAGTGAAGTAGCTACTTGATGATCACCGTCGCGTCGAACCGCTGATAGTTGGTGTAGGTCGACTCGACGGTGATCACTTCCGGCGCCGGTCCCGCCGACTGCTCGTACCGCTCGTGCATCGACACGGGCACCCACATCCCCAACTTCTGATCGAGCGCATAGCTCGTCGTCATCTCCGCGCGCACGGGGCCCAATGCCATCGCGATGCGCGTGCGCTGCACGCGCCCGGTGGCGGCGTCGATGTCGAGCTCGCCGTTCGTGTACACGGGCTCGCCGAACATGCCGGAAATCAGCGTGGGCCGGTCTTTCTCGGTGAACGTCAGCGTAACCACCGGCGCCGCACCCGATGAGACGACGGTGCGATCGAAGCGAAAGCGTCTGCGGTGCAGCGCGTCGAGCACGAGCAAGGCGAAGGTCGGCTCGTTGAACGTGCGCCGCACGTTGCCGATGTTGTAGCGCGCGTTCTTCTCCGCCACGATCGCGCCAAGGCGCCACAGCGGCGCGCGCTGGATCAACGCCCGGATGTCGTCGGGGTCGATCACGGTTGCGCCGTCGGCCTCACGCACATCCCGCGCGGCCATCCAGTGACCTTCCTGCGGCAAATACGTGAGGAAGAACTCCGCGCGCGTGCGCCGTTCGGCCGCCACGCTGCCACTGCGCGTGACCTGCTGCATGGCCAGCTCATCGGCCAGCACGAACGCGAGATCCTTCTCGTAGGCCTTGACCCAGTCGCCGGCGGCGGCGACCACCGCCTTCTCGGACGTGTCGATCTTCTGTGCGTGCAGCGTTCTGAGTGGCAGCACCGCCATCGCCGCCAACACGAGCGCAGAAACGACGGCGCGCATGGGAGCTACTTGATGCGCACCTGAACGTCGAACCGGCTGAAGTCGCCGTAGGTGGCTTTGCCGTTGATCTTCTCGGCGCGACGGCCGTCGCCGTCGTACTTCTCTTCGAACGTCGTCGGCACCCACATCTTCAACTTCTCGTCCGGCCGGTACGTCGTCGTGAGCGTGGCGTCGACCTTGCCCAAGCGGATGCGCAGCTCGGCGCGCTCGACGCGACCGGTGGCGCCGTCGATCACGAGTTCGCCCTTCGAGTACGCCGGCGACCCGTCGGTGTTGACGATGAGCGTGGGCTTGCCGTGTTCGGCGAATGACACGGTGTACTTGCCGTCCTTCACCTTCTGCCGCACGAACGTCGTCTTTGGACGATGTTCGTCGTCGAGGATCTGCAAGCTGAGGGTGGGCTCGTTGAAGTTGCGGTAGATCGTGCCGAGGTTGTAGGTGGCGTTCTTCGCTTTCAGTTCACGCGCGGCGCCGACCTGACCGCTGTTGAGAATCGAGCGCACATCGGGACGGTTGAGCAGCTTTTTGCCATCGGCGACGAGGACGTCTCGAATCGCCATCCACACGCGGTCGGCGGGCACATAGACGAAGTAGACCTCGCTCTCGAGCGTCTCGTCCATGTCGTAGAGCGAGTAGCCGCCCGTGAGCGTCTGCACGTACGTCTCGGTGGCCATCACGTACGTCAGGTCATCGCGATAGCCACGCACGTACTCGCCCGCGCGTTCGATCACGGTGTCGACCGAGAGCGTTTGCGGCGCATGCGCCGCCACGGCCGGGGCCGTACACGCGATGGCCACCGCCGCGATGGCCGTGACAAGACGACTGACGGGGTGCACGCCTTGATTGTGCCGAAGAAGCGCCATCAGGAAAAGAGGACGCCGGGCGCCAGCCGTTGGTCGGGGTCGAGCGTGCGGCGGATGGCGCGCATCTCGGCAATCCCTTGGTGCCCGACCATTTGCGCGAGGAGCGCCTGCTTCACCGGATTGCGGCCGACGCCGTGTTCGGCCAGCGGGCACCCGCCCATCGCGGCGACGTCGCGACCGAATGCGAGGATCGCCTCCTTCCCGGCGCGCACATCGTCGTAACTGCGCGGGAGCACGTTCGGATGAAGGTTGCCGTCGGAGATGTGGCCCCAGATGGCGCAGTCGAGCCCGCGGTCGCGATAGCCGTCGCGGTAGCGCTTCATGATCTCGGCCAAGCGGCCGAACGGCACGATCATGTCGGCTGCGGTTTTCTCGATGCGCGCGTCGATGTCGCGCTTCGCGTCGCCGACGCGGCGGTTGACGCCGGTCGGGGCGGCTTCGCGCAGCGCGTAGAACTGGTCGAGCCGCGGCTTGTCGCCGGGCATGGCGAGTTCGGTGCGATCGAGCACGCCGTGGCGATCGAGGAGCCGGCAGAACCGCGCCATCGGCGTGTCGAGCACGTCGGTATCGAGCGCGCGCGCGACGTCCTCGAATAACGTCGCCGCAGTGGCGCCGGCCGGCAGTTCCAGATGCACAAACAGCACGACGTCCGCATCGGCCGCAAGCGCGATGTCGTTGCGTCGGTCGGCGCCGTCTTCGCGGACGATGTCGATGCAGCGGCGGTCCATGTGCTCGATGGCGGCCACGTCGATGCCCTGACGATCGCCCGTGCGCCATGTCGCCTGCGCCGCGTCGCGCAGCTCACCCGTCAACGCCAGCGCCGCCGCTTCGGATGTGGTGGTGATCAGCGCCATCGCGAACGCCGGCGGTTCGGGTGCGGTGCGCAACGTGGCGCGCGTGATCACGCCGAGCGTGCCTTCGCTACCGATGAAGAGATCGACGAGGTCCATCTCGTCGGCCGTGAAATATCCCGCCGACACTTTCGGCACGGCGGGCAACGTGTAGTGGCCGGGGCGCAGCCGTCGCTCGCCGTGTTCGCACGCGATGGTCCAGCCGTCCATGCGCGTGGTGACGTTGGCGCCGCGCACCAGATCGAGCACGCAGCCGCACGCGAGCACCACGGTGAGGCCGTCGACCCATTGGCGCGTCGTGCCGTACTTGAAGGTCGCGGCGCCGGCCGCGTTCGTCGCGATGACACCGCCGACCCACGCGCCCGTGAACGTGGGCACAGGCGGATACCAGCGATGCGCGTGCGTCAGTGCCTCCTGCAGCACGACGAGCGGCACCCCGGCGCCCACATGGACGTGATCGCCGTCGATCACAATGTCGGTGAATCGCTCGAGCGAAAGAATCACGCCGCCGTGCGGCGTGGCGCCGCCGGTGAGTGACGACTGCGCGCCGATGGCCAGCACGGTCGAGGATGAGGTCACGAGCTCGGCGACGTCACGTTCTGTGGCGGGTCGCGCAAACGCGTCGGCGTAGCCGCCGGGGAAATGCGCGGCATCTTCCAGGTGCGTCTGCACGCGCTCAGGCGATGGATCGAGCCGATCGCGCGACACCTCGCCGCGCGGCGCGCGCGCGTGCACGATCATCGCGCACCGCCTGCGGCGAGGAAGCGCGCGTAGTCGGCGTCGCTGTCGACGACCACCACACCACGCATGCGATCGTGCTGCGGTCCGCACAGCTGCGAGCACGTGATGTCGAAGCGTCCGAGCATCTTCGGCGTGAACCAGATCGTGGCCACGGTGCCCGGCACGGCGTCCTGTTTGATCTGTAGCGCCGTCACGCCGAACGAGTGGATCACATCTTTACTGGTGATCTGCGCGACGACGGGCCGGCCGACCGGCACGTGGAGTTCGGCGGAGACGATGTCGTCGGCGGCGTGGTCGGAGGTGCGATCGAGGCCGGCCGGGTTCTCGGGCGTCACGCGATCGGCGCGTGCCTCACCGAATGCGCCGTCGGCGCCCGGATAGTGAAACGCCCATTGATACTGCTGGGCCACGACGCGGACGACGATCGTGCGCGGAGTGATGGGCGGTGCCGTGACGCGGCCGCGCCACATCGGCGCGGCGACGAAGATGTAGAGGACCGACTCGGCGATGACGAGGGCGGCCGTCGCGCTCAGGGCTGTGCCGCGGCGCGCGGCGGTGGGCATCGGCGTGGCGTCGTCCGACACGTTGCGCCAGATGACCCAGGCGAGGTAGATCGCCCACGCCAAGATCGCGCTGCCCATGACGGACAGCACGGCGATGAGCGCGCCGCTGATGGCGGCCGACTGGGACGCGCCCGCGACGGGAAAGAAACTGCCATTCACTGCAGCGAGTCGATTCTATACTGCGTGCCATGACCTCAGCGCCCTCGTCATCCTCGCCACCGCGCGAGACGGACCTCACGCGCACGTATGTGCTCGTCGTGGTCGTCGAAATCGTGACGCTTCTTGTCCTCTACGGACTCGGCAAGTATTTCGCGTAACCGGAGAGAGCAGAGATGGGTTGGATCGACTGGACGATCGTCGTTGCATATCTCACATGGATCGTGTGGAGCGGCTTGCGCGCCAGCCGCCGCACCAACGAGGTGGATGGGTATTTCCGCGCCAACCGGAGCTTGCCGTGGTGGGCGGTGGGCTTGTCGGTGATGGCCACGCAGCTGAGCGCCATCACGCTCGTCGGCACGACGGGTCAGGCGTATTCGAGCGGCATGCGGTTCGTGCAGTTCTATTTCGGCCTGCCGCTGGCGATGATCGTGCTCTCGATGACGGTCGTGCCGTTCTTCTACCGCGCGAACGTCTACACGGCGTACGAATATCTCGAGCGCCGCTTTGACCTCAAGACGCGCACGCTCGCGGCGCTCATCTTCTTCGTGCAGCGCGGGCTCTCGTGCGGCGTCGTGATCGCGGCGCCGTCGATCGTGCTCTCGATCGTGCTCGGCTGGAATCTGCTCGTCACGATCCTGCTGATCGGCGTGCCGACGATCGCGTACACGATGGTCGGCGGGGTGCAGGCGGTGACGTGGACGGACGTCAAGCAGATGGCGGTGGTGCTCTTCGCGATGGCGGCTGCCGTGCTCGTGCTGATCTTCGGACTCCCGGGCGGCGTGGGCGTGGTCGGCGCGTTGCACGTGGCCGGGTCGGTCGGCCGGCTTCAGGCGATCGACACCGCGATGAACTTCAAGACGAACTACACGCTCTGGTCGGGCATCCTCGGCGGCATGTTCCTGCACATGTCGTACTTCGGGTGCGATCAGACGCAGGTGCAGCGCTACCTCACGGCGAAGTCGGTGGACTC
>CAYFLU010000055.1:0-19119 GCA_964343975.1 uncultured Solibacteraceae bacterium
CGGCGGTGCCGACCGCGATGTCCTGCGCGCCGCTCGAGACCTGGATGTTCTCGAAGGAGCTCGGGTCGTAGTAGTTCATGGAGAAGCCCTGCGCCGACGGGTCATTGACGTTGACGCCGTTGAGCATCTGGGTGTTCTGTGCGTTCGGCGTGCCGCGCGATGTGAAGGCGCGCTGCAGGCCGGCCTGGTTGCCGCCGACGTCCGGCGCGTCGAAGACGATGCCCGGCGCCTTCGCCTGAAGAATGCTCCAGATATCCTTGCCGCCCGGGGTCTGTTCGAGCAGGTCCTTGTCGATGTTGACCTTCACATTGGCGCTCTTCGTGTCGACGACCGGCGCCTCGCCTTTGACCGTGGTCTCCTCCGTCATGCCGCCGACGGTCATGAGCGCATCGAACGACACCGTCTGGCCCTGCAGCACCTGGAGCCCATCGCGCACCGCCGTCTTGAAGCCCTGCAGCGACACGCGCACGCTGTACGTGCCGACCGTCAGTGACGGAAACCGGTAGACACCGGCGCTATCGGTGACGCCGTTGAGCGGCGCCGGTAGCACGGGGCTGTTGACGGTGACGGTGGCGCCAGGAATGACGCCTCCGGATTGATCGACGGCCTTCACGAGAATACTGCCCGACTGCTGTGCATAGGCCAGACGCGAAACGCCCAGCACCACCAGCAGCAGTACTGCCCGCACGAGTGATTTCCCGTACATGTGATCCTCCCCCGAGGTATGAGTGTGAACGGGCCGAGAATACGGGGGAGCGTGGTGCCGTGCAATGAGATTCGCACACGGACACCACAGAGATAGTGCGAGTTATCGGTCGATCAGGAAAGGGAGTCGCCGCCGGCAGGAGGGGCGCCTGGAAAGGGAGGAGAGGATCCGCGGCACCTCGCTCCACGCCGGCGGCAACGTCGCGCTACATCAAGCGCAACGTCACGGTCCACATTTCCCGATTCGCATCCCAACGTTCGCGTTCGGCCGCCACGCGAATCTTCGCGAGATTGGCCTTGATCGTGTCGAGGGCTTTCACCATCGCGTCACGTCCGGGCTTGGCCACCTTGCCCGGCGCCGCCATCACGACTTCCCACATCGCGACGTTCGCGTCCCAGCGTTCCTTCTCCGCCGCGTCCGTGATCTTCGCGACGTTCGCCTTCATCGTCGCGAACGGCTTCCTCATGATGTCGAGGTCGTCTGCCTCGAGCACGGTCTTCTTCATCTTGACGGTCCACATCGCGACGTTCGCTTCCCAGCGTTCGCGCTCGGCGGCGTTCGGCACGCGGTTCAGGTTGGCCTGCATCGCGGCGAACGGCCCTTTCAGCGCTGCCGGAGGACCGGCGGGCGGGGGAGCCTGAGCCGCCAGACCGAGCGGCGCGACGAGCAGGAGAGCGAGCAGGGCATTCCGGAAGCGCATACGACCTCCTCGTGCAGGACCGCTGCGGCGTGGCCGGACGCCGGCCGCCGAGGTCCGCTCATGTCTGTGCAAGGCTCGTGCCCCATCCGTCTGCACGACGGGACTCGCGGACCGGCGCACTGGCGGCGATTCGGCAGAGGATTCCCGCGCAGACTGCGGAATTCACCCCGATGATTGGGCGACAATGGAGAGCAACGGAGTGGACCCAGAATGACGACGATGACGACGATGACGAGCTCGACGCGGGGATGGGCAGTGGTGATGGCCGGGGCAGCACTGATGATGGTCACGGGGTGCCGGCCATCGTCGAATACGCCGCCGGTGGCTGAAGTGGCCTCGCCGCGCGGCATGCAGGCGGCCGCCTCGCACGACACGGCATCGACGACGCCCACCAACATTCCGATGCCGAGCGACGCGCCGACCGTGGAAGGCACCGTCACCGAGACGATGGACGCGTCGAACTACACGTATGTGAAGGTGAAGACCGCCAGCGACGAACTATGGGCGGCGACCAGCACATTCAAGATCGCGGTGGGCGAGAAGGTGATCGTGCCGCTCGAGAACCCGATGCGCGGCTTCCACAGCACCAATCTCAATCGCGACTTTCCCCTGATCTACTTCGTCGGCCACATTGCCCGGCCGGGTGAAGCCGCGCCGGCGGCGCCGGCGGCATCGGCCACGGCACCGAACGCGATGCCCGGCGCGCCCGGGGCCACGCCCGCGGATGACGCGCCGCAGCTCATCGAGAAGATTGCCGCGGCGCCGGGCGGCGTCACCGTCGGCGACGTCGTGAGCAAGCGTAAGACGTTTGCGGGCAAGACCGTCACCGTGCGCGGCAAGGTCATGAAGTTCAATCCGAACATCCTCGGTGTGAACTGGATCCACATCCAGGACGGCTCCGGCGTGGTGAAGGACGGCTCGTATGACGTCCTCGTGACCTCGTCGGCGACGGTGAAAGTCGGGGACGTGGTGACGGTGACGGGCACCGTGGCGCTCGACAAGGACTTCACGGCCGGCTACCGGTACGACGTGCTGATCGAGAAGGCCACGGTCGCGGTGAAGTAGTGAGCGGCGGCGATGCGGTGACCCTCGATCTGCTCTTCGCGCGAGCGCGTACGGGGCAGCTGCCGCTCGAAGCCGTCATCAACTCGGCCGAGCAGCTGCAGCATGCGCACCGCCCGGCAGATGCGGCGGCGCTGTATCGCCTCTGGCTCGAGCACACCTCATCACCGGCGGCGTGTGTCGCGCATTTCAATCTGGGCGTGCTGTTGGCGGCGGCCGGGGATCTCGACGGCGCGCAGCAGCACTACCACGAGGCCTGGGCGCTCAATCCGCGCCTGCATCAGGCGCGCATCAATGCCGGGCTGATCGCCGAGCGGCAGCGTAAGCCCGCGGAGGCCGCGCAGCTGTGGCTCGACGTCGCGGCGGCCGCGGCTGGTGCGCCCGATACGCTGCAGTTCGCCACGATTGCGCTCAACCATCTGGGGCGGATGGAGGAGTCGCGGCGCCAGTATGCCGCCGCCGAGGCCGCGCTCGCCAAGAGCCTGCAGCTCAATCCGCAGCAGCCCGACGCGATTCAGCACTGGGTGCATCTGCGCTAGAAGCAGTGCGCGTGGCCGGTGTACACGCCCGTGGCCGGGCTCACGGTGAACGGATTGATGGCGTCGACGTCGCCGCTGGCGATGCTGGCGCTGCTCGATGATCCCGCGCTGCAGTGGCTGGTCGCACAGAGTTTCGTGCGTCGCAAATATGCCTTGCCCGAGGAGCGATTGGCGCACGTCGGGCCGCGACCGGGCGGTCCGCTCCGCATCGGCTATCTCTCGGGCGATCTCTGCACGCACGCGGTCGGGCTGCTCATGCCCGAGCTGCTCGAGGCGCACGACAAGTCGCGCGTGCACGTCACGGCCTTCGATTTCAGCCCGGAAGACGGCACGTCGCACCGCGCGCGCCTCAAGGCCGCGTGTGATGACGTCGTCGACATCCGCGCGGTCGACGACCGCACGGCCGCACTCGCCATCCGCGATCGCCACATCGACGTGCTCATCGACATGCACGGGCTGAGCTCGGGCGCGCGTCCGGGCATCCTGGCGCTGCGGCCCGCGCGGTCCATCGGCACGTATCTCGGCTTCATCGGCACGACCGCGCTCCCGTGGATCGACTTCGTCGTCGCGGACCGCTTCACGTTGCCCGAGTCACTCGCGCCGTTCATGACGGAGCGCCCGCTCTACATCGACGGCTCGTTGATTCCGTTGTCGCACACGCCGGTGCCGCGCACCGGGCTCACGCGCGCGTCGGTGGGGCTGCCCGACGACGCGGTGGTGCTGGCGTGCTTCAACAACATCTACAAGATCACGCCAGGCGTGTTTGCGTGCTGGTTGCGGATTCTGCGGCGGGTGCCGCAGGCGGTGCTGTGGTTGCTCGACGACAACACGTGGGCCACGTCGGCGCTACGCCACCATGCCGAGTCGGCCGGCATCGGCGCCGATCGTCTGAAGTTCGCGGGCCGGTCGACGCACGCCGAGTATCGCGAGCGCCTCACGCTCGTCGATCTCTACATCGACACGTTCCCGTACAACGCCGGCTCGACCGCGCGTGATGTGCTTGATGCCGGTGTGCCGATGGTCACGCTCGCCGGGCAGACGATGGTGTCGCGGATGGCGGGTGGGTTGCTGCACGCCGCTGGATTCGATCAGTTGATCACGACGAGTGTGGAGGCGTACGAAACCCGTATCGCCCAACTCGCGAGCCAGCCGGATGCGCTCGAGGATCTGCGCCGGGATCTGCGGACGCGCGCCGAGAGCTGGCGCGCCGCGCCGGCCCGCTGGATGCGTAGCTTCGAAGACGCCCTGCTGAAGTAGCGCGCGCGTGGGGACCCCACGCTTGCTCCGGCTCGCGACACGCGCGTGTGGACACCAACACGCGCTCCGGCTACAGACCCAAGGCCGCCTTCTGGTCGTTGCTCAATGCGGCGATCTGCGGGGTCGTGAGTGCGGCGCGCTGGGCCGGCGTGAACGAGCCGAGCTGCGTCGTGTCGAGCACGGCGATCTGCGACGGCCGCATCGCCTGGAGATCTTCCAACGTCACCGACGGCCACTGATCGCTCGTGAGCGACTGCGTCTGTTCGTCCGACATCGCCGCGACCTGCGCGGTGCGAAGGGCGGCGACCGCGGCGTTCGACAGCGCCGGCACCTGTGACGTGGTCAACGCCGCGATCTGCGACGTGGAGAACGCCGCGACCTGGGTGGCCTGCAGCGCGCCGATCTGGTCGGTGCTGAGCGTCTGGATGTTGCTGGTGTTCAGGCCGCTCAGGGCGCTGGTGGTCAGCGCGCGCAGCTGCGAGCTGCTGACCGCGCCGAGCTGCGTCCCGTCGAGCGCCGCGACCTGACCGCTCGTGAGCGCGCCGAAGTCGTCGGCGCTGAGCGACTGGATCTGCTCGGTCGTGAACGCCGCGACGTGCGCGGTCGAGAGCGCCCGCACCTGTGCGGTGGTGAGCGCCTAGATCTGCGACTCGTCGAGGTTCTGGAACGCGTCGGTCGTGAGCGCGTTGAGGTCCGCCGTTTCGAGCGCGGACACCTGCGACGGCGTGAGGCCGGTGATCTGTGCCGACGTCAGCGCCGCGGCCTGCGCCGTCGAGAGAGCCACGATACCCGCCGTGGTCAGCGCGCCGAGCTGATCGCCGCTGAAGGCGCCGATCTGCGCGGTGCTGAGCGCGGCCACCTGATCGGTGGTGAGCGACGCCATCTGCGCGGTGTCGAATGCCGCGAGCTGCGTGGTGGTCATCGACTGCAGATCCGCCGTCTCGATCGCGCTGATCATGCTGCCGCTGAGCGCGTCGATCTGCTCGGTCGAGAGCGAGGCGAGCTGCGCCGCCGAGAGCGCCACGATATCGGCCGTGTTGAAGGCCGCGATCTGCGCCGGCGTGAAGGCCGCGAGCTGGCTCGTCGGCAGTGCCGCGACCTGGCCCGTCGTGAGCGCGCCGACCTGCGCCGTGGTGAGGACGCCGATCTGCTCGGTCTTCAGGCCGTTGAGCTGATCCGACGTGAGGGCCACGACCTGATCGGTCGTGAGCGCCTGCACCTGATCCGTGCTGAACGCCTGGAGCTGCGTGGTCGTGAAGGCGCCGATGTCGGTCGTCGAGAGCCCCGCGACCGTGTCGGTGCTGAGCGCCGGCAACTGGTCGGTCGTGAGCGCGCGCACCTGATCGGTCGTGAACGCGCCGATCTGGGACGCCGTGAGCGCGGCGATCGACGTGGTCGGCAGGTTGCTGATGGCCGCCGTGGCGAGCCACGGGATCTGCGTGGTCGTGAGCGCGGTGAGCTGCGTCGTCGGCAACACCGCGTACTGGCTGGTGGTGATGCCGGTGACCTGCGCTTCGATCAGCGCGCCGACCTGATCGGCCGTGAGCGCCGACAGCTGCGTCGTGCTCAGGTTGTTGAGCTGATCGGTCGTGAGCGCGGCGATCTGGTCGGTCGAGAAGGCCGCGACCTGATCCGCCGTGAGCGCGCCGAACGCCGTGGTCGTGATCGCACGCACCTCGTCGGTCGTGAGCGCGGCGAGCTGCGCCGTGCTGAGCGCCGGCATCTGATCCGACGTGAGGCCGGCGATGTCCGCCGACTCGAGCGCCGCGATGTCGGCCGTCGGCAGGGCCGCCAGCTGATCGGTCGTGAGCGCCGCGTATTGCGAGGACGTGAGCGCGCGGAGCTGATCGGTCGTGAAGGCGACGAGCTGGTCGGTCGAGAGCGCCACGAGGTTGGCCGTGGTGAGCGCCGCGAGCTGGGTCGTCGAGAGGGCCGGCAGCTGATCGGTGCCGAGCGTGTTGATCTGGTCGGTCGACAGCTGGCCGATCTGGTCCGTCGTGAGCGCGCCGAGCTGCGCCGGTGAGAGCGCGAGCAGTTCGTTGCTCGTGAGCACGGGCACCTGGTCGCTCGTGAGCGCGGCGATGTGCGCGGTGGTGAGCGCGGCGAACTAGTCGCTCGAGAGCGCCGGCACGTGGGTGGTCGTGAGTGCGCGCACTTCGTCGGTCGTGAGTGCGGCGATCTGATCGGTCGTGATGCGGCCGAGGGGCGTCGTGGTGAGCGCGGCGATCTGCGACGTCGCGAGGGCGGCGATCTGCGTCGTGGTGAGCGCCGGCACCTGGCTGCTCGTGAGCGCGTTGAACTGCTCCGAGCTGAACGCGTTCAGCTGCGCGGTGTCGAGGCCGGCGAGCTGATCGGTGGCCAGCCACTGCACCTGCGAGGTGGTGAGGGCCGCCACCTGCGTCGTGGTGAGCGCATCTAGATGCGACCCGCCGAGCGCCTGGATCTGACCGCTGTGCAGCGCGCGCAGCGAGCCGGTGGTGAGGCCCACGATCTGATCGGTCGTGAAGGCCGCCACCTGATCGGTGCGGAGCGCGCGGATCTGCGCCGTGTAGAGCGCGTCGAGCTGGTCGGTCGAGAGCGCCGCGATCTGCTCCGTGCCGAGCGCGATGAGGTCGAGCGTTTCCATCGCGCGCAGCTGGTCGGTCGTGAGCGCCTGGATCTGATCCGTGCCGAGCGAGGCCCACTGCGCGGCCGTGAGGGCCACGATGTCGCGGTTCTCGAGGACGGCGATCTGGTCGGTCGTGAACGCGCGCGCCTGGTTCGTCGTGAGCGCGGCGAGGTTCTTGGCCGTGAGGTTCGAGACCTGATCGGTCGTGAGGGCCGCGACCTGATCGGTCGTGAAGCCCTGCATCTGCGACGTCGTGAACGCGCCGAGCTGGCCGGCGCGGAGCGCGCGCAGGTCCTCGGTTTCGATGGCCGAGAGCTGCGACGTCGCGAGCCCGCGTACCTGACTTGTGGTCAGCGCGCCGACCTGGCCGGATGTGAGGGCGATGACCTGGTCACTGGTGAGGGCATTCAGGTCGGCGGTGGTGAACGCCGTGATCTGCCGCGTCATCAGCGACTGGATCTGATCCGTCGTGAGCGCCTGCACCTGATCGGTGGTGAGCGCCTGCAGTTGCGTGGCCGTGAGACCCTTCAGCGCCCCCGTGTCGATCGCGGCGACGCGGTCTGTGGCCAGCGCCTGGACCTGATCGGTCGTGAGCGCCATGAGCTGCTTGGACGTGAGCGCGGCCGCCTGGCCGGTCGTGAGCGCGCCGATCGCGCTGGCGGAGACCGACGCCAGCAGACGGGGATCGAGCGCCGCGATGACATCGGAGGTCAGCGCCGGCAGCTGGTCGCTCGTGAGCGCGTGCGTCTGCGCCGTCGTGAGGCCCTTGAGCTGGTCGGTCGTGAGCGCGGCGAGCTGATCACTCGTCAGCGCCGAGACCTGGCCGGTCGTGAGGGCGTGCATCTGGGTGGTCGTGAGCCCGGCGAACTGCGCGGTGCCGAGCGTGCTGACCTGATCGGTGGTGAGCGCCTGAATCTGGCGCGACGTCAGCGCCGCGAACGCGTCCGACGCGAACGCGCCGAGGTGGTCGCTGTCGAGTGCGACCAGCTGACCGGTGGTGAGCTTCACGGCCTGCGCCGTGGTGATGGCGCCCATCTGTTCGGTGGTGAGCGCGGCAAACTTCGAGGCGTCGATGTCGGCGAGCTGATCCGTCCGCAGCCCGGCGATCTGGTCCGTCGTCATCGCCGTGAGCTGATCGGTCGTGAGCGCGGCGATCTGCGCCGTGGTCAAACTCTGCAACCGGCTCGCCGAGAGCGCGCCGATCTGATCGGTCGTCAGCGAGGCGACCGCCGTGGTCGTGAGCAACGTGAGCTGCGCCTTGCGCAAGCTCGCGATCTGATCGGTCGTGAGCGCCCGTACCTGACCGGTGCTGAACGCGCCCCACTGCGCGCTCTTGAGGCCCGCGAGGTCCTGAGTTTCGATGGCGGCCACCTGTGAATCGGTGAGCGCGCGGACCTGCGCCGTCGTGAGGCTGCCCGTCTGGCCGCTGGTGAGCGCGGCGATGAGGTCGGTCGACAGCGCGGCCATGTCGGCCGTCTCGATGGAGGCGATCTGGCGCGTCGTCAACGCCGCCAACTGCGTAGAGGTCAGACCGTTGAGCTGATCGCTCGAGAACGCGGCGATCTGGCTGTTGGTGAAGCCGGCCAACTGCGCCGCGGAGAGCGTCGAGAGCTGGGCCGTCGTCAATGCGGCCGCACCCGCCGTGCCGATCGCGGCAAATTCCGCCGCCGACATGGCGCTCAGCTGCGTCGTCGTGAGCGCGCGCAGCTGCGTGGTGGTGAGCGACTGCACCTGGTTCGCCGACAGCGCGCCGAAGTCCTGCGACTCCATCGCCTGCACCTGCGTGGTGCTGAGACCCGCGACCTGCGCGTACGTGAACGCCGCGACCTGCGTCCGCGACAGCGACACGATCTGGTCGGTCGTCATCTGACCGAGGTCCGAGACCTCGATCGCTTTGATCTGGCTGACTCGCAGGCTCGCGACCTGATCGGTCGTGAGTGACGCCACCTGCGAGCCAGACAAGCCGGCGACCTGCTGCGTCGTGAGCGCGCGCAGCTGATCCGTCGACAACTGCGACAGATGCTCGGTCGTGAAATGGTTCAAGTCCGCCGTTTCGATGGCGGCAATCTGCGTGGGTTTGAGACCGCCGATCTGATCCGACGTCAGGGCGTTGAGCTGGTCACTCGAGAGCGCCACCATCTGGCGCTTGTCGAGCATGTTGAGCTGGGCGGTGGTGAGGGCCTGAATCTGATCGGTGGTGAACGCGGCCACGCCTCGCGTGGCCAATCCCTGCAGCTGTCGCGACGTGAGGCCGACGATGGCGCTCGTGGAGATCGAGGCGATCTGGGCTGTGGTGAGCCCGGCGACCTGTTTGTTCGTCAGCGCCCGGATTTGATCGGACGAGAAGCCGGAGATGTCCGTCGTGGATGAGACCGACGGCGGCAGGTCGTACAGCGAGCCCGACGCAGGAAATACGCTACCCATTTACCTGCCCTCTGTGGTGTCGGACAAGCGACAGCGATGTCGGGCAGCCGGACGCCCGGCTGGCCTGTTGACCTTCACGTGTGGCGAATTCCCTAGGGAAGTTCGCGCTGCTGCGTGCTCGCCCTACCAACACGCCCAGGGGAAGTGCAGGATCTGTACCTAACCGGCACGTACCGGTAATCGTTGCCCGTCCGGCAGGAAGTTTCTGCCGGTCTTCTGCGAACGCCTCCCTCTAAACTACTGAAGAGAAAAGAGATGAATGGCGCTTTCGGGTGGGGGACGACGCCATAGAATCGGCAGATGCCCTTCACAACCGTTCGACGTCTGCTGAAGAACCGCGCCGGGCTCGTGGCGGTCACCCTGCTCGCCGCGAGCGCGGCGCTCGTGGCGTACGCCGAGCCGGTCGACGACGCGATGATCGCAAAGATCAAGATGGAGGGCTTTCAGCGTTCAAAAGTGATGACCACGCTGAGCTGGCTCGCCGATGTGTACGGACCGCGGCTCACGGGCTCACCGGCGGCGCGCCGCGCGGGCGAGTGGGCGGTCGGGCAGCTGAACGAGTGGGGATTGAAGAAGGTCGCGCTTGAGTCGTACGGGCCGACGGGGCGCGGCTGGACGGCCGAGCGCTTCGACCTGTCGATGCAGTCCACGCAGTGGACGCGACTGATCGGCTATCCGAAGGCGTTCTCGCCGTCGCTGGCCGCACCGCTCACCGGCACGCCCATCGTCGTGGAGGTGAAGTCGAAGGACGACTTCGCGAAGTATCGCGGGAAGCTCCGCGGCGCGATCGTGATGAACGGACGCCCCGATCCCAAAGACATCGGCTTCGAGCCCGAAGCGCGGCGACTCACCGATGCGGAGTTGGCCAAGCAGGCGGCCGAGCAGAAGCCGGCGCCCGCCGGTGGTGACGCGCCGGCGTCGTACTGGGATGAGGAAGACGACTGGCTGAAGAGTTTGGACAAGCAGATCGAGATCCTGAAGTTCTTCGCCGCGGAAGGGATTGGCGCGCTCGTCGAGCCGAGTGCCACGGCCGAGGTGGTGCGAGTGGGCGGCTTCTACGATCATCTGTGGCAGCCGACGTTCCCCGGCTTCGTGATCGCGCGCGAGCAGTACGGTCGAATTGTGCGCATGCTTGATCTGAAGCAACCGGTGACGCTGTCGCTGTCGTTGACCGCGTCCTTTGTCGACAAGGCTGACGGTTTCAACGTGATCGCTGAAATTCCGGGTGCCGATCCGTCGCTGGCGGCGGAAGTGGTCATGCTCGGTGGCCATTTCGATTCGTGGCACACCGGGACGGGCGCCACCGACAACGGCGCGGGGAGTGCCGTGGCCATGGAGGCCGTGCGCATCCTGACGGCGATCGGCGCGAAACCGAAACGCACGATCCGGCTGGGGCTCTGGACCGGGGAAGAGCAGGACTACTTCGGGTCGATGGGGTATGTCATGCAGCACTTCGGCGACCCGAAGACCATGGCGCTCAAGGCCGAACACAAGACGTTGTCGGCGTATTTCAATCTCGACAACGGCGCCGGGCGCATCCGTGGCGTCAACCTGCAGGGGAACGAGTCGGCGCGGTCGATCTTCGAGGCCTGGCTGCGGCCGTTCGCCTACCTCGGCGCCTCCACGGTGACCACGCTCAATACCGGTGGCACCGATCACATGTCGTTCGATGCGGTTGGCCTGCCGGGCTTCCAGTTCATTCAGGATCCGCTGAACTACGAATCGCGGACGCACCATACCAATCTGGATGTGTATGAAGAGGTGGTGCCGGCCGATCTCGAGCAGGCGTCGGTGATTCTGGCGAGCGTGGTGTGGCACGCGGCGAACCGCGACGGCCTCATGCCGCGCAAGCCGCTGCCGTCAGCGCGGAAGTGAGATCGGGCCCACGCTTGGGCCCGACGGCGTGATCGTCGCCTTCGCGAGTGTCATGTCATCGATGCGCAGGAGGACGGTCGGGCCGACCTTCTCGGTTGAGATGAGATAGCGCGTGCGCCACGTCGCCGGGTGCGCGTATGCGTTGTGCTGGCGGATCCACGCCGGCACGCGCGTGAACGGTTGGCCGGTCTCGGCCGTTTCGCGCACGCAATTCCGGATGGCGCAGGCGAGGCAATGCACCGTATGGCCGCACCCCTGCGGGAGCTTTGCATTCGCGCATTCGATCACGTCGCCGGCCAAACTGCCGCGCACCTGTTCTGCCGTCATGTTCAGCTGGGCCAACACCGAGTCGCTCGCATCAAGCACATGCGCGTCGTCATCGACGACGAGGATGGGTTTGCCGAGGGAGTTCAGCAGCGTGCGGAGCGAGTGATCGCGCTTGGTGAAGAAGTAGTCGGCGCACTCCGGGCAGATGCCGTGCGTGATATCGCCACGTGTGGGGGTGGCGGTGGGGGCGGGTGTCAGGTCCTTCTGACACCAGGCGCATTGCACGTGCATCGACGCCTCACTCCGGCCGCGCGCTGAAGGCGACCGTCGTGGATCTACGGTAGCCACGCCGGTGTGGACGGTCAACGTCGGATATCCGGCAACCGCGGCGCTGCCGTGAATCCGTGGGTGTGCCTGCCGCGTCATAAGATCGTTGTGTCCGTGTTCCGTTTCATCACCACGCCCATTGCCAATCGATTCCGCGAAACTGTGTCGGGTGCCTCCGACGGCGTGCCGCCCTGGGCGCGCGCCATGTCCGAGGGGCACGATGCCGGGTTGTTTGGTCCGGACTCCGCGGTGTGGGAAGTGCACGGTTCGGTCTCGACGCTCGTTGGCGGGATCCGCGCCCTGTTGCTGCAGGCCGCACATCCGGCCGCGCTCACGGGCGTGACGGAGCATTCGCGCTACGAATCCGATCCGCTCGGACGCCTCGCCGGCACCACGCGCTGGTTGACGGTGACGACGTTCGGCGCCACAGAGGTGGTGGCGCGTGAGGCCGCCCGTGTGAATGCGATGCACACGAAGGTCACGGGCGAGTACGGCGATCGCGGTGGCGCCACGCGGCCGTACGCCGCGCGCGATCCGCGGTTTCTCCTGTGGGTGCACTGCGCGTTCACCGACTCGTTCTTGAAGGCCCATCAGCGGCTCGGCATGCCGCTCAAGCACGGGGCCGACCGCTACGTCGCGGAGTGGAGCCGCAGCGCGGAACCGCTGGGACTCACCGCGGCGCCGATGAGCGTCGCTGAACTGGAATCGACGCTGCAGGACTTCCGCGCGCGCGACCTCGTGGCGACCGAGACGACGCGGCGCGTGGTGCGCTTCATCCTGCACCCGCCCTTCAGCCGCGCCGGCCTCGTCTTCTATCGCATTCTCGCGAACGCCGCGATCGCCACGTTGGATCCGCAGGATCGGGCGCTGCTGGGACTCCCGGAGAAAAGCGACGTGTGGCTGCGCATGGCCTACTACGGCCTGCGCGTCCTGAGCGCGATCCTCGGGCATGAATCGCCGAGCCAGAAACTCGCGCGGGAACGCATCGCCCGTCTGGCGCAGGCCCGCACGTCCGCGTAAGATCGCCGCATGCATCGCATGCGCTTCGCCGTCCTCATGGCCGTCGTCGTGGCTGTGGCCGAGTTGGCTGCTCAGCCGGTCTTTCGCGGCACCGACATCTTTCCCCCCGAGGAGTTCGCCGCGCGCCGCGCGCAAGTGATGGCGCAGATCGGCGACGGCGTCGCGATCGTGCTCGGCACGACCGAGCCGCCTGGCGAGATGCCGTTCCGCCAGAACAGCCAGTTCTTCTATCTCACCGGCGTGACCGAGCCGCGCGCGAGCGTGATCATCGACGGGCGCGCGAAGACGACCACGGTGTTCCTGCAACCGCGCACGCCGACGCAGGAGAACAGCCAGTACGGCCCGGGCATGGGACCGGGCGGCGCGGCCGCGAAGGCGCTCGGTGTGGAGGCGGCGGTGGATCGCGCCGGGTTCACGGCGGCGATCACCGCGCTCGCCGAGGCCAAGCGCACGATCTATACGCCATTTGCGGCGGAAGTGCTCGGAAGCCAGAGCCAGGGCGACCCGACCCGGCTGTGGGCCAACAACGCCAAGGATCCCTGGGACGGCCGAGATTCACGCGAGGCGACGTTCATCGCGAAGCTGAAGGCCGCCGCGCCGGGTTCCGAGATCAAGAATCTCGACCCGATCGTGAACGCGATGCGCGCAGTGAAGAGCCCGCGCGAGATCGCCATCATCCGTGAGGCGACGAAGATCACAGGCGATGCGATCATCGCCGCGATGAAGGCGACCCGCCCGGGCATGTTCGAGTACGAACTGCAGGCGAGCGCGGAATATGTCTTCAAGAAGGGCGGCGCGCTCGGCGCCTCGTATTTCGCGTTGATCGCCACTGGCCCCAACACCTACTACACGCACTACAACGCGAATACGTCCAAGCTGATGGACGGCGACCTCGTGCAGTTCGACTACGCGCCCGACTTCAAGTACTACCAGTCGGATGTGACGCGCGTGTTTCCCGCCAACGGGAAGTTCACGCCGCGGCAGAAGGAAATGTACGAGATCTACCTCAAGCTCTATCAGGCGGTGCTGACGTCGATTCAGATCCACAAGACGCCGGCCGAGTGTGTGAAGGACGCGCTCGTGAAAATGGATGCGGCCATGGCCAGTCATCGGTTCACCGATCCGCGGATCAAAGCGGCGGCGCAGAAGATGGTGGATGGCTACCGGTCACGTCAGGCGACCACGCGGAGTTTGGGGCACAACGTCGGGCTGGAAGTGCACGACGTGGGTGGCCTGCAGGCCGACACGTTCGAGCCCGGCCGCATCTTCACGATCGAGCCGCAGTTCCGCATTGAAGAAGAGCACCTCGGCATCCGGCTCGAGGACATGATTCTCATCACCAACACGGGCGTGGAGGTGCTGTCGGCCTACCTTCCGATCTCGGTGGCGGACATCGAGCGGACGATGCGTCGATGAGTGACGCGGATGGCGCGGCCCTCTGCGCGGCATGCGGTCTGTGTTGCGAGGGCTGGGTGGATCCCGACACACGATTCACGGCCGATGAGGTCGCACGTTTTGCCAGCCGCGTCGCCGTGATCGACATCCGCGGGTGTCCGGGCATGGCCCAGCCGTGCGTCTTTCATCGCGACGGGGGGTGCGCGGTCTATGACGAGCGGCCCGAGGCGTGTCGTGAGTTCAGTTGCGGCACGCTGATCCGGATGCAGGCCGGCGCCATCTCCGCCGAGCTGGCCTTGGCGAATATCACGGCCGTGCGACGTGCGGCCGAGGCCACGGCTGACGCCATGGCAACCTCCGGCTGGACGCGCGAGGGCGAGGCCGCTCCGGATGCGGCGCGGCGGCTGGCGCAGGCGGCGCGTGCCGACGCGGCCGATGCCCCGTTCCGTCGGCGCTATGCCCAGGCCTTGATGGCCGACGTCGAGTTCGCCGCGCTCCTGAAGCGCCACGTGCTTTTGTAAGTCTCACCGCAACCTCAGGGAATCCGAAGGCCTCGGGCGGTGCCCACCGGGCACACTGCCGTCATGACGAAGCTGATCCGCGTTGCCCTCGCCCTGTCCGCCCTGCTGATCTCCACGCCCGCACTGGCCCAAATCGAAGCACAGCCCGAAGCACGGACCGAGGCCCAAACGGTGGGGTGCAGTACGACGCCAACCGTCTTTGAGATGGGGAGTAGCCGCGGGATCAGCGCCCGCTCTGGTGGCTACTACCCGGCGCAGCAGATGAGCCTGGCCATCACGCCGGAGTCCTGGTCGCAGAAAGGGCTCGGCCTCGTCCTGGAGTCGCTCGACACGAGCGGTGCCATGGCATGGGGGATTGGCCCGCGGTGGTATCGCCGATTCGCGGACAGCGACGACTTCTCGGCCACGATCTTCGCGCAGGCCGCCGCCGGCAAGATGGACACGGCGTTGGTGATCACACCGGAGACGAAGGGGCGCTTCATTGATACGGCCATTGGCGCCACCGTTGGCTACAAGAACTACACGATCGGCCTCGAGGCGCACTACGCGGACGCGCCGACGCTCGCGCCGACCAAATCGCCGGTGGGGGCGGTGAAGGGCAGTCGCGTGATGCTGCACATGGGGTACGGCTTCAAGCACTACTCCGGAGATGTCGGCCCGTGCGCGACCTCGGAGCGGCATCTGGCGGAAGTGAAGGCCGCCGAAGATGCGCGCCAGCAGCGCGCGGCCACGCAGCCGCACCTCGAACTGGGGATCGCGGCCAACGGCCCGCAGCACGCGTATGCGGAGTTTCCCGGCATCGCGCTGTCGGCGGTGCAGCTGCATCCGAAGTCGCCGGCCTGGGGCTGGGCGTCGCTGGCGGAATACGACGGAAGTTATGTGCGACAGGGCTGGACGGCCGGCGCGCGCATCTACTCACGGAGTCAGGGGCTGCAGGACGGCAACTTCGGCGTCACGCCCTTCGCTCAGTTGATGGTGGGCGTCACCGCCGGAGGCGACTCCGGCATCATTCACTCGGTCGGTGGCCCCACCATCCAGCCTGGCGTCGGCATCGTGGTCGGCGGTGGCCAGCGGGCGTTTCTCGTGCAGGTCGACTACCGCAGCGTTCGCGGTGGGGCCATCCGGAACGATCGTGAGCCTGGCGCGTCGCAGTCGATGACCAGTCAGCGCATCTCGATCGGGTACGTGATGCGATTCGATCGTCGCTAGGTCACTCGGCGTTCTACTGGCCGGTCAGTTCCTTGATGAAGATGTTCTTCCACCGAATCTCCGAACCGTGTGTCTGCAATTCAATCGGGCCGCGCGCCGGGATTTCGGTCTTGCGATCGTAGTAGTTCTCGAGCACCGCGTTATCGACGGTGAGCTTGTCATTCAGCCACACGGTGACGCGGTTGCCCTTCATGATGATGCGGAAGTGATTCCACTCGCCGAACGGTTTGTCGGCGAGCACGAGCGGATCTTTGCCGGGCGCGCCCGGTGAGTTGTTCCAGAGACCGCCGCTGCCTTTCTCCGCGCCGTTCTTGAATTCCGCCGGATTCGTGTGATCCCAGATCTGCACCTGCGGCACGCCGCGCAGATAGACCCCGGAGTCGCCGAGCGGCAGCGCCTTGTAGTCCACGAGCAACTCGAAGTCGCCGTACTCCTTGATCGTCGTGAGGAAGCGCCCCTTGCCGTCGTTGACGAGTTCGTCGCCCTCGGCGCGCCAGTGCTGCAACACGTCCGCCCACCAGTCCGCGTCCTGCTTCGCCCGCGCCTCCGGCGTCATCGCCAGATACTTGCGATGGTCCTGCGTGTCGCCGCCGCGCCAGCCTTCGAGGTCCTTGCCGTTGTAGAGCGCCACGAACCCGGGTGGTGGCGTCGGCTTGAACGCGCCGGCGATCGTGCCGGAAGCCAGCCAAAGACACGTGACGGCGGACAGAGCGAGGGCAGTGCGTGCGGTCATAGCGTGATGGTCCGTCCTTCTTTGAACGACTGATCGGCGGCCAGCACGACGGTGAGGCTGTCGGTGGCGGCCTGCCAATGCGATTCGAGATCGACCTCGCCACGGATCGCGCGGAGGAAGACCTCCTGCTCGCGACGGCAGAGCTCGTCGTGATCGGGCTCGTCCGTGACGGCGATGATCTCGTCGCTGCGCGCGAACTGGCCGTCAGGGCCGAGCGCGGCATGATGCAGCTTCAACGCTTCGGTGCTCGTGTGGTCGTCGATGTTCGCAGACCGCCCGGACCGCGTGGCGCGCTGCGCGACGATGCTCACGCAGCCCTTCGGGCCAATGACGTCCTTCACGAAGAACGCCGTCTCGCTCATCATCGGGCCCCAGCCCGCCTCATACCACCCGATCGAGCCGTCGTCGAACACCACCTGTAGATGGCCGTAGTTCACCTGACCGGGCGCGATCTCGTCGGTGAGCCGCGCGCCGATGCCGTTCACGCGCACCGGGCGCGCGCCGGTCATACGGCACATGACGTCGACGTAGTGCACGCCGCAATCGACGATGGGCGACGTGCTGGCGAGCAGATTCCGGTGCGTCGCCCAGTTCGCGCCCGCGCTCTGCTGGTTCAGGTTCATGCGCATCACGAGCGGCTTGCCGAGCGACTGCGCGAGCTCGGTGAACTTCTGCCACGACGGATGCACTTGCAGGATGTAGCCGACGACCAGCGCCTTCTTGAGCCGGCGGGCGGTGCCGATCACGCGCGCGCAGCCGTCGAGCGTTTCGGCGACGGGTTTCTCGAGAAACACGTGCGCGCCCGCCTCCATCGCCGCCACGGCGTAGTCGACGTGCGTTTCCGTGTAGGTGCTGATGCACACCGCGTCGGGCGTCGTCATCGCCAACGCGGTGGCGTAGTCACTGAATTCCGGCAGGTGGCCGCCGAGCTGCGCGTTCAGCGCCTGACGAGACTCGGCACCGCGTGACACGAGCCCGACGATCTCGAACTCGGGCATGCCGTGATAGGCGCGCGCATGCGACGCGCCCATATGTCCGCACCCAGCGACGAGTACTCGAACAGGCGTCAATCCTCCGAGCCTCCGTGCCTTCGTGTTGCTCTTAGGCCTCTTGCGGCCCTTCCGTCGGCGGCTTGAAGAACACGGCCAGCATCACGACGGCGACGAGCGCGGCGCCGAGCGGCACCATGAACAGGCTGTGGAAGTCGGTGCGGCCGTTCATCGTGTAGACGTTCTGGATCAGATACGGCCCGAGCGTGTTGGCGAGCAGCACGCCGATGCCGAGGATCTGGAGGTTGAAGAGGCCCTGCGCCGAGCTACGAATGTCCTTCGGGCAGTGCGCGTCGACGAAGATGTAGACCGTGGCGAAGAAGAAGGCGTAGCAGATGCCGTGCAGCGCCTGGATCGTGATGATCGCCATCGTGTTCTGCGGCATGAACGCGTAGGCCGCGAACCGCGCCGCATGTCCGAGGATGCCGACGACCATCGTCTTGCGCCAGCCGAGGCGCTTGAGCGTGCTGCCGAGCACGAACATCGTGAGGATCTCGAAGATCTGGCCGATGCTCATCACGGGGGTGATCCAGTTCGAGGCAATGCCGACACCGCCGGCCTCGCGCGCCGTGCCGAGGAACACGCCGGTCCAGTTGAAGTAGAGGTTGTGTACGAACGCGTCGACGAGCGTCACGAGCCACAACACGAGAATGAACGGCTGCTTCAGCAGGCTGAACGCGGTGGCCCAGGCCGAGCCTTCTGATGACGACTTGCCCGCGTCCTTCGCGCGCGGCAGCGAGAGGCTGAAGGCGGCCAGCGCCAACGACGCGATGCCGGCAACGACGTACGTCCAGCGCGTGGCGGCCTTCGCCGCATCACCCGTCAGCGGATTCGCCAGCGCGGTGCCGAGCCAGTTCACCAGACCCTGCGGGTGCGCGGCGTCCACGGCCGCCCAGTTCACAAAGATAAAAGTGAAGGGCCAGGCCGCGAGAATCCATCCGATCGTGCCGCCCATGCGGACGATGCCGAATTCCTTGTCGGCGTTCTTCATGTTGGCGAACGCGATCGAGTTCGTGATCGAGATCGTCGGCACATACAGGAGGCAGTGCACGAGCATCAACAGGAAGAAGGGCAGGAAGCTGCGCGTGAAGCCGCAGCCGAGAATGGCCAACCCGGCGATGAGGTGCGAGATCGCCAGCACGCGTTCAGGCGCGGGTGAGCGGTCCGCCCACTGGTTGCTGAAGAACATGCCGATCAGCGATGCCACCGGGAACGCGTTCAAGATCAACGACTGTTCACCGGCTGAAAACCCGAGGCTGGGCAAGTAGCCGAAGATCAGCGGCAGCCAGGCACCCCAGATGAAGAACTCAAGCACCATCATGATGAAGAGGCGGGTTCGGGTGGTCATGGGCGGCCATTATACGGGTCATAATGGCCAACACTGTGCAAATCTCGATCGGTTCGCAGTTGGGCCCGTACGTCATCGT
>CAYFLU010000056.1:0-19062 GCA_964343975.1 uncultured Solibacteraceae bacterium
CCGGCGGCGTCGCGCCTTCGAGCGCGAGCGACCCGGCCGTGGTCTGCATCTTGTCCGCCGTGGCGATGTTGTCTTTGATCAGCACGGGAATGCCGTGCAACGGACCGCGCGGCCCCGTGGCCTTTCGCTCGGCGTCGAGCGCATCCGCAATCGCGCGTGCGTCCGGATTGATCTCGATCACGCTGTGCAGCGACGGGCCGGCGGCATCGATCGCCGCGATCCGCGCCAGATATTTGTCCACCAGCGATCGCGCGGTGTCGCGCCCGCTCTGCATGCGCTGTTGCAGCTCGCCGATCGTCACTTCTTCCAGATCGAATGTTCCGACGGTCGTTGGCGGAGGCGCTGGTACCGTCCGCGCGCAACCGACGACCAAGAAGGCACATGCGCACGCGACACACAGCATGCGCCGAACGATTGTGATGGCCATGGGGGGCATTGTGACCGATTGAGGACGCCAGGGGTGGAATGAATCCTGCAAAGTGGCAGTCACAGTCCACATACCTATGAGACATCACAACGACCACCACGACGACTTCGGTGGCCTGCAGCGCGACCTCCGCGCCACGGGCCAGGCGCTCGACCGCCGCTCACTCCTTCGCATGGCCGCGCGCCTCGGCGCCGCCGTGAGCGTCGTCGATCTCGCCGCATGCGGCTCAACCGCCACATCTCCGACCACCACGACCTCATCGTCGTCTACATCAACAACGACCTCCTCGAGTGGGTCCACCTCGACGTCGACCGGCACGACGACCGGTTCGAGCTGAACGGTGATCCCGAGCGAGACGAACGGCCCGTACCCAGGCGACGGGTCGAACGGGCCGAACGTGCTGCCGCTCTCTGGCGTGGTGCGGAGTGACATCCGCAGCAGCTTCAACGGCCTGTCGGGCACCGCGGACGGCGTGCTGCTCAACGTCGTGATGACGATCGTGTCGAAGACGACGTGCGCGCCGCTGTCGGGCTACGCGTTGTACATCTGGCACTGCAACCGCTCGGGCGGCTACTCGCTCTACTCGAGCGGCATCACCAACCAGAACTATCTGCGCGGCGTGCAGGCGACCAACACGAGCGGCGTCGTGACCTTCACGACGATCTACCCGGGCTGCTACTCCGGCCGGTGGCCGCACATCCACTTCGAGATCTACGCGAGCCTCGCGGCGGCGACCTCGGTGTCCAATCAGGTGGTCACCTCGCAGATCGCGCTCCCCAAGGCCACGAACGACGTGGTCTATGCCACGAGCGGCTACGAAGCCAGCATCACGAACGCGAACCAGATCACGCTGGCCACCGACAACGTGTTCAGCGATGGCGCCACGCTGCAGCTCGCGAACATGAGCGGATCGGTCGCCGCCGGCTACACCGCCACACTGACGGTCGCCGTCTAACGCCCACGCGACGCGCGCTCGACATCGCGACTACACTGTCGAGATGTCGAGCGCACGTTTCGGTCATGCGGCACGCGCACACTGGCCTCTGTCGCCGGATGTGCTCTACCTCAACCACGGCACCGTCGGCGTCACGCCGACCGCCGTCACGGCCGAGCAGCGCCGGATCGCCGACGAGATCGAGCGCGAGCCGGCGCGATTCCTGCTGCGCGAGCTCGCCCCACACCAGACCGGCTCGCGGCGCGGGCAACCGCGACTGCGTGAGGCCGCCACCACCATCGCGCGCTTCATTCACGCCCGCGCCGACGACGTCGTGTTCGTCGACAACATCACGGTCGGCGCCAATGCCGTGCTGCGGTCGTTTCCGTTTGCGCCCGGCGACGAAGTGCTCGTCACCGATCTCGGCTACGGCGCCGTCACGTATTCCGCGCAGTACGCCACGTCGCTGCGCGGCGCCACGGTGCGCACCGTCGAAATGCCCTTCCCGATTACGAGCCCTGCGGCCATCGTCGACGCGTGGGTCCGCGCCGTTGGCCCGCACACGCGCCTCGCCATCGTCGATCACATCACCTCGGCCAGCGCGCTGATCCAGCCAGTGGCGGAGATTGTCGCCGCGCTCAAGGCACGCGGCATCGCGGTGCTCGTCGACGGCGCGCACGCGCCGGGCCAGATCGCCCTCGATGTGCCGGCACTCGGCGCCGACTGGTACTCGGCCAATCTGCACAAGTGGGCGTGTGCGCCCCGGTCGAGTGGCTTCCTGTGGACCGCTCCGGAGCGACAGGCGATGACGCGACCGACGGTCACATCGTGGGGACACGGGCAAGGCTATGTCGCCGAGTTCGACCACGCCGGCACACGCGACCCCACGCCGTTTCTGGCCGCACCGGCCGGCCTTGCGTTCTTGCACGAGCTCGGCCTCGACGCCATGTGGCAGTACCAGCGCGAACTCGCGTGGAGCGGCGGCCACCACCTCGCGTCACGCTTCGGCACGCGCGTGCACGCGCCGCGCGAGATGATCGGCGCGATGATCACGGTGCCGCTGCCGCACAACGCCGCGACCAGCCTGGAAGACGTGCAGGCCCTGCGCGACGCGCTGCTCTTCGACGACCGCATCGAGGCCCAACTGCATTGGTGGAAGCAGCAGGCCTGGATCCGGATCTGCGCGCAGGTCTACGTGGAGTCGGGCGACATCGAGCGCCTCGCCGACGCGGTGCTTCGTCACACCGCCGCCCGAGGCTGACGGCCGCCGTGCGCTACACTCGCTGCACGATCATGCGAGTGACGCACGGCCTTCGTCGACATCAGCATGCGTGGGCGATCGCGCTCGCGCTGAGCGTGGTGGCACCGGCGCTCGCCCAGAAAACGCCATCGCGGCCGGCCCTGCTCGCCGACCGCATTCCGGTGCCCGACGGCTACTCGGTCGAACAGGACGTCGAGGCCAATGACCGCCGCAACTTCGGGCCCGTCCAGAACGTGAACGGCCACATCCTCCGCCGCTTCGTGCAGGCGGGCGACGATGGGCCGTCGTCGCCGGCGGCCATCGCGGCGTTCTACGCGAACTTCGTGATCGATCAGCAGGGCGTGGTGATTGCCGACACGGCCAACGACACGGTCGGTGCGTTCGACGGCCGTTTGCCGGGCGCGAAGCCGGTGTGGCTGCACGTCGACATCAACAGCGCTGGCGGGATTCTCGACGTCATCGCGCTCGAAGAAACGGCCACGCCGCTCACACCGGTGCCGGTGCCGGAACGGCAGATCGCGGGCGCGTGGATCGTGGAGCCCCTGCCGGCGTCGCTGCCGGTGTCTCTGCGCGAGGCGGCCACTCGCGCGCGCGATGCCGTGGCCGCAGCGCTGTCTGCGTCCGTGCAACCGCCACGCGGCTGGCAGTGGCACATCGCCGTAGACACGGGCGCCGACGGCGCGCTTGCCGTACGTGTGGACGGCGCGCGCGTGTGGCAGACGTGCGCGACGTGTGCGACCACGGCGGACGCGGAACGGACGGTGCTGATGCGGGTGACATTTTCGCGACCCGAGGCGGTGGCGGATCGCGATGCGGCCACGGCGCCTGAGGCCGGTCTGTTCGTGGCTCCGCAGATGGCGGGCACGGGCACCGTCACGCCCTTCGTCACGCCCTTCCATGACGGCACACGCGTGCTCGTCACGTCATCGACGGCGCCCCTCTTCGCGCCGGTCACGCGCGAACGCTATCTCAGTGCGCAAGCCGCCGCGGCGCGTCGCAGTGATGCCGCGCTCGCCGCGACGGTGGATGCGCAAGTGGCGGCGCTCGCGCCGGCGGAGCGCACGGCGCCGGCCGCGGACCGGTACGGTCGCGCCATCGTGCAGGCCAATCCGGCAGCCGGTCCCTTTGCCGTGATCGAACTGCCGTGGATGCAGGGCGCCTCCACGGCCTCGCTGTATCAGCGCGAACTCGTCGAGGCCGTCCTGGCCTCGCCGTCGCTCGCCGCGCTCGTGCGTTAGCGCTTCACCGCCACGCCCATGATCTCGAACTTCGCGCCGTTCAAGAGCGGCCCGGAGCCGAGAAACGCGCGCGCCGGAAACTCCTTGGTGAAGAACGTGCGATAGACCTTGTTGAAGTCGGCGTACATCGCGGTATCCGGACAAAAGATCTGCACCGACACGAGGTCGTCCATCGTCATGCCCGCGGCGGTGAGCGCGTTCTTCAGCGCCGTGAGGCCTGCCGTCGCCGCGGCCTCTGCCGTGTCGCCGCTGCCGAGCACGCCGGAGAGATACGCCGTGTCGCCCACCACGACGGCGCCGCTGAAGGGCGGCTGCGTCGCCTGCTCGGCATTGGCCGCCGACCGGCCGTTGATGTAGCGGCGGCCCGACTGCGCGGTCGTCGCGGTCACACACAGCACGCCGATCACAAATCCCACCACTCCCGTCATCACTCGCTGCATCACACGTCCTCCTCGGAGACAGGCAGTTGTAACACGTCTGGCGCGGGCCGCCTCGCTGAGATAGTCTCGGCGGCGATGACCGACCGTCCGCGCATGCGGCCCGTGTTCGAGATCCCGCTCGAGACGAGCGGCGACGCGGTACTCGGCCGCCTGCAAGCCCTGCTCGACGAGGGCGCGGGGGTCGTCGGTCAGGTGATTCAGGACCACGCGGTGCTGCAACTGCCGGCGGATCGCCGCACGTGGCTGTCGCCGTTTCTCAATCTGGAACTCATCGAGCGCGACGAACAACGGTTGCTGCGCGGGCGATTCAGCCCGCACCCGAATGTGTGGACGGGGTTCATCGCCGTCTACGCGTTCCTCGCGATGATCGGCACCGTGTGCGCCTGGTGGGGCCTGTCGCAGTGGACGGTGGGCGAGCCCGCGTGGATGTTGCTCGGCGTCCCCGCGTCGATGGCGCTGATCGCGTTCGTGTACGGCGCCGCCGTGATCGGCCAGGGCCTCACGGCCGACGAGATGTACGACCTCCGCGCAGTCGTCGACCGCGCCGTGCGCGAAGGCGGCGCCTGACTCAGTCCGCCAGCGTCGACAGATCCCCCGGGTCCTCGCCCATCTCCTGCGCCTTCAGATAGCGCCGCACGATCTTGCCGCTGCGCGTCTTCGGCAGGCTCGCGCGCACTTCGATCTCCGACGGCTGCGCAATCGGCCCGAGATCCTGCCGCACGTGATCCTTGAGGCTCGCGGTGAGCCCCGCACCGGCCGGCACGCCCGGCTTCAGCACGACGAACGCCTTGATCTTTTCGCCCTTGATCGGATCCGGCAGCCCGATGACCGCGCTCTCCGCGATCGCCGAATGCCGCAGCAGCGACCCTTCGACATCGGCCGTGCCGATGCGATGGCCCGCCACATTCAGCACATCGTCGGCGCGCCCGAGCACCGCGAAGTAGCCATCGGCATCGCGCACCGCGATGTCACCCGCGGTGTAACAGTTCGGCACCTGTTTCCAGTAGTGCTCGTAGCGCGCATGATCGCCCCACACCGTGCGCAGCATGTACGGCAGCGGCCGGCGTAAGACGAGCAGACCGCCGTGTCCGTCCGGCAGTGAGTGCCCCTCGGCATCGGCGATGTCGGCCACGACGCCCGGCATCGGCTTGCCGACTTTGCCCGGGCGCGCCTCAAAGGTCGGCAACGTGCCGAGCACCGGCCCGGCCACTTCGGTCTGCCAGAAGTTGTCGACGACCATGCCGTGGCTCTGCCCCACGAGGTGCGCCTGACTCCAGAGGTGCGCTTCCGGATTCAACGGTTCGCCCGCGCACGAGATGAGGCGCAAGCGCGAGAGGTCGTAGCGCGCTGGCACTTCGGCGCCATGGCTCATCCACATGCGCACCGCGGTCGGTGCGGTGAACATGATGTTCACGCCGAAGCGTTCGCAGAGTTCCCACGTCACATCGGGTGTCGGATAGTCGGGCACGCCTTCGCGACAGAACACGGTGGCGCCGACCGACAGCGGGCCGTACACGATGAACGAGTGGCCGACGATCCAGCCGATGTCGGACGTGCTCCAGTAAATGTCGCGCTCGCCGATCTGATAGAACGCGCGCGCCAGATACGTCACGCCGACCATGTAGCCGCCCGTGGCGTGCACGACGCCCTTGGGCTTGCCGGTCGTGCCGGAGGTGTAGAGGATGAACAGCGGATCCTCCGCCTCCATCGGCTCAGGTGCGCAGTGGATTTCGCGCGCCTGCTGAATGTCGTAGAAGTCGTGCTCGCGTTCGCTCTCGAACGTGTACGGCGCATCGCCGGGACGCGACCCGCGGCGATGCACGATCACATGCTCCACCGTGGCCAGATCGCGCACCGCTTCGTCGACGGTGGGCTTGAGCGCGATCTGCCGGCCGCGACGCCACGTGTAGTCGGAACAGACGATGGCCTTCGCGCCGGAATCCACGAGCCGCGAGCGCAGCGCTTCCGTGCCCATGCCGGCAAATACCACCGAGTGGACCGCGCCAATGCGCGCGCACGCCAGCATCGTCACGATGCCTTCCGGCACGAGCGGCATATAGATGATCACGCGATCGCCTTTGCGCACACCGAGCCGGCGCAACGCGTTGCCGAACCGGTTCACTTCGCGATAGAGGCGGCCGTACGTGTAGGCCTGTTCTTCGCCGTCTTCACCGACCCACAGCAAGGCGGCTTTGTTGCGGCGATCGCCGTGCACGTGCCGATCCACGCAATTCACGCAGGCATTCAGCTGCCCGCCCTCGAACCAGGCGTGCCGGGGCGGCTCGAAGCGCATCACGCGCTCCCACGGCCGCATCCACTCGAGCGCCTTCGCCTTCTCGCCCCAGAATCCGTCCGGATCCTGCAGCGCGTGCATGCGTTCGATCGCGTCGTTCGGGAGCACCGCGTCGCGCGCGAGCGCGAGCGGCGGCGCGATCACGTGATCGTCTTTCTGCAGGCGGGAGATCGCGGCCTTCTGCGATTCGGTGAGATCGAGCGAGGGCGCGTTCGCGCCAGGACGAGCCGGATCTGCGGCCATGAGGACCTCGACGCTCAGCCTACCGCCGATCCGCGCTGCCGACGCTGCCGGGTATCCGTCACGCGCGTGCGCCGCGCAGGCGCTGGCGGCCACGCGCGCCTGCCTCGGCGCGTGGTGATCCTCGCGATATCATCGACGGGCCGTCGTTCGGCGGCACACGCATGACCTGCCCACACCTCGGCCACTGCGGCGGCTGCTCGTTCACGGCGCCGTATCCGGAACAACTCGACCACAAGCGCGCGCAGCTCGCGTCGCTCCTCGATATGCCCGAGATGGACGTGCCGCCGGTGGTGCGCTCGCCGCGCGATGTCGGTTTCCGACAGAAGGCCGCGTTCACGTTCGGCACCGACCGCGCGGGCACGCTCGTGATGGGCCACTACGCCGCCGGCTCGAACCGCGTGGTGCCGGTCGAGACCTGTCCGGTGCACAGCGCGCGCGCCAACCGGATCGCGTTCGCGTTGCGGGATCGATTGATCCGGGCCGGGATCGAGGCCGCCGACGCCGGCGGTGTGCTGCGGCACCTGATTGTGCGGACGACGGAAGACGATCGCGAGGCTGTGGCGATGCTGGTGGTGTCGTACAACGACAAGTCGCTGCGCACGCCCGTGCGAGGGCTGATGGAGTCGAGCGATGCGCCAGACGGCTTCTTCATCAACATCAACACGAGACCGGGTCCGCTGATGGTGGCCGGCGAGACGATCAAAATCGCCGGCCGGGATCAGGTGCGGGAGCGCGGCATCACGCTCGACAACGGCGATCCGCTCGTCGACTTTCTCGTGTCGCCCGACGCGTTCTTTCAGACCAACGTCGGCGCGGCGCGCGTGCTCGTGCAGTTGGCGCTCGACGCCATCCCGGCGAAGAGCCGCGTGCTCGACCTTTATTGCGGCAGCGGGCTGTTCTCGCTGCCGCTCCTGAAGCGCGGCGCCACGGTCACCGCCGTGGAAGAGAACCGTACGGCCATCGACGATCTGCGCGCGAACGTGCGGCTCAATCGTCTGGACGCCAACCGCATCCGCGCCATCGCCGGCCGCACGGAAGATGTGCTCGACCGCATCCGCGACACGCCGTGGGACGCGATCATTCTGGATCCTCCGCGTGACGGATGCGCGCCCGAAGTGCTGCAGGCCGTGTTCGAGGACCTGCGGCCGCCGCTCGTGATCTACGTGTCGTGCAACCCGGAGGTCCTCGCCGACGATCTGCCGCCGATCCTCGATCGCGGCTATGTGGCCGAGCGCGTGCAGGGCGTCGACATGTTCCCGCACACGGACCACATCGAGACGGTGGTCGTCTTCCGGCGACGCGGGTGAGACCGCGGCGCTGTGTCACCATATAGCGGTACGCATGAGCGACCTCTGGCAAGACATCGCAGCATTCCCGCCCGCCGATCGGGACCGTTGGAAGGCCGACGTCGAACGTAGCTTGAAAGGCCGCGCCTTCGACGCGGCGCTCGTGTCGCGCACGCCCGAAGGGCTCGCGATTGATCCGCTCTACACACGCAGCGATCGCCCCGCCCACGCCGACACGGAGGCGCCGGGCGTGGCACCTTTCGTACGCGGCTGGCCCGGCCTGGATGGCGCACCGCGCCTCGGCTGGACGCGCGGCGTCGAAATCGATCATCCGGACACACGCAGTGCGCACCGCGACCTGATCGCCGACCTCGAAGGCGGCGCCGAACGCGCGCTCATCCGCGTCGTCTCGGCCCGCACGGCGTTGGCCATGTCTGCCTCACACGCGGACGCGCTCGCCGCCTCCGCTCGCGGTGGCGTGTGGATCGACACACCCGACGACCTCGCGGCGGTGCTTGACGAGGTGCAGTGGCCGCTCGCGCCGGTCGCCGTGATCGCGCCGCCGGAGGCCGCCTTCACGGCACAGCTCTTCAATATGTGTACGGGTCTGCGTGCCGCAGGCGGCCCGGGCCTCGGCGCGCGCGTGGATCTGATCGCCATCGCAGAAACCGGCGTCACCCCTGACGCCTGGCTCGCGCCGTATCGCGACCTGATCGTGGCCGACGCACGCCGCACGCAGGACGCGGCCACACCGCACGCGGACGCGCGTCCGCTCTGGATCAACACGGCCGCGCTGAGATGCGCCGGCGGCCACATGGCGCATGAACTGGCGGCCGCGCTCGGCGCCTTCATCGCGGCGGTGCGTGCGCTCGAACCGGCCGGCCTCACGGCGGCCGAGGTGCTCCGCGCCACCGAATTCCACCTCAGCACCGGCAACGACTTCTTCGGCGAGATCGCCAAGCTGCGCGCGTTCCGCCGCGCCTTCGCGCTCGTGCTCGACACGCTCGGCCTCGCGGACCGCGCTGTCGACGTGCTCGTGTCGGCGTCGACCGCGGAGGACACGCTCTCGCGCCGCGACGTGCACGTGAACCTGCTGCGCACGACCGCGCAGGCCACCGCCGCCGCCATCGGCGGCGCCGACGCGGTGATGGTGCGCCCGTTCGACGCGCGGCTCGGCAGCGACAGCCCGCTCGGCCGCCGCCTCGCGCGCAATCTCCACGCGCTCCTCGCCGAAGAAAGCGACATCGCCCTCGTCGCCGATCCGGCCGGCGGCTCGTTCTACCTCGAGCACCGCACCGAGCAACTCGCCGAAACCGCGTGGCAGCAGTTCACCGCGTGGGAAGCGACGGGCGGCGTGATTGCGGCGTACACGAGCGGTGCACTGTCGCAGGCGATCGACGTGACCTGGCAGGCGCGCGCCGCGCGCCTCCGCACGCGCAAGGAACCCGTGCTCGGCGTGAGCGTGTTTCCGCTCGCCACCGACAGCGCGCGACAGACGCCCGCCGATGTCACGGCATTCATCGCGGCCTGGCGCGCACGCACTGGCGTGGCACCCGCCGCCGCACCCGCATCGGCCGGCGCGGTGCACTACCTCGACGCCGACTTCGACACGCTGCGTCGCCGCACCGACGCCCTCGCCGCCACCGGCACGACACCGGCCGTCTTCGGCGTGACGATCGGGCCGCTCGCCGAACACGCGGCGCGCCTCGACTGGATCCGTGACCTCGTCGCCGTCGCGGGCCTGCGCCTGCACGTCGTCGACACCGCGAACGACATGGCCGCGGCGATGCAGACGAGCGGCGCCGCCACCGCCATCGTGATCGCCGCGGACGCGCGGCACGGCGAAGAGGCCACGGCGACCGTCACCGCGCTCCGCACCGCAGGCATCAGCGACATCATCGTCGCGGGTCGCCCAGCTGCGCACGAAGCGACACTGCGCGCGGCCGGCGTGACGCACTTCATCTACGCCGGCATGGACGTCATTCCGTGGCTCACGTCGCTCGTGACCCGCGCGGAGGCCGCGCATGGCCACGCCTGATTTCTCGAAGATCGCGTGGACACCGCGCCGCCCGGGCGGCGCCGCACCGGCGCGCGCCATCACGACGCCGACGGCGGAGGGCATCCCGCTGCAGCCGTTCTACACCGCCGGCGACATCGCGTCGCTGCCCTTCATCGACTCGCTGCCGGGCGCGGCGCCGTTCGTGCGCGGTCCGTATCCGACGATGTACGCGCTGCAGCCGTGGACGATCCGGCAGTACGCGGGCTTCTCCACGGCCGAAGAAAGCAACGCCTTCTATCGTCGCAATCTCGCGGCCGGTCAGAAGGGCCTGTCGATCGCCTTCGACCTCGCCACCCATCGCGGCTACGACTCGGATCATCCGCGCGTGGCGGGCGATGTCGGCATGGCCGGCGTCGCGATCGACTCCATCCTCGACATGCGTCGCCTCTTCGACGGCATCCCGCTCGATCGCATGAGCGTGTCGATGACGATGAACGGCGCGGTGCTGCCGATCATGGCGCTGTATGTGGTGGCGGCTGAAGAACAGGGCGTGGCGCCCGAGCAGCTGACCGGAACGATTCAGAACGACATTCTGAAAGAGTTCATGGTCCGCAACACCTACATCTACCCGCCGGCGGCGTCGATGCGGATCATCTCCGACATCTTCGCGTTCACGTCCGCGAAGATGCCGCGCTTCAACAGCATCTCGATCTCCGGGTACCACATGCAGGAAGCCGGCGCGACGGCCGACATCGAGCTCGCCTACACGCTCGCCGACGGCTTGGAATATCTGCGCTCGGGCATCGCCGCCGGCCTCGACGTCGACGCGTTCGCGCCTCGACTCTCGTTCTTCTTCGCGGTCGGCATGCACTACTTCATGGAGATCGCGAAGCTGCGCGCGGCGCGCCTTCTGTGGGCCACGATCGTGCGGCGCTTCAACCCGAAGGATCCGCGCTCACTCTCGTTGCGCACGCACTGCCAGACGTCGGGCTGGAGCCTCACCGCGCAGGACGTCTTCAACAACGTGGGACGCACGTGCCTCGAAGCGATGGCGGCCACGCAAGGCCACACGCAGTCGCTCCACACGAACTCGCTCGACGAAGCGCTGGCCCTCCCGACCGACTTCTCCGCGCGCATCGCCCGCAACACGCAGCTCTATCTCCAGCTCGAGTCGGGCACGACGCAGGTGGTCGACCCGTGGGGCGGGAGTTACTTCGTCGAGCGGCTCACGGCGGATCTCGCGTCACGCGCCTGGGCACACATCGAAGAAGTGGAGAGCCTTGGCGGCATGGCGAAGGCGCTCGAGACCGGGCTGCCGAAGCTCCGCATCGAAGAGGCCGCCGCGCGCACGCAAGCCCGCATCGACGCGGGCGCGCAGACGATCGTCGGCGTGAACAAGTATCAGGTCGCCGACGATCCGCCGATCGACGTGCTCAAGGTCGACAACTCCGCCGTGCGCGCCGCGCAGATCGAACGCCTGCGCCAGCTGCGTGCCGATCGCGACGACACGCGTGTGTCGGCGGCGCTCGAGGCGCTCACGCAGGCCGCCGGCTCGGGCGACGGCAATCTGCTTGCGCTCGCGATCGACGCCGCCCGCGCCCGGGCCACCGTCGGCGAGATGTCGCTGGCGCTCGAAAAAGTGTGGGGCCGGCATCAGGCAGTGGTCCGCAGCGTGTCGGGCGTGTATCGTTCGGAAGTCAAAGGACATATGGCGGCAATCGAGCGCGTGATCGATCGCGTGAAGGCATTCGCGGACCGTGAGGGCCGGCGCCCGCGCATCCTCGTGGCCAAGATGGGCCAGGACGGGCACGATCGCGGCCAGAAGGTCATCGCCTCGGCCTTCGCGGACATGGGCTTCGACGTCGACATCGGCCCGCTCTTCCAGACCCCGGAAGAAACCGCGCGTCAGGCCATCGAGAACGACGTGCACATCGTGGGCATCAGCTCACTCGCCGCGGGCCACCTCACGCTCGTGCCCGCGCTCCGTGCCGCGCTCGTCGCCGCCGGACGCGGCGACATCCTCATCGTCGTCGGCGGGGTCGTGCCGCCGCAGGACTACGACGCGCTCTTTGCCGCCGGCGCAGCCGCGATCTTCGGACCGGGCACCGTCGTGGCGGATGCGGCGCTGAAGCTGATCGATCAGCTGGAGCAGAGCGCGCGGTGAGCAACGCGCCGACCCCGCGGCAGGTCGTCCTGCCGGCCGAGCAGTACGTGGCCGGCATCCGCGCGGGTGACCGCTCGGCGCTTGCGCGCGCCATCACGCTCGTCGAGAGCACACAGCCGCAGCACGAAGCGGTGGCGCAGGCGGTGCTCGTCGCACTACTGCCCGACACGGGCAAGGCCGTGCGCCTCGGCATCTCGGGCGCGCCCGGCGTCGGCAAGAGCACGTTCATCGAGACCTTCGGCTGTCAGTTGCTCGACGCCGGGCATCGCGTCGCGGTGCTCGCCATCGATCCCACGAGTCCGCGCACCGGCGGTAGCGTGCTCGGCGACAAAACGCGCATGGCGCGGCTCTCGCAAGACACGCGCGCGTTCATTCGGCCGTCGCCGACGATGGGGAATCTCGGTGGCGTGGCGCGGCGCACGCGTGAAGCGATGCTGCTCTGCGAAGCCGCGGGCTTCGACGTCGTCATCATCGAAACCGTCGGCGTCGGACAGTCGGAGACGACGGTCGCCAATCTCGTGGACTTCTTCCTCGTGCTGCTGCTCGCGTCGTCGGGTGATGAACTGCAGGGCATCAAGCGCGGCATTCTCGAAGTGGCGGATCTCATCGCGGTGAACAAGGTCGACACCGAGCCGGCGGGATCCGTCAATCGGGCGCTCGCGGACTATCGCCATGCGCTGCGGATTGCGCGCGGTGTGGCGGCGCAGGACGAGCGCGTCATGCCGTGCAGTGGTTTGACCGGCGCCGGCGTGCCGGAGATCTGGCAATCGATCGTAGCGGCGACCGAGGCCGGCCGCGCCAGCGGCGCGCTGGCCGCGCGGCGTGCGGCCCAGCAGGTGTCGTGGCTGTGGAGCACCGCCGAGTCGGCGCTGGTGCAGACGCTGCACGAGGCGCCGGCCGTGGCGGCGATCCGTGAGGCCGTAGAAGCCGAGGTCCGTGACGGTCGCATCACGCCCGCGATGGGCGCCGCGCGGCTGCTCGACGCGTTGCGGCAGAGCGGCGCCGGCCGCTGACCGTCGCGCCGGCTTTCGGCATATAGTCGAACGAAAGGTTTCATTAGAGGTTTCCGAAGGCCCGCGCCCATGAACCGTGCCCTGTCTCCCACGCCGCAGTCGGCGGCGACCGATGCTTCGCGTGCCGCCTCGCGGCCGCTCCGTTTTGTCACGGCTGCCAGCTTGTTCGACGGCCACGACGCTGCCATCAACGTCATGCGCCGCCTGATCCAGGATCAGGGCGCCGAAGTCATCCACCTCGGTCACAACCGCTCGGTGGAAGAAGTCGTGCGCGCCGCCCTCCAGGAAGATGCGGATGCCGTGGCGCTCTCCTCGTATCAGGGCGGGCACATCGAGTACTTCAAGTACATGGTCGACATGCTGCGCGAGCGCGGCGCCGGCCACGTGCGGGTGTTCGGCGGCGGTGGCGGCACGATCACGCCGGAGGAAATCGCGGAGCTCGAGGCCTACGGCATCGAGCGGATCTATCACCCGAACGACGGCATGAAGGTCGGCCTCGTCGGCATGATTCAGGACGTGGTGACGCGCGCCCGCGCTGCAGCGGATGCGCGGTCGGTGCGCGACCCGCATTCAGCGCTCGCCGAGGCGTCGTTCGATCACGAGAGCGCGCTTGGGCAGGTGTTGTCGGCGCTGGAACTGCATCGCTTCAGCGATGCGGAGCTCGAGACCCTGCGCGACACGTGGCGCAAGACCGGCCGGCGGGCCGTGTCGGTCGGCATCACGGGCACGGGCGGCGCCGGCAAGTCGAGCGTCGTCGACGAGTTGCTCCTGCGGTTCCTGCAGGCGTTTCCGTGGATGCACATCGCCGTCGTGGCGGTGGATCCCACGCGTCGCCGGTCGGGCGGCGCGCTGCTCGGCGATCGCATCCGAATGAACTCGCTGCGCTCGCCGCGCGTGTTCATGCGCTCGATGGCGACGCGACGGCAGAACGCGGCGACCAACGCCGTGCTCACCGACTCGATCGCGTATCTCTCGGCGGTCGGCTTCGACCTCGTCCTTGTGGAGACCGCCGGCATCGGCCAGAGCGACTCTGAGATCGTCGATCTCGTCGACTTCCCCGTGTACGTGATGACGTCCGACTACGGCGCGGCGTCGCAGCTCGAGAAGATCGACATGATCGACTTCGCCGAGCTCGTCGTGCTGAACAAGTACGACCGTCGCAGCGCGGAAGATGCGCTCCGTGACGTGCGGAAGCAGTGGCGGCGCAATCGCGTTGCGTTCACGCTACCCGACGATCAGGTGCCGGTGTATCCGACGATCGCGAGCCAGTTCAACGATCCGGGCATGACCTGGATGTTCACGAATCTCTGCCGCCGGCTGCGCGAGAAGCTCTCGCTGCCGGAGGCGCGGTGGACGCCGCAGATCGATGTCACCGAGCGTGAGTCTCGCGCGACGGTGCTCATTCCGGCGCAGCGCGGCCGCTATCTCGCCGAGATCGCCGAACAGGGGCGCGGCATCAATCACGACATCGACCGCCAGGTCGAGGCCGCGAGCCAGGCGCAGGCCTACTACCGCGCACTCGAAGCCCTCGAGGACCCGAAACGGCCGGCTGCGCTTGGTTTCTACGAGGCGGCAGACCTCAACGCCACGGTCGAGCCCTCGCTCGTGAAGCTGCGGAAGCGCTACCACGACGCGCTGTCGTCGCTCTCGCCGGAAGCGCTCGAGCTGCTGCGCACGTGGCCGTCGCGCTACGCATCGGTCACGCAGCCGCGCTACACCTACCTCGTGCGCGGGAAGGCGGTCGAAGGCGACAACTACGTCGAGTCGCTGTCGCACCAGCAGGTGCCGAAGATCGCCGCGCCGCACACGCAGAGCTGGGGCGACCTGCTCCGCTTCCTGATGCGCGAGAACCTGCCGGGCGCGTATCCGTACACCGGCGGCGTGTATCCGTACCGCCGCGCCGGCGAGGATCCCACGCGCATGTTTGCCGGCGAAGGCACGCCGGAACGCACGAACCGGCGCTTCCACTACCTCTCGGCCGGCCAGAAGGCCGTGCGCCTCTCGACCGCGTTCGACTCGGTCACGCTCTACGGCGAAGACCCGCACACGCGCCCCGACATCTACGGCAAGATCGGCAACTCCGGCGTGTCGATCGCCACGCTCGACGACATGAAGAAGCTCTACTCGGGCTTCGACCTGTCGGCGCCGTCGACCTCCGTGTCGATGACGATCAACGGCCCGGCGCCGATCATCCTCGCGATGTTCATGAACACGGCCGTCGATCAGGCCGTCGAGAAATACCTCCGCGCGGATCCGGCACGCTGGGCCGCGGCCGAGGAGAAGATCGCCGCGCACTTTGCCGGCAAGACGCGTCCGCAGTACCACGGGCCGCTGCCCGACGGGAACAACGGCCTCGGCCTCGCGCTCCTCGGCATCACGGGCGACCAGCTCGTGGACCGCGAGACCTACGAACGCCTCCGCCGCGACACGCTCATGACCGTGCGCGGCACCGTGCAGGCCGACATCCTCAAGGAAGATCAGGCGCAGAACACCTGCATCTTCAGCACGGAGTTCGCGCTGCGCATGATGGGCGACATCCAGCAGTTCTTCGTCGACCATCAGGTGCGCAACTTCTACTCGGTCTCGATCTCCGGCTACCACATCGCGGAAGCCGGGGCGAACCCGATCAGCCAGCTCGCCTTCACGCTGGCCAACGGCTTCACGATCGTCGAGTACTACCTCGCGCGCGGCATGAAGATCGACGACTTCGCGCCGAACCTGTCGTTCTTCTTCAGCAACGGCATGGACCCGGAATACACGGTGATCGGGCGTGTGGCCCGCCGCATCTGGGCGCGCGCGATGCGTGAGCGCTACGGGGCGAACGAGCGCAGCCAGATGCTCAAGTACCACATCCAGACGTCGGGCCGCTCCCTGCACGCGCAGGAGATCCAGTTCAACGACATCCGCACCACGCTGCAGGCGCTCTACGCGATCTTCGACAACTGCAACTCGCTGCACACGAACGCCTTCGACGAGGCGATCACGACGCCGACCGAAGACAGCGTGCGCCGCGCCGTGGCGATCCAGCTCATCATCAACCGCGAACTCGGCCTCAACTTCTGCGAAAACCCCTGGCAGGGCAGCTTCATCGTCGACCGCCTTACCGACATCGTTGAGGAAGCGGTCTATAAAGAATTCGAAGCGATCAGCGACCGTGGCGGCGTGCTCGGCGCGATGGACACGATGTACCAGCGCGGCAAGATCCAGGAAGAAAGCCTCTACTACGAGCAGAAGAAGCACGACGGCAGCCTGCCGCTGATCGGCGTGAACACCTTCCTCGCGAAGGATCACGGCGGCGAAACGGCCACGACGATCGAGCTGATCCGGTCGACGGAGGCCGAGAAGCAGCAGCAGATCGCGAACGTCGAGCGCTTTCAGTCGGCGCGCACCGACATGCCCGGTGGGCCCACGGTGCGTGGCGAGGCGATGCCGGCGGCGCTCCGCGCACTCCAGCAGGCCGCGCAGCAGCGGCGCAACACGTTCGAGAAACTGATGGAGGCCGTGAAGGAAGCGTCGCTCGGCGAGATCAGCCGCGCGCTCTACGACGTCGGCGGTCAGTACCGGCGCAACATGTAATCAACCGGATCAGGCGCGGCCGCCGTCATGATGCCTTCCTCTCGTCGCGCCTTCCTGCGCACCGCCGGCATGGCCGGCGCCGCGCTGGCCCTCGGCCCACGGCTCGGGCGCGCTGAGGCAGCCGCGCAGACGCGCCGGCCGCCGAATGTCGTGATCATCTTCATGGACGACATGGGCTTCGCCGATCCGGGCGGCTACGGCGGCGGGCCGGGGCTCACGCCGAACATCGACGGTCTCGCCCGCGACGGCATGCGCTTCACCGACTTTCAGGTGGCGCAGGCGGTGTGCAGCGCATCGCGCGCCGCATTGCTCACCGGCTGCTACTCCAATCGCGTCGGCGTCCTCGGCGCCCTCGGCCCGAACGAGCCGACCGGCCTCGATCCCGACGAAGACACGATCGCCGACATGCTGAAGCGGCGCGGCTACGCCTGCGGCGCCTTCGGCAAGTGGCATCTCGGCGATCATCAGCCGTACCTGCCGCTGCAGCAGGGCTTCGATGAGTACTACGGACTGCCCTACTCCAACGACATGTGGCCGGTCGACTACGACGGCACGCCGATCGAACAGGGCAAGGCACAGAAGTCCACGCCCGGCAATCCCCACCGGCCCTACTACGTGCCGTTGTTCCTCATCGACGGCAACGAGAAGGTCACCGCGATCAAAGACTTCGCCGATCAAGACACTTTGACGACGCGGTACACGGAACGCGCGGTGAAGTTCATCGACGCGCACCACGAGCAGCCGTTCTTTCTCTACCTCGCGCATTCGATGGTGCACGTGCCGCTCGGTGTCTCGGCGAAGTTCCGCGGGAAATCCGGCAAAGGTCTCTACGCCGACATGATGATGGAGATCGACTGGTCGGTCGGCGACGTGCTGGCGGCGCTCAAGCGCCACGCGCTCGAGAACGACACGATCGTGATCTTCACGTCCGACAACGGCCCATGGCTGAACTTCGGCAATCACTCGGGCAGCGCGGGCCCCTTGCGCGAAGGCAAAGGCACGATGTGGGAAGGCGGCAGCCGTGTGCCGGCGATCGTGCGGTGGCCGGGCCACGTGCCGGCAGGCACGGTGTGTCGCAACCTGGCGTCGACCATCGACATCCTGCCCACGCTCGCGGAGATCACCGGCGCCACGCCGCCGTCTCGACGCATCGACGGCGTGAGCCTGATGCCGCTCCTCCGCGGTGAGGCGAACGCAAATCCGCGGCAGACCTACTGGCTCTACTACGGCGACACGCTGACCGCCGTACGCGAAGGCAAATGGAAGCTGCAACTGCCCCACGACGCGCGGACGTATGAAGGGTACGCACCCGGCCGCGACGGCATTCCGGGCGACACCGGCACGAAGCACGTGCAACTGGCGCTCTACGATCTCGATGCGGATCTCGGCGAGCAGAAGAATCTGCTGGGCGAACACCCCGACGTGGTTGAGCGGCTGCAGAAGATCGTCGCCGCGGCGCGTGCGGATCTCGGCGACACCGGTCATCCAGGGCCCGGCGTGCGACCACCGCGAAAAGTACCGGCGCCCGGACGCTAACGCGCACGAACACCAGCACGGGCTACAGCAGCGTGGTGCACCCCGGCCGGCACTGACACGGGATGTGCCGGTTGCCGGTCGTCTTGTAGTCGTAGGTCAACTCTTCGCCACGCCGGATATCGCGCAGGGCACGGATCCAGATCGTCTTGCCGTCCACTTCGAAGTAGCAGTTGGGCGTGCAGGAATGGTTGATGAACCGCGCGATGTTGCCGTCGACGTTCGCGTCGCGACTCCACGCGCGGTTCACGCGAAACACCCAGATGTGCCCCTCGGCCGAATAGCGGTCTTCCCGCTCTTCGCTCTCATCCGCGCTGATCAGCTCGCCCGCGTAGTCGATGATGCGCGTGCCGCGCCGGATGGCCTCCGACGCGAACACGCCGTCACCATGAATGCGCGAACGGCGTTGGGCGATCTTGGGTAACCCGGCGGTGCGTGGCATCCGTACAGTCAGAAGGCCCGGAGGATCTTGATCTTCCCAAGAGTCCTCCGAGCCTCCATGTCTCCGTGGTGGATCTACCCTACTGTCCCGCCCCGCCCCCGCGACGACCAGCCGCGGCCGCCGGCAGCGGGCCATTCGGAATCACGTAGTCGCGCGGATGCTCGGCGCCGAGCAGGTACTTCACGAAGTAGTCCCAGCGGCGTCGCATGATGT
>CAYFLU010000057.1:0-12123 GCA_964343975.1 uncultured Solibacteraceae bacterium
GGGCCACCCTGAGCCGAGATCGACGCGGTGAGACCCAGCAGAACCAACGAAGACACGAGCAGTCGGGGCGTGTTCATGGGCGCCCATCATACTGCCAACTGCGGTGCACCAAACAAAACGGGCGGCGCGATCGCTCGCGCCGCCCGCCACTCACGCCATCCGTCGTGCTAGTTCAGCACGAACATGTAGAGACCGCCGTTCGCGCTGAAGAGCATGTGCTGCTTGCCGTCCAGCATGAACGTCTCCGGCGGCGCCGACAGCCCGCCGATCTGCGAGTACCAGAGTCCCTTGCCGGTGGCCGCATCCCACGCTTCAACGTTCTGACCGTTCGACAGGAAGAGCACGCCGCCTGCGGTCGAGAGCAAGCCCGAGCTGCCGCCGTTCAGTTCCTTGCGCCACTTGACCTTGCCCGTCTTGTAGTCGATCGCGACGATGTAGGTGCCGTAGTTGAGGTTGGCGCCACCACTCGTGCCGCCGAGCCCCATCGAGCCGCGCGGGTCGGGCTCCATCAGGTAGCTGATGCGCATCGAGTTCTGCTCGTGCACGTAGAACAAGCCCGTGAGCGGCGAGAACGTCGGCGGCGGATAGTTCGACACGTCGCCGTTGACCAGCGCGCCCGCGATCTGCGCGTCCTTCGCGGGGTTGCGCTGGGGCTGACCCTTCGCGTCGAGGCCGGCCGCCCAGTTGTTGACGAGGCCGATCTTGCTCGTGAGGAGGTTCTTGCCGGTCACGCGATCCAGCACGAAGAAGTAGCCATTGCGCGTCATCGTGATGATGAGCTTGCGCATCTGGCCGTTCCACGGCATGTCGACAATGGCCGGCGTTTCCGTGGAATCCCAGTCGTGCGTGTCGTGCGGCGCCGTCGAGAAGTACCACGCCATCTTGCCGGTATCGACATTCAGCGCGACCAGGCAACCGGTGTAGAGGTTGTCGCCTTCGCCGCGGCCCTGCGTGTACGCCGGCGTCGGGTTGCCCGTGCCGAAGATGTAGAGCTTCGTCTCCGGATCATAGACGCCCGGGATCCACGTCGTGCCGGCGCCATGGCGCGCGGCGTCGAGGCTCGCCCACGTCTCGAGGCCGGGGTCGCCAGGGTTCTGCGGCGTCGAGTAGAAGATCCACTCCACGGCGCCCGTGCGCGGGTTGAGCGACTTCAGGAAGCCGGGCGCGTCCATGTCGTTGCCCGTGCCCACGAGGATGTGGTCGCCGACCACCATCGGGGCGTTCGACGAGAAGTACTGCTGATCGAACGGGGCCACTTCGTGGCGCCAGACTTCCTTGCCGGTCTTGGCATCGAGGCAGACGACCCAGTCGTCATGCATCGAGAAGTACACGTAGTTGTGCCACACGCCGACGCCGCGGGTCTGCAGCGCCGTGCCGCCGCGGGTCTTCCAGTAGTACTGCCACAGCACCGTGCCGTCGCGGGCGTCCACGGCGTACACGTTGTGCGGCGTGCCCGCGTAGATGATGCCGTTGACCATCAGCATGCCGCCGCCCGGGCCGCGCTGCTGACAGGTGTTGGCGTTGCCGTCACCCAGTCCGCCGACATGGATCGGCGCGGTGTAGGTCGCACCGCCGGCGCCGCCTCGGCCGCCGCCACCGCCACCGCCGCCACGGCCACCCGCCCCCGCGGCGGGCGGAGGCGTGCCGGTCGGGCCGCAGCCCGTGGTGATCGGCGTGATCCACTTGAGGCTCAGGTTCTTCACCGTCGCCGTGTTGACCAGCTTCAGCGCGCTGAACCGCTTGCCGCTGAGGTCACCGGAGTAGCTGCGCCATTCGTCCGAAAGGGGCTTCACGATGTCCGCGGGATTCAACCCGCCGACGTCGGCGCCCGGTGAGGGCGTGCCAGACTGAATCGTCTGCCCCTTCCAGTCGGGATGACCCGGACCCATCGGACGCGGGCCTTGTGTGGGGAACTGGCTGCCCTGCGCCAGCAACAACGCGGGCGCGGCGAACGCAGCGATCACAGAGGAGATTGTCAGCAATTTCTTCATGGGATTTCGCTCCTACTTGATCGACCAGAGGTACGCCGTGATGTCGTACATCTTCTTGTTGGTCGCGTCGTCCAACTCGAGCACCATCTTCTTGTGCGCCTCCTGCGGGTCCTTGACGTCGACCTTCGGCAGGCCGGTATCCGGATTGCGCGGGATGGTGCGACGCGTGCCGTCCGCCATCAGCAGCGTGACGAGCCAATCGGTGCGACGAATGAGCGCGCCCTGAACCTTGGAGCCGTCCGCCATCGTGACGGTGGCCTGATTCGCGCCGCCGCCGGCGCCGCCGAAGCGGCCGCTCGCACCAGCCACCCATCCGTTCTGCAGCGCTCTCGGGTCCGGGTACTTGCCGCCGATGCCCTTGAGATCGCCGCTGATCGAGTGACACTTGGAGCACAGCGTGCCGAAGGCCTTTTCGCCGGCCGCGGCGTCGCCCACGAGCACGTTCAGATCGACGTTCGTGGGATTGCGCCCAGGCGGGCTGCCCTGTCCGCCCATCGTGGCCTGGATGCTGTGGATGTACGCCTCCATCGCCACGACGTCGCTCTTCACGAAGTTGAACGGCGGCACGTGCGCCTTGACCGCCGTCGCGAGCAGCTCGGCGTCCTTGTCGTTGTGGATGGTGCCCGAGCGCAAGAGGTTCGTGCCCTTGGACCCGCCTCGCAGATCGGGCGCGTGGCACGACGCGCAGTTCGTGTCGTAGAGCGCTTTGCCGCGCGCGATCACGTCGGCCGGCGGAAGCTCACGCGTGAACTGCGTGAACCCGCCGCGGCGCCCACCCTGCGCGCCGGCGGGCCCTGGGGCCTGACCGCCAGCGGGCCCCTGTCCGCGACCAGCGGGAGGCGGCGTCTGGGCCCCTCCCTGCGCAAACACCGAGCCCATCCAGAGCAGGCTCAGAGCAGCGACGGCAACCATCATACGAGAGCGATGTACGGCCATATTTCTCCTTGGGTCAGAACTCAATGGCTTCTTTCTTCTGCTCGAGCAACGCGAGGTCAATCCCCGGAATCTTCTTGAGTGCGTCGAAGTCGGCGATCGGCCCGGCGGTCTTCCGATAGGCGACGATGGCGTCGGCGTCTTTCTGTGAGATCGCCAGCACCGCGATGAGTTCATCCGCGGGCGCGCGATTGATCGCGACCTTCCCATAGGTGCGGTTGAGGTACGCGAAGATGGTTTCCATCTCCGGCCCCGTGCCCTCGAGGCCCTGTTCGATCATCTTGTTGATGACGGTCTCCCATTCGGTGCGGCCCCGCCGGCGCGACACGATCTGCTTGATGTCGTGGCAGTTGCTGCACTTGCGAACGAACAGCCCTGTATCCGGGTCCTCAGCGGCCTGAGCCGGCGGCGCTGGCGCGCCCTGCTGGGCCGGCGTGGCGACGACGAGCATCGACAGCAACAACGACGCGGTTGCCGCGACACGAATGAACAACCAGGGGCGAACCATCCTCCGAGACCTTTCCTCGCGAATTAGGGGACTACAGGGCCGAAAGACTAGCATCAGAACCGGCAAATCGCACAAAGTTCCGGTTCGGCGCCCCGTTCACGCGACAGCGGGCGGCGCAAACTGGCGACACACCATGCGCAAGTTATCAGTAGCAAGATTGATCTCACCTGCGGACGGCGTCCGGCTCCCCCCGCCAAGAGAAAAGCACGATGTGACATTGCCGTAACGGAGGCGTAACATCGACAACAGGAGTTCATGACGAGAGCCGGGGGCGTTCGACGTCTCACGATTGGCGCGGTCAGTACGATCGTCGCCATCGCGGCGTGGCATGCCCCGAGTGTGACGGCGCAGACGGTCACCCCGGCCAAGGCGCTGCACGGCATCGGTGAACAGCTCCCTGGACTCCCGAGCCGCTACTGGAATGACGTGCTGGCGAACGGCGACCGGCTCCCGGACACGGAACGCCTCGTGGTCGTCGCAACCGATGGGCGCATGCTCGACATCATCGATGGCGCCGAAGCCTCCGTCGACATCCCCGAACAATTCGATCCGATGCTGCGCGACGGATCACTGCAGGTGGTGCTGGCGCACAACCATCCGATGAACACCAGTCTGAGCGGCGCCGATCTCTCGCTCCTGGCCAAACCCGGCGTGCAGCGCGTCGTCGCTCTGGGCAATGACGGCAGCCTCTACGAAGCCAGCGCCGGTTGGCGGGCAGACACACTGACGGCCCTCCCCATCCTCTACCCGATCATCGAAGCGCGCGTGCTCAAACGGATTCCCGTGGAGGCCGGGCACGCAGGCGTCCCGACCAACGCAGGCTTCGACAACGCCAGCCACCTCATCGCGTCCGTGCTCGATCGCGCCGGGTTCATCCAGTATCGCTCTCGCATGAGTGTCTCGCGCACGGCGGTGTACGTGGACCAGGGGACCTGGCTCAACCGTGTGATCGATAGTGAAAGCCGACGACTCATCGAAGAGGTCGATCCACACCGTTAGGTCCCCGGACACACATCGGGCTCGTTGCCGGTTCCAAGGTCCGGCAACGAGCCCGTTCTTTCAGTCGTCTGTGCCGAACTAGAAGTTGAAGCGGAGCGCGAACTGCACCTGACGGCTCGTGCCGAGCCCCACCGTACGCCCCACCGTGCTCGTGATGGAACCGAACGTACCGGCAATCGCCGACGTAAACGGCTGCCCCGGCTGCAACTGGCCGGCGGCGGTGCCGAGGGCGTTCGGCAACGTCGCGACCGGATTGCTGAAGATGGCCGTGTTGAGCACGTTGAAGATCTCGACGCGGAATTCCAGGTTCTTGGTCCCGCCCATCGAGAACCGCTTGTCGATCAGCATGTCGACCTGCGTCGAACTCGGGCCGCGGAGGGCGCCGCGCTGCAGGTTGCCGAAGGTGCCCGGCGCCGGCGTCGCAAATGCGGCGGGGTTCAGCCACTGCGTGCCGTCCTTGAGGTACGGATCGACACCCGGGATGAGATCGGGCCGCCGCACATTGCGCGACGCGCCGCCGCCCGGCGTGTTGATGATCGCCACCCGGCCCGCCGCCGGAGTCCCGAAGATCGCCCCGGTGGCATCGCGATAGACCACGTCCGGACGCGTGATGCGAACGTCGATCGGCAGGCCGCTGCGACCGTTGACGATCACGCCGACATCCCAGCCACCGAGCAACGCCTCGGTCAGACCAGACCAGTCCTGACCGATGGCCCGGCCCTTGCCGAAGGGTAGCGAATACAGCGCGCTCAGGTTGTAGGTGTGGCGCACATCGAACTGGTTGTAGCCCAGGTCGTAGTCGAACTCGGCCAGATTGTTCGCGTTGGCGTTGTTGGCGGCCGTCAGGGAGTCGTTCGAACCACTCGTCAGACCGAAGCTTCGCGCCAGCGTGTAGGAGGCATTCAACGTCAGCCCCGTGCCGATGCGGCGCACCAGCTGCGTCTGCAGCGCGTTGTAGCTGTCGTATCCGCCGCTCGTCTTCACGTCGATTTCCGCGAACGGCCGCGAGATGGTACCGTCGGGGTTGATGATGTCGAACTCACGAATCACGACCGCGGCGCTCGCCGGGTTCGCGTTCGTGCGCACTTCCGTGATGCGGTTCGTGATCGTGCGCAGGAACAAGTTCCGCCCCTGGCTGCCGACATACGCAATCGTGGCGACGACACCGCCCGGCAATTGCTGCTGAATCGATCCGGTGTACTGATACACGCGCTCCGGAATGGAGTAGTTGTTGGCATACGCGCGCGGCTGATACTGACGGTTCGTCGGATTGTTGATGAAGTTCGCGCGCAGCGTGTCCGCATTCATCGGGAACGCGATGCCGTTCGTCAGCGACGTGCTGATGCGATCGCTCTCGATCGGCTGCATCATGTCTTCGAGCTGCCCCGGACCGACCGCGATGCCGAAGCCGGCACGAATGGCGGTCGTGCCCTGGTTCGGTACCCACCCCACGCTGACGCGCGGCAGGATGTTCGTCTTGACGGCTTTGTAGAAGTCCGTGCTCGGGTCCTTGAACTTGCCGGTGTCGATGTTGAAGATCACATCGAGGTTGTTCCGCTCACGCAGCGGCGTGTAGTACTCGTAGCGCACACCGAGGTTGAACGTCAGGTCCGGCGTCGCCCGCCACTCGTCCTGCACGTAGCCGATGAGGTAGGACTGCTCGAAATGGCGCATGCCCGTCGCGCCGCCATTGAACGGGCTCGGCTCGCTGATGTCGCCCAGATACGACACGGTCGTGGGCGTGTTCGCCAGGAAACCGGCGATGTTGCCGAACGTGTAGGTCGTGCCGCCCTGCTGGTCGTGCGCGATCCGGATCTGGCGGAATTCGGCGCCCATCTTGACCGTGTGCGCCTGACGGGTCCACGTCATCGTGTCGAGAAACGACAGTGAGTACGGCCGATACGGCGCGGCGCGACCGTTGGTCGCACTATTGAGCCGCGACAGACCGCCCGCGACGACGACACCGGATGACGCGCCCTGGCCGGCGATGCCCGTGTTGGCCACGCTGCCCGTAAGGTTGATGATCGTCGACGACAGGTCGACGCCCGGCGCCGACGAGGCGATGCCGTTGACGTCCGTGTCGGCGCGGTTGTAGCCGAGGCGGAACTCGTTGAGCAGCGTCGATTGGAAGACACCCTGCAACCCGACGACGGCGTTGGTCGGCCGCGCCTTGATGTTCAGCACGCGGCCCGAAATCCCTTCCGGCGCCAGGTTCGACCCGCGATCCGAGAACACGCGCGCGTAGGTCTTCCACTCGTTGGTGATCTGGTGGTCCAGGCGCGCGCTGAAGGCATTCTCGCGCACCGTGTTGAGCGCCTGCAGCTGGTAGATGTCGAAATCCGCGTTCGTCGACTTGCCGGCCAGCAGCGTGGCGCCCGGGGCGACCATCGCGGGGCGCAGCGCCAGAATCGCCGGCACCGCGCGACCCCACGCCGCCGCGCTCGGCGCGGCTTCAACGAAGTTCACGCCGGCGTCGAGGCGATAGCCTTCGTAACTGGCGAAGAAGAAGGTCTTGTTCTTGGCAATCGGACCGCCGATCGAGCCGCCGTACTGGTTCTGCGTGAGCGGGCTCTTGCCGGTCAGGTCAAAGTAGTTGGGCGAGTCGAACTTCTCGCTCCGGTAGTACTCGAACGCCGACCCGCGAACATTGTTCGTGCCCGACTTGGACACGACCGCGATCTGACCGCCCGTGCCGGTGCCGTACTCGGCCGGGAAGTTGTTCGACTCGACCCGGAACTCCTGCACGTTTTCGAGACTCGCCTGCAGACGGAACGGCGACGGCACCTGACCATTCAGATTGCCCGGGCTCGCGTCGATGATCGCGCCACCTTCGACGCCGTCGTATTTGATGACGTTCTCCTGCACCGAACGACCGCTGAACCGGATGTCGCCGAAGGTACCCGTGCCGGTATTTGTCGAACCGGGCGCCTGCAGGTACAACTGCGACAACTGCCGACCGTTGATCGGCAGGTCTTTGACTTCGCGCTCGATGACGTTCGTCCCCATGCGGGCAGAACTGACATCCACCGCGGCCGTCATCGCGCTGACCGTGACGGTTTCGTTCACACCCGCCGGCTTGAGCTCGATCGCCATGGTCAACGCCTGGCTCGGCAGCAACTTCACGCCCGTGATGTGCGCGGGGGAGAAGCCGCTCAGCGATGCCTTCACGTCGAAGGTGGACGCCGACAAATTCGCGACCACATAGAAACCATCGACCGACGACACCGACTCGCGCGACGCACCCGTCCGCGTGTCGGTGACCACCACCGTCACACCCGGGATGGCCCCACCGGTTTGATCTTTGACGATGCCGGAAATCTTGCCCTGGTCACCCTGCGCAAACGCAGAGGACGCAAGAGAGAACAGCAGCAGCAGGGATAGCACGGACTGGTTGAACACTCGACACCTCTTCCTGTGCGAGAGTCTGACATCCGACGTATGTCACGAAGGCAACGGCATGGTTACGGCCGGGTAAAAGCCGCGGCCGCGCATCGACATCAACGGCGTGTGAATAACGAACGGCAGGATTCAGCCGGACACGCTCGCTCGACGTGTCCCAACAAACAGAAAACGGGCGGCGCGATGCACTCGCGCCGCCCGAACTTGCCACTTCCAACTTCGAACTTCTACTTACTGCTTCATGCTTCTACCTTCTCACTTAGTAGCGATAGTGATCCGGCTTGTACGGCCCGTCCACCGGCACGCCGATGTACTTCGCCTGGTCCGGCGTCAGCTTCGTGAGCTTCACGCCGAGCTTGTCGAGGTGCAACCGCGCGACCTTTTCATCAAGGCGCTTCGGCAGCACATACACCTTCTTCTCGTAGTTCGCCGTGTGGTTGAAGAGCTCGATCTGCGCGATCACCTGGTTGCTGAAGCTCGCCGACATGACGAACGACGGGTGACCCGTCGCGCAGCCGAGGTTCAGCAGGCGGCCTTCCGCGAGCACGAGCACGCTGTGGCCGTCCGGGAACACGAACTCGTCGAACTGCGGCTTGATGTTCACGCGCGTGACGTTCTGCTTCTTCAAGCCGGCCATGTCGATCTCGTTGTCGAAGTGGCCGATGTTACCGACGATGGCCTTGTCCTTCATCTGCTTCATGTGGTCAACCGTGATGATGTTGTGGTTGCCCGTCGCCGTGATGAAGATGTCCGCCGTCTTGACGACCTCGTCAAGCGTCGTGACCTGGTAGCCTTCCATCGCCGCCTGCAGCGCGCAGATCGGGTCGATTTCCGTGATGACGACACGCGCGCCCTGGCCCTTGAGCGACTGCGCGCAGCCCTTGCCGACGTCGCCGTAGCCGAGCACGACCGCGACCTTGCCCGCGAGCATGACGTCGCTCGCGCGGAGAATGCCGTCCGTCAGCGAGTGGCGGCAGCCGTAGAGGTTGTCGAACTTCGACTTGGTGACCGAGTCGTTGACGTTGATCGCCGGGAACAGCAGCGTGCCCGCGTTCATCATCTCGTAGAGGCGATGCACACCGGTCGTCGTCTCTTCCGTGACGCCCTTGATCGCCGCCGCCACCTTCGTGAAGCGGCCCGGGTTCTTCGCGAGCTGGTCGCGGAGCAGGTTGAGAATGACGCCCCACTCTTCCGGATCCGTCGCGTCGTTGAACGCCGGCACCTTGCCCGCCTTCTCGAACTCGACGCCCTTGTGCACGAGCATCGTCACGTCGCCGCCGTCATCCAAGATCATGTTTGGCCCGGAACCGTCCGGCCACATGAGCGCCTGCTCCGTGCACCACCAGTATTCTTCGAGCGTCTCACCCTTCCACGCGAACACCGGAATACCCTGCGGATTCGCGACCGTGCCGTTCGGACCGACGACGACAGCAGCGGCCGCGTGGTCCTGGGTTGAGAAGATGTTGCACGAGGCCCAGCGCACCTCGGCGCCGAGCGCGGTCAGCGTCTCGATCAGCACGGCGGTCTGAATCGTCATGTGCAGCGAGCCGATGATCTTCGCGCCCTTGAGCGGCTGCTGGCCCTGGTATTCCGCGCGGATCGCCATCAGACCCGGCATTTCAAATTCCGCGAGACGAATCTCCTTGCGACCCCAATCGGCCAAGCTGAGATCCTTCACCTTGAACGGCTCGCGGCCGGCCTTCTTCGCCTGTTCAAACGCATGTGCAGTCATCGTCGCAGTTGCCATGTCACTCTCCTGAGTTTACGTACCCAAAATCCAACACGGAGGCTCGGAGGCTTGGAGTCTTGGGGTTTTGAAGATGAAAACCTTCGTGCCTTGGTGTCTCCGTGGTTAGCTCTTCCGTGCGGTGGCCGCGAACAATGCCGGCCCTTTCGCGGCCTTCGCCGGCGTCAGTGCATGCACTTTCACATGCGTGAAGCCGGCCGTCGTCATGAGCTTCTTCACTTGCTCTTCGCCGAAGCCGAGCCATACGTGGCCCATCTGCTGTCGGTATTCCTCTTTCTCGTGCGGCGCCATGTCCACGATGAGCACACGGCCGCCGGGCGTGAGAATGCGCGCGGCTTCCGCCAGCGCCGTGGCCGGCGACGGCAGGTGGTGCAGCACGAGCATGATCGTGACCGCGTCGACCGTCTGGGATTTCACCGGCAGCGTTTCGAGCGTGCCCTTCTTCCAGTCGATGTTCGTGAACGCGCGATGATGGTCGCGCGCGGCGTCGAGCATTTCATCCGACGCGTCGATGCCGATCACCTGCTTCACGTGCGGCGCGAGGATCGCCGCCATCGCGCCCGTGCCGCAGCCGAGATCCGCCACGGTCCATTCGTCGTCGAGCAACCCCGCCACGGCGCGATACGCGAAGTCGGCGCCGAACAGTTCTTCCCGCAAGCGATCCCACTGCCCTGACGACGACGCGAAGAAGTGCTCCGAGGTGGTGCGGCGCTCGGCGAGCACGCGCTCGAGACGACGCAGATCCTGGGCGGCGGCGGATTTGCCCTGCAGCTGATTGCGCGTCACCGTCCACAGCGTGCGCATGTCGTCGGACGCGAGCGTGAGGGTGTAGTAGCGGCTGGTGCCGTCGCGCCGCGAGGTGACCCAGTTGGCGTCGGCGAGCGTCTTCAGCTGGCGGCTGACCGTGGACTGCGGGAGCTGCACCACCGTGCAGAGCTCCGACACGGTGAGCTCGTGCCCCTCGAGCAGGAGGAGCATGCGGCACCGCGTCGGCTCAGCGAGAGCCGACAGCGAGTCGAGCAGGGGCAGGGTCGCGACAGTCAATCCGTAAATCCGGATAAAAGAATCGCATGAAGGCCCAGACACGGTCAATCCTCTTCTCACGGGCATCGTTCTGTGTAAATGTGTCTTTGTGTCACCCGCATCCTCTATTAATGCGTCTCGTGCACGGCTCAGCATCGACCTCACGCCCGAGCAACGGCGGCGCATCCGCCTGGCAGCCGCGCACCGCGATTCATCGATTCGCGACTATGTGATGGCAGCAGTGCTCGCGCGCCTGGCCGAAGACGAAGAGAAGTCCGGCCTCACGGCCTTGAAGGAGGACGCCGACCCGGTACTGGCACACGTGTGGAAGAACGACGCTGACACCGCGTATGACGACCTGTAGTCGCGGCGACATCGTCTTGGTGTCGTTCGTCTTCGCAGATGAGAAGGGCGTGAAGAAACGTCCCGCGCTGGTGTTGTCGACCGAGGCGTATCACGCCGGGCGGCACGAGATCGTCGTCGCCGCCATCACCAGCAATCTCGGCAGGCTCTTGCCTGGCGATCTCGTCATCGACCGCTGGCAAGATGCAGGCCTCCCGCTGCCGTCGATCGTCACAGGCATCATCCGGACGATCAAACAGGAGATGATCGCCAAGAAACTTGGCTCGCTGGGCTCGCCGGACCGGAAGAAGTTCGACCGCCTGCTCCGCGAAATACTCGGTCTGTAGAGCCGGCTCGCCGCTACCGCTCCAGCACCGCCGTGTGCGCCGCCCGGTCGTGCCCCATCCGTCGATTCGGGTCGTGCCATAGATCGACGAGCCCGATGAAGAGCGTGGCCGGGATGTGGAGGTAGGCCACAAAGCGCTCGAAGCTCTCGAGCCAGGTCAACCGATGGCCATCCAGTCGAACCACCTGAATGCCGGCGAGGCGCTTGCCGAGCGTCGCCCCACTCTTCAGGCGCGTGAGCACGGTGAAATACAGGGCCGGAATCAGGAAGAGCGCGATGCCGCGCGCGCTCGACGGAATGAGCTGGCCGATCGAGAGCTGGATGGTCTTCGGCGGCAGCTTGTTGGTCGGTCCTTCTTCCGCAAAGGTCAGCTGCGCGGAGATGTTGTAGTCCTTCACGAGCTCAACGGCCTCGAGACCGTGGCCCTCTTCGACGAGGTGTTCGACCTCTGCGGGCAACCCACGCGCCTCGGCACGGATCAGCATCGGCAACAGCGCGGCCACCGCCTCGAGCCGCGCCTCTCCCTCGCGCACTTCCCCGCGCTTGAGCCGCATCATCGCGTCCCACGCGGCCGGCTCACGCACACGCATCGCCACGCCGGCAAAGACGAACGCCGCGACGATCGTGGGAATGAACAGGAGCGCGAAGTCGATCCCAAACGCCACGAACCGCCGCATCGGCGACGCCACGCGACGCCCAACAAACGCCGGCGCCACGTGCATGGGTGTATCTGTAAGTAACCGCCCAGCCATAGGAAAACGCAGGATACCGCAGGACCCGGGACTCGGGACCGAACCCAGGCCCCAGGACGAACCCTGGACCCGGGACCGAACCC
>CAYFLU010000057.1:12223-19020 GCA_964343975.1 uncultured Solibacteraceae bacterium
CGAACCCTGGACCCGGGACCGAACCCGGGACCCGGAACCCGGGACCCGGGACCCGTCAGTGTCCTGTGTGCATCCGCTCGAGCCGCCGCGTGGCCACCCGCGCAAGCAGCGAACACCCGAGCACGATCGTGACGAGCACGAGCGCGCCGGCCCAGGCCTGCCGATGCAGATCGTCGTACGGCGAGATCGCGTAGGTGTAGACCTGCACGGTGAGCGACGCCATCGGCTCGGTGAGCGTCGTGGACCAGAACTGGTTGTTGAGCGACGTGAAGAGGAGCGGCGCGGTCTCCCCGGCCACACGCGCCAGCGCGAGAATCACGCCGGTGAGAATGCCCGGGAGCGCAGCCGGCAGCACCACGGTGAACATCGCGCGGCTGCGCGTGGCACCGAGCGCATACGCGCCTTCACGCAACGACATCGGCACGAGCCTCAGCAGTTCCTCCGTCGTCCGCGTGATGATCGGCAGCATCATCGTCCCGAGCGCGGCGCCGCCGGCAAGCGCCGAGAACTTCTTCACGGGCAGCACGAACACGGTGTAGATGAACACGCCGATCACGATCGACGGCACGCCGTTCAGCGTGTCGGCCGAGAAGCGCACGAGCGACGCCAGCTTGCTGTCGTGATACTCCGACAGGAAGATGCCGGCCGTGATGCCGATCGGCACGGCCACGACCGCGCCGAGTCCGACCATCGTGAGCGTGCCGAGAATGGCGTTGGCCATGCCGCCGCCGGTTTCACCGACGGGCCGCGGCATGTGCCGGAAGAAGTCGAGATTGATCGAGCCGATGCCCTTCGCGAGCACGAAGAACAGGATCATCCCGACGGGAATCAGCGCCGCCACCACCGCCAGCACCGAGCCCGCGATCATGAGCGCCGAGAGGGCGCGACGACGACGATCACGAAAGGTCATGCGGCCTCCTTTGCGGGCACCGCCGCGCGCGCCTTCATCTTCGGCGCGCGGGTCATCCGCCAGATCAGCGCACGCGAGCCGAGGTTCACGAGGAAGGTGATGACGAAGAGCACGAGACCGATCTCGACGAGCGAGTCGAGGTGCAGCTGATCCGCCGCTTCGCTGAACTCGTTCGCGATCACCGCCGCCATCGTGTATTGCGGCGCGAAGAGCGACCACTTGATCTGCGGCGTATTGCCGATGACCATCGTCACCGCCATCGTCTCGCCGAGCGCGCGGCCGAAGCCCAGCATGATGGCGCCGACGATCCCGGTGCGGGCGTAGAACAGGGTGACCTGGGTGGCTTCCCAGCGCGTGGCGCCGAGCGCATACGCGGCCTCCCGCTGCGACGGGGGCACCGACTTCAGCACCTCACGCGCCACCGACGAGGTGAATGGAATGATCATGATCGCGAGGATCAGCGCGGCGGAGAACATGTTCACGCCGACGGCCGGGCCGCTGAAGAGCGGCATCGCGCGGATCCAGTCGGGCAGCGCCATCTGGAACTGCCGTACGGCGGGCACCATCACGAAGATGCCCCAGAGGCCGTAGACGATCGACGGAATGGCGGCGAGGAGTTCGGTGAGAAACACGAGCGGCGTCCGCAAGGACGGTGGACACCAGTCAGACAGGAAGATCGCGATGCCGATGGCGATGGGCGTCGCGATGACGAGCGCGAGCAGCGATGAGTACAGCGTGCCCCAGATGAAGGGCGCCGCGCCGAAGTCGCCGGAGACCGGATCCCAGGTGGAGGTCTGCCAGAACGTCAGCCCAAACTTGTGAATCGCCAGCGACGCCTCCGTCCAGAGGACGAAGGCGACGCCGGCGACGATGAGGATGAGCACCGACGCGATGGCGCCGGTGGTCAGCTTGAACTTCAACTTACTGCACCTTGATCTTCTTCAGCGCGTCCTGCTCCATCTTCACGACCGAAGCCGGCAGCGGCGCGTAGCCGAGGTCCTTCGCGAACTTCTGGCCGTCGGTCAGCATCCAGCTCATGAAGTCGTTGAAGGTCTTCGCCATGGCCTTGTCCTTCGGGTTCTCGTAGACGAGGAGCCACGTGAACGACGAGATCGGATACACGCCCTTGCCCGGCGCGTTCGTGATCGACACGCGGAAGTCCGCCGGCATCTTTGACGCCGCTTCGTTGGCTGCCGCCGTCACCGACTCGAGCGACGCGTCGATGAACTCACCTGCCGCGTTCTGCACCGGGCCGTAGGCGATCTTCGTCTGGAGCGCGTAGATCAGCTCAACGTAGCCGAGCGAGCCCGGGGTCTGCTTCACGAGACCGGCGACGCCGTCATTGCCCTTGCCGCCGAGACCGACCGGCCAGTTCACCGCGGTGGCCACGCCGACCTTCTTCAGGAATTCCTGCGACACCTTCGAGAGGTAGTCGACCCAGATGTAGGACGTGCCCGAGCCGTCCGAGCGGTGGACGACGGTGATGTCCATGTTCGGGAGCGACACGCCGGCGTTGATCTTCGCGATCGCCGGGTCGTTCCACTTCGTGATCTTGCCGAGGAAGATGTCGGCGAGGACCGTGCCCGTGAACTTGATGTTGTTCACGCCCTGGACGTTGTAGACCGGGACCACAGCGCCGAGCACCGTCGGGAAGTGGAGCAACTTGCCGGGCGCGGCGAGCAACTGGTCGTTGGTCATCGGGCCGTCCGTGGCGCCGAAGAACACCGTGTTGGAGCTCACCTGCTTGATGCCGCCGCCAGAGCCGATGGCCTGGTAGTTGATCTCGACGTTCGGGTGCAGCTTGTTGTACTCGCTGAACCACTTCGAGTAGATCGGGTTCGGGAACGTGGCGCCCGCGCCCGTGATCTGCATCTTCTGCGCGGCGACACCGGCGCCGAGAGCCACCACGGCCGCGGCGACGATCGCCATTTGCATCTTCGTGAACATCTTCATCTCTGTCTCCTGTCTATCCCGGGTTGGAGCCCGGGACCTTTAGGTCCCGGGTTCAGCGTTAGAAATTAATCAGCCCGTGCAGGATGATGCGCTGCTGCGTCGGGGTGGGCGTCGTGTAGTTGTTGAACTTCACCTGCTCGAAGTCGAGCAGCACGGCGGCCGTGGAGTTGCCGCCCGGGTGCGGGAACCAGTAGGCCAGGCCCGCGATCAGGCGGTTCTGCCGCGCGTCCGGCGTCAGGTCCTTGTTCTGACGGAACGAGTCGTAGCGCACGAGCGCTTCGAAGCCGTTGCCCTTCTCCTGGAAGAACGGCGTCACCCACACCGACCAGCCGTCCTTCTTCACGAGGGTCGCCGTCGGCAGGGACTTGTCTTCGAGCTGGATGTAATCGAACCCCGCATTGAAGAGCGAGTACTCGTAGAGCGCGCCCGCGATCACGCGGTTGCGCGGCGCATCCTGCACGACGTTGTCGCGGATCACGCCGCCGGTGAGGCGCAGGCCCTTCATCCAGAAGTCGCCGGCCGGGAACGGGCGCAGCGTGAAGCGCGCCATCAGCGCTTTCTGATCGTTCACTTCGACCTTCGAGTAGCCTTCACCGTTGTAGTAGCCCACGTGGATGTCGCCGTAGTTGTTCGGCAGGTTCGTGTGCGCGGAGATGCCCGCGTCGGCCGAGCTGAGGCCGCCGTCGCGCTCGATGAACGTGGTGCCCTGGAAGCGGTAACGGTAGGCCCCTTCCAACGCGTCGACGAACGGCGTCTGCTGGATGCCCGCGCGGATCCACGTCTGCTTCCAGTCGCCGGTCCATTCGTCGAGGTTGAACTGCGCGTAGCCGTACTTCATGCGGAAGGTGTAGCTGCCGGCCAGGCTGCTGCCCGTGCCGCTCTCGCGCGAGACGTCCGGCGTGATGCGGAACGCCACGTTGTGCGAGATGTTGCCGGTGACATTGATATAGGTGCGGGGCACGCTGAACGCGCTCGCCGAGATCGTGTTGCCCGCGGCGTCGGTCGTCTTCGGCGTCTTCGTGAACGTGTAGTCCCAGAAAATCACGGCGCCGACCTTGGTCGCCTGCGTGTCGTCGGGCGGCGTGTAACCGGCCGCCGGCGTGACCTGCGCGCTGGCGAGTGCGGGGATCAAGAACATGCCCAGTGTCATCAGGGCCCGTGCAATGCGTCGAATCACTCTCATCTCCTCAAATCTGCCCTCTGCAGAATGTTCCCAGCGTAGGAATCGTGTGTTTCGGGTCGACGTCGTACGTGTTACAGGACCGTTAATTCCCCGTCGCCTCGGCGGCCGGCGACGTTACAAGGAATTTACAGGGGCGAAACGGGCGGGAAATTCCCGAGCCATAGAGTCGGGCCATTACCGTGAAGATCTCCGTCAAAAACCTGAACTTCTATTACGGCCCCAAGAAGGCCCTGAGCGACATCTCGATCGAGATGAAGGCCAACGAGGTGACGGCGTTCATCGGTCCCTCGGGCTGCGGCAAGAGCACGTTTCTGCGGACGCTCAACCGCATGAACGACATGGTGCCGGGTGCACGTGTGGAAGGCAGCGTGAAGATCGACGGCGCCGACCTCTACGACTCCGGCACGGACGCCGTGCTGCTCCGCCGCAAGGTGGGCATGGTGTTCCAGAAGTCGAACCCATTCCCGAAGTCGATCTTCGAGAACGTGGCCTACGGCTTGAGAATCAATGGCCTCGCCAGAGGCAAGGAGCTCGAAGCCCAGGTGGAACAGAGCCTGCGCGCCGCCGCGCTCTGGGACGAAGTGAAGGATCGCCTGCATGAGCCGGCCATGGCGATGTCGGGCGGTCAGCAGCAGCGCTTGTGCATCGCGCGCGCGTTGGCCGTGCGGCCGGAAGTGCTGCTCATGGACGAGCCGGCCTCCGCGCTCGACCCGATCGCCACGCAGCGCATCGAGGAATTGATCTACGTCCTCAAGAAGGACTACACGATCGTGATCGTCACGCATAACATGCAGCAGGCCGCGCGCGTGAGCGACACCACGGCGTTCTTCTGGCTCGGCCAACTCGTCGAATACGGCCCCACGCCGAACATGTTCACCAGTCCGACGGAGAAGCTGACCGAGGACTACATCACCGGCCGCTTCGGCTGAGGCATCGCGCAATGGCAGATTCCGTCCCGCATTTTCAGGAAGAACTCGAACAGCTCAAGGCGCGCCTGCTCGTGATGGGTGGCCTGGCCGAAGATCGCCTGCGCACGGCCATTCAGGGTCTTGTCGAAGGCGACGCCGAGACGATCACGCGCGTGCTCACCGGTGACGAGCCGATCAATCAGCTCCACGTCGAGATCGACGACCGCTGCGTGAAGCTGCTCGCGCTCCATCAGCCGATGGCCGCCGACCTGCGCGCGATCGTGTCCGCGGTGAAGATCAACAGCGACCTCGAGCGCGTGGGCGACCTCGCCGTGAACATCGCCGAAGCCGCCGAGCGCTACCAGACGCATCCGCCGGTGAAGCCGCTCATCGACATCCCGCGCATGGCCGGCATCGCGCAGGAGATGCTGCACAACGCCCTGCAGGCCTACATCAACCGCGATGTGAAGGTGGCCGCCGCCGTGCTCGACCGAGACGATGAACTGGACGCGCTGAAGCGCCTGGTGGCGAAAGAACTGATGGGCTACATGCAGCGCGACAAGGCCACGGTGGCCCCGTCGTTCGAGCTGATTCTCATCTCACGCCACCTCGAACGCATCGGCGACCACGCCACGAACGTGGCCGAAGACGTCATCTTCATGGTCTCGGCGAGAGACATCCGGCACAAGTTGGAGGAGTGATCCCCTTACAACTTGTGACTTTCTACTTCTACTTGTCCACTTACTGCTTCTGACTTTTCACTTGCTCGACAATTTTCTTCGCAAGTGGGAGCGACGTCTCACACGTCGGGTCGTCGATGCGGCAGTTGGCGATCGACTGCTTGCAGCCGCAGGTGCAGTTCTCTTCGTTCATACGCTTGAGCGCGAGCGCTTTCTGCGCCGGCGTGAGTGACGCGAGGTCCACGCCCGGGATCGAGGTCGCGTAGGCGGCGTTGCTCTTCAGCACCTGGCCGTTGTCTTCGACGACCGAGACCGTGGCCGCCGTCGGCAACTTCGCGAGGTAGCGCACTTCCTGCTCGGTGACGGCCGCGCGCAGCGTGCCCACGTGGCGCTGCACCATCTTGCCGTCCGGGTTCAGCACGAACGTCGATGGAATCGACGACACGCCGCCGAACAGCTTCTCGATCTTGCCGTCGACGATCGCGACCGGGTAGTTGATCGCGTGGTCGACGACGAACTTCTTCACGTCGGCGTTGGCGGTCTTGCCTTCATCCACCGACAGGCCGACGACCACGAGCTGGTCTTTGTACTTCGCCTGGAGCGCGATCAGATCCGGGATCTCCGCGCGGCACGGTCCGCACCACGTCGCCCAGAAATTCAGCAGCACGACTTTCCCGCGCCACGCGGCCTGATCGATCGTCTTGCCGTCGAGGTCGGTGAGCGTGAAGGCCGGCAGCGGCAGCGGCTTGTCGGAGAGCACGACCTTCACGCCGGCGCCGGGCACGGGCTCGTGCGACGCGGCGGCGGCCGGTGCGTTCTTCGCGGGGCCAGCCTGCGAGGCCTGGTCGGCCTGGGCCGTGCTCGAGCACGCCATGGTGGCGGCGATGAGACACGACGCGAGCGAGAGCCGGAGAGCGAGTGTGCGCATACGTCATGGTAACCGGCCGGCCAGATTAATTAGCGATCATGCAATCTTTCGGCGGTCGCCCGGGTCTGAGTAGGTAGGACGCCGAGGTGCCTGGGGAGGTCAACCGAGGCGGAAGGTGGTCGGTATGGCGAAAAAGGTCATTGCGGTGGTGGCGGTGGTCGTGGCGGCGGCGATGTGGACGGCGGCGGTGAGCGCGCAGCGTCCGGGCGGCGCGGGTCAGGGCTTCGGGCTGCGG
>CAYFLU010000058.1:0-19011 GCA_964343975.1 uncultured Solibacteraceae bacterium
GGGCGCGGTAACAACACGTACCTCGTCGACGATCTGCTCATCGACGCCGGCGTCGGCGTGCCGGCGCATGTGGAGGCGGTGGCTGCGGCGCTCGCCGGTCGCCCCCTCGCGCGCGTTGTAGTCACGCACGGCCACCACGACCACATCGACGGCGTGCCCGCGCTCTGCGCGCAGTGGCCCGAGATGCGGCCGGCGATGGCGTTTCCGCACGGGGAGACGCGCGCGGGCTGGGACGCGCTGGCGGACGGCGATGTGATCGAGACCGACGGGGCCCGCCTCGAGGTGATCGCGACGCCGGGCCATGCGTCGGATCACATCTGTCTGTTTGATCTCACGACCGGCGACCTGTTCGCGGGCGACATGGTGATTGCGGGCACGACCGTGCTCGTGCCGTCACGCGCCAAGGGCGGCGACATGCGGAGCTATCTCCAGTCGCTGGTGCGGCTGCGTGATCTCGACGCCGCGCGCATTCTGCCGGGACACGGCCCGGCGATCGAGCGGCCGCGCGAACGTCTCGACGCGGTGATCGCGCATCGTCTGGAGCGGGAAGCGCAGGTGGCGGCGTGCCTGGCCGAGGGCGTCACCGAGCCTGCGGCGATTGTGGCGAAGTTGTACGACAGTCTGGCTGAGGCGCTGGTGCCGTTCGCGATCGAGACGGTGATCGCGCACATCGAGAAGCTGACGGCGGATCGTCAGGCCGGCTGAAATCCGGGCGGCAGCGGCTTGGCGCGGCCGGATGCGGCGGTGGCCTTCGGCAGTGCGTCCTTGATCACGCGCTCGAGTTCCTCGAGATACGTCACGAAGCGCTTCCGTCCCTCGACCGTCATGCGGACGACGGTTTGCGGGCGACGTCCCTCGAATCCCTTCCAGATCTCGATGAGTCCGGCCTCGTGGAGCGTGTCGAGGTGACGACTCAGGTTGCCGTCGGTGAGCTGGCAGAGCGCGCGTAGTTCGCCGAACTTCAGTCCGTCCTTGTGCGCGACGAGTGAGGCGAGGATGCCCAATCGCGCTTTCTCGTGGAGCACGCGATCGAGCCCGTCGTAGGCAAAGCGTCCGTCAGTCATGAGCAGCGTCCTTGTGGCCCCGCGGGGCGCGTTCGAGATGCCAATAGAGGATGGCGGCGGCAAGCAGTTGCCCGCCGCCGAAGGTGGCGCCCACCGTCCACGACAGAAACGTGAACGTCGTGGGCTCAAGGCGCGCGTCGAGCGGCCGCGCGGCGAAGAGCGTGAGCAGCGCGACGCCGGCGAGCGCGTAGTAGGCGGCGACCACGCCGGCGCCGCGCACGAGCAGCGGCCGCGTTGCGGCGATGCCGACGCTGAAGAGCAGGGCCCACAGGCCGGGCAGGGCATACGTCAGCCGGGTGTCCGCGCCCATGAACGCGATCGTGAGCAGGAGCGCCGCCGACAGCGCGGGCAGGAACTGCGTGGCGACCTGCAGCGTGTGCCGCTGCTCGGTGGACGACGCCTGGCGGGCGTGCCGCCAGAGCAGGTGCGCCGAGCCGATGAGCAGCGCGCCGAGCGCGACGCCGAGCCAGTACAGCACCCACACCTGTGCCGAATGGGCGCGGGTGGGACCGACGATGGCGGGGAAGAGCGGGGCGGCGGCGAGGCCGGCCGCGCCGGACAGCGCCACGGGGATCGAGCGCCAGCCGCGGTACACGCGCGTGTGCGCCAGCTGGGCGTGGATCTCGTCGAGTTGTGCCAGTGCGCGCGTGACGTCGGTCACGCTCCTACTTTGCCCGGCAAAGAGTTTCGGGTCAAGTTCCGTTCCGGCGGATAATGCCCGCCATGCATCCATTGACCACGACGATTCCCGAAGGCGCCTTGCTCATCGATCTTCGGCCGGCGGAAGACTTCGCGCGCGGCCATCTGCCGGGGGCGGTGCATCTCGATCTGTGGGGGGTGAGCCTCATCGACACGGACGAGGCGCCGTTGAAGGCGTTCATGTGGATGATCGGCCATCTGTTCTCGCTGCGCGGCGTGACGCCGGAGCGGGCCGTGGTCGTGTACGAGAAGGATTCCGGCATGCGCGCGGCGCGTGCTCACTGGTTTCTCGAATATCTGGGGCATCCGCACGTGCAGGTGCTCGACGGTGGGTTCCAGTACTGGAAGGCCCACGGCGGCGCGGTGACGACCGAGTGTGTGACGCCGACGCCGAGCACGTGGCATGGCACGGCGGATCCGTCGAAGCTGGCCACGTGGCGCCAGGTCTTCGCCGCGCTCGGCAAGCCCGAGGTGGCGATCGTCGACACGCGCAGCGACGCGGAGTACTACGGCGAAGCGGTGCGCGCGGCGCGCGGCGGCGCGGTGCCCGGCGCGGTGCATCTCGAGTGGACGCAGAATCTGCAGGCCGACGGACGCTTCAAGGCGGAGGCGGATCTGCGCGCGATGTACACGGCGCTCGGCGTCACGCCGGATCGTGAAGTGATGACGTATTGCCAGGGTGGCTATCGCGCGGCGCACACGTATCTCGCGCTGCGCGTGCTGGGCTATCCGAATGTCCGCAACTTCACAGGCTCGTGGAAAGAATGGGGCGACCGCCTCGACGTGCCCGTGGAAGTCGTTCGTCGTCCGTCGTAGTGGTAGCGAAGGCCGCACGCGCGACAGGCCGACGGACGGCGCGCCCGACACGGTCGGGTGTGGCCGATGTGAAGCGGTTGTTTGCGGCCATCGAGGCGACGGATCTTGCGGGGTTCCAGACGCTCGTCGCCGATGGCGCGGACATCAATGCCAGTCATCGTGGCTACACGCCGTTGCACGCGCTGATCCAGAGCAAGCCGCACGCGCACGGGGCGGCGCCGACCGCCGAGGCCCTGCGGATGCTCCGATGGATGCTCGCGCATGGCGCCGATCCCGAGCGGCTCGGCGGTTGGCCGGCGGTGCGCGCGGTGATCCTGGCCGCCATCACGGGCGTGCCGACGGTGCTCGATGTCCTGATCGACGCCGGCGCGAAGACCGATGTCTATGTGGCGGCTGCGACGGGCGATCTGGCCGCTGTGCGTCGTGCGATCGCCCGCGATGCGGCGGTGGCCACCAGTCGCGACGCGAGCGGGCTCACGGCGCTGCAGTGCGCGGCGGCGTCACGGCTGTGGCAGGGCGATGCGGCGCGGGCCACGCGGCTCATTGCGGTGGCCGAGGCGCTGCTCGACGCGGGCGCTGATGTGCGCGCCATCACGATCTCGCGCAATCAGCCTGTGACGGCGGCGTACTTCGCGGCCTCGGCGCATCACGTCGCGCTCTTCGACGTGTTGCTCGCGCGCGGCGCCGACGCGACCGAGGCGCTCACGGCGGCGCTGTGGAACGGCGGCGATGCGTTCGCCGCGCTCGCGGAACGGGCGCTCGCGCATGGCGCCGAGGTCAATCGCGCGGAGGCCGCGGGCCGGCCGCTCCTCAATGACCTGATCCGCTGGGGGCAGTTCGCGCCGGCGCGCTGGTTGCTGGCGCACGGCGCGGACCCGAATCGTGCGCAGCGTGAGGGCCTCGTCGACAGCGACGGCCGCGCGCTCGACAGCGGCGGCTGGACCGCGCTCCATCAGGCGGCCGCGCGCGGCAATGCGGCGATGGTCGCGGACCTGCTCGCCGCCGGCGCCGACACCGGCCGGCGCGATGCCGCGGGCCGCACACCACTCGACATCGCGCGGGTCGCCCCGCTCAAGACGCTCCTGAAGAAGGCTCGCGGTATCATGCACTCATGATCAAGGTCATCGATTTCATCCAGACGAACCGCGACCGCTACATCAACGAACTCAAGCAATACCTCGCCATTCCCTCGATCAGCGCGCTCCCGGAACATGCCGGTGACCTGCAGCGCTGCGCCGAGTGGTCGGCGCAGGAGATGACGCGGATCGGTCTGGAAAACGTGCGCCTCGAGTCCACGCCGGGCAACCCGATCGTGTACGGCGAGTGGCTCCACGCGGAAGGCGCGCCGACGATCCTCTTCTACGGCCACTACGACGTGCAGCCGGTGGATCCGCTCGAGCTGTGGGAATCGCCGCCGTTCGAAGCCACCGTGCGCGACGGCGAGATCTTCGCCCGCGGCGCGGCCGACGACAAAGGCCAGGTCTTCATGCACTTCAAGGCCATCGAAGCTCATATGAAGCAGCACGGCCGCCTGCCGGTGAACCTGAAGGTCATCCTCGAAGGTGAGGAGGAAGTCGGCTCGGTTAACCTCGACAACTTCGTCAAGGCGCATCGCGACCAGCTCGCCTGCGACGTCGTCGTGATCTCCGACTCCGCGATGTTCGCGCGCGGCGTGCCCTCGATCTGCTACTCACTCCGCGGCCTCGTGTATTTCCAGATCGACGTGCGCGGCACGAAGAGCGACCTGCACTCGGGGCTCTTCGGCGGCGCGGTGGCGAACCCCAACATGGTGCTCGCGCAGATCCTGTCGCAGATGAAGGACCGCAGCGGCCGGGTGAAGATCACGGGTTTCTATGACGATGTGCGTGAGCTCTCGCAGGACGAGCGCGACGCGTGGAAGAAGCTGCCGTTCAACGAGAAGCAGTACCGCAAGGATCTCGATGCGCCGAAGCTCTTCGGCGAAACCGGCTACACGACGCTCGAGCGCGTGTGGGCGCGGCCGACGTTCGAAGTGAACGGCATCCTCGGCGGCTTCACCGGCGAAGGTGCGAAGACGGTGATCCCGGCCGTCGCGATGGCGAAGGTCAGCATGCGCCTCGTGCCGGATCAGGATCCCGACAAGATCGCCGAGCTCTTCCAGAAGTACGTGGAGGAAGTGGCCCCGCCGACCGTCGAGGTGAAGGTCACGCGCATGCACGGCGGCAAGCCGTGGATCACGGCGTACGACAACCCGTTCGTGCAGGCCGCCGGCCGCGCGATCGAGCAGGGCTTCGGTCAGCCGCCCGTGTTCTGCCGCGAGGGCGGATCGATTCCGGTGGTGTCGACGTTCCAGGAAGAACTGCAGGTGCCCGCGGTCCTCTTCGGCGTCGGTCTGCCTGACGAGAACGCGCACGCGCCAAACGAGAAGCTCGATCTCGGCAATTTCCACAACGGCATCATCGCGTCGGCCGTGCTCTACGACGAGATCGCCAAGATCCAGCGCTGAGCCGATGATTCCGCTGATCAACCCGGCCAACGGCCGGCCTCTCACCCGTGTGGGCGACGCGTTTGTCGACGACGCCGGCGCGCGGTTTCCGGTGGTGCGGGACGTGCCCCGGTTCGTGCCGGAGCACAACTACGCCGACAACTTCGGCTTCCAGTGGAACCGCTTTCAGAAGACGCAGATCGATCGTGAGACGCCCGATGCGCTCTCGCTGAGCCGCGAGCGCTTCTTCGTCGAGACGGCCTGGGATCGTCAGGACCTGACGGGGCAGACGATCCTCGAAGTGGGGAGTGGCGCCGGCCGGTTCTCGCAGATCGTGCTCGACTACACGCCGGCCACGCTCTACAGCATCGACTACTCGGATGCGGTGTCGGCGAACTACCGCAACAACGGCCAGCACGGCGATCGCTTCCATCTGTTTCAGGCGAGCGTCTATGACATGCCGTTCCCCGACAACAGCTTCGACAAGGTGTTTTGCTTTGGTGTGTTGCAGCACACGCCCGACTTCCGCAAGTCGGTGCACGCGCTCGTGGCCAAGGCGAAGCCGGGCGGTGAGGTCATCGTCGACTTTTACGCCGTCAACGGCTGGTGGACGAAGCTGCATGCGAAGTACCTGTTCCGTCCGATCACCAAACGGTGGTCGCACGAGACGCTGTTGCAGCGCATCGACGCGAACGTCGACTGGATGATGGCGTTTTGCCGGTTCACCGATCGCATCGGCATCGGCCGGTTCGTGAATCGCTTCGTGCCGATCGTGGACATCGCGGGCACGCTGCCGCCGAACCTGAGCCCCGCGCAGCTGCGTGAATGGACGGTGCTCGACACGTTCGACATGTTCTCGCCCGAGCACGACCATCCGCAGCGGATCGACACCGTGCGCCGGTGGTTCGAAGAGGCGGGTTGCACGGTCACCCTCGCCGACACGCTGCGCTTCGGCAACAACTTCGCCGCCGCGACCGTTCGCGCCCTGAAAGCACGCGCCTGACCTGATGCGTCGCGGCACGGTCGCCTTCATCTTCGTCACCGTCGTCCTCGACGTGCTGGCACTCGGGGTGGTCATTCCCGTGCTGCCGAAGCTCGTGGAGTCGTTCCTCGGTGGCGATACCGCCTCGGCGGCGCGGATGCTGGGCCTCTTCGGCACGGTGTGGTCGGCGATGCAGTTCGTGGCCTCGCCGCTGCTCGGTGCGCTGTCGGATCGCTTTGGCCGGCGGCCGGTGTTGCTCTTCTCGAACTTCGGGCTGGGCCTCGACTACATCTTCATGGCGCTGGCGCCGTCGCTCGGCTGGCTGTTTGTCGGCCGGGTGATTTCGGGCATCACGGGGGCGAGCTTCACGACCGCGGCTGCCTACATCGCCGACGTCACGCCGCCCGAGAAGCGGGCCGGCGCGTTCGGCATGATGGGCGCGGCGTGGGGGCTCGGGTTTGTGCTCGGCCCGGCCTTCGGTGGCGTGCTCGGCGCCATGGATCCGCGCCTGCCGTTCTGGGTGGCGGCGGCGCTCACGCTGGTGAACGCGACCTACGGATTCTTCGTGTTGCCCGAGTCGTTGACCGCCGATCGCCGCTCGGCCACGGTGGATTTCGCGAAGGCGAACCCGCTCGGGTCACTGCGGCTGTTGCGCTCGCATCATGAGCTCTGGGGGCTCGCCGGGATCTACGCGCTCTACATGCTCGCGCATCAGGTCATGCAGAACGTGTTCGTGCTCTACACCAGCTTTCGCTACGGCTGGGACGAGCGCACACTCGGGTTTGCGCTGACGGGTGTGGGGCTGGCGAGCGCCGTGGTCCAGGGGGGGCTCGTCCGGCCGATCGTGACCGCGCTCGGCGAGCGCAAAGCCCTCGTGCTCGGGCTTATGTCGGGGATCCTCGGCTTTCTCTTCTGGGGCCTCGCGCCGACCGGCCGGCTCTTCTGTCTCGGCATCCCGTTCGGGGCGTTCATGGGCCTCTTCGGACCGAGCATTCAGGGCCTCATGACCCGCTGCGTGGATGTGAGCGAGCAGGGGAAGCTGTCGGGCGCGAACACCAGCGTGCAGGGCCTGATGGGCATGATCGGTCCCGGCTTCTTCACGACGATCTTCGCGGCCTCGATCAGCACCCGCGCGAGCTGGGGCCTGCCGGGACTCGCGTTTCTCGTGGGCGGCGGTCTGCTGCTCATCGCGCTGCTCTTCGCCGTGCGGGCCGTGCGGGCCGTGCACGCGGCCCCCCGCTAGCCCCGGCAATATCTTTCCGGTCTGTTCGTCTTCCTGCATGTGACGCGGATCGCCGCGTGATTGAATAGAAAGACTGCCATGAAGAAATTGGCTCCCCTGCTTGTGCTTCTGGTGCTTGGCGCTGTGGGCTACGAAGTGTATGCCCGCACGCGTCCGACGTCCGTGGTCCTGACCGGCATCGTGACCACGAACGACGTCATCGTCAGTCCGATGGCCGGTGGCCAGCTCACGTCGCTCGCCGTCAAGGAAGGCGACGTCGTCAAGAAAGATCAAGTGATCGCCACGATCGCGCCGGATGAGCTCCGCGCCGACCGCGCGTACTTCGCCGAGAACGCGCAGGGGCTGTCGTCGCAGGTGCGGCAGAACGAGGCGGCGCTGCGGTTCCAGGAACAGCAAACGCAGAACGCGGTGCAGCAGGCCGAGGCCAACGTGGCGTCGGCCGACGCGCAGCGGGCGTCCGCGGAGGCGGATCTCGAGAGCGCGCGACAGAAGCTCGATCGGGTGCGGCAGCTGGTGAAGTCGAACGTGGCGGCCGCGGCCGAGTTCGATCAGGCGCAGACGTCGTACGACGCGGCCAAGGCGCGCGTGGATGCGCTCAAGAAGCAGGTGGATTCCGCGCGAGCCGCAGTGGCGCTGGCGCGTTCGACGGCGGAGCAGGTCGCCATGCGCCGCGATCAGTTGCAGGCCTCGAAGGCGCAGTTCGCCGCTGCGGATGCGCAGCGGACCAAAGCCGACGTGCGCCTCGCCTACACCGAGGTGCGTTCGCCGATCGACGGCGTCGTGAACGTGCGTGCCGCGCGTGAAGGGGAAGTCGTCGGCGTCGGCCAGCCGATCGTGTCGCTCGTCAATCCCGACGACCTCTGGATTCGCGTTGACGTGGAAGAGTCGTACATCGAGCGCGTGCCGGTGGGCACCGTGTTGACGGTGCGCCTGCCTTCGGGCGCAGAGACCTCCGGCACGGTCACCTACCGCGGCGTGGACGCCGGGTTTGCCACACAGCGCGACGTGAGCCGCACCAAGCGCGACATCAAGACCTTCGAAGTGCGCCTGCGCGTGAACAACGCGGACCGTCGTCTCGCCGTCGGCATGACCGCCTACGCGGTGTTGCCGCTGGGGCGGTAGGATGGCGGCACTCGCGATCGACGTCCGCGGTCTGGTGAAGCGCTACGGCGACTTCACGGCCGTCAAGGGCGTCACCTTCGGTGTCGAGGAGGGCGAAGTGTTCGGCCTGCTCGGGCCGAACGGCGCCGGCAAGTCCACCCTCATCCGCATGATGACGACGCTGCTCGAGCCGACCGGCGGCACGGCGCTCATCGGCGGCCACGACATCGTCACGCACCCCGACGACGTGCGGCGCGTGATCGGCGTGATTCCGCAGGCGATGACGAGCGATCTCGAGCTCAGCGTGGAAGAGAACCTCATCATCTACGCGAAGCTCTACGGCGTGCCGCGGCCGAAGCGGCAGAAACTGATCGGCGAGTTGCTCGCGGCCGTCGAGTTGACGCAGTGGGCCGACAAGCCGGTGAAGAACCTGTCGGGCGGCATGCGCCGGCGCGTGGAGATCGCGCGCGGTCTCGTGCACGAGCCGCGCATCTTCTTCCTCGACGAACCGACGACGGGCCTCGATCCGGTGTCGCGCGTGCATGTGTGGGAGATGCTCACGCGCCTCAAGCGCGAGTGGAACCTCACGGTGCTGATCACGACGCACTACATGGACGAGGCCGACCGTCTCTGCGATCACATCGCGATCGTGGATCACGGCGAGCTGAAGGCGCTCGATTCGCCCGTGCGCTTGAAGGCGTCGATTCCCGGACAGAACGTGCTCGAGGTGAGCTTCGACGCGGTGCCCGACGATTGGCACGCGCGCCTCGAACGCCTGCCGCATGTGGATGCCATCACCGATCACGACGGCGTGTGGCGCCTGAATTCGTCGATCGGCCCGGCCACGACGCGCGCGGTGCTGGATCTGGCGGCGCAGTCGGGCATCACCGTGAAGTCGCTGTCGGTGCAGAGTACGACGCTCGACGATGTGTTCGTGCACTACACGGGCCGCGCGCTGCGCGATGCGCTGCAGGAGGCCGCGCCCATGAACTTCCAGGCGATGCGGGGACGCTGACATGGCGCGCACCTGGGCCATCATCGAACGCGAACTGCGCCGCTTCCGCCGCAGCCCGACGCTCATCATCATGTCGCTGCTGTTTCCGCTCGTGCAGCTGGTGGTGCTCGGCTACGCGTTCGGCGGCAACGTCAAACAGCTGAAGGTCGCCGTCGTCGATCAGGACGGCGGGCTGCCGGCCGTGCGCGTGCGGGAACTGGGCGGCGCGGTGGCCGCGAATGCGCGGACGTTCGAGATGATCCCGTACGCTGATCAGGGCGAGGCGGTGACGGATCTGCGGAACGGTCGCGTGAATGGCGTGCTCACGATTCCGCCGGACTACTCACGACGGGTACTGCAGCGCAATCATCCGCGGCTGGCGCTGATCGAAGACAACACCGACGGCTTCGTCACCGGCACGTTGGCGGCGGCCATGGGCTCCCTCGTGGGCGCGCTCGGCGACCCGATGGTGGCCGTGGAGCGCACCCCGGCCCGCCCGGGCCTCGACGTGGTCGAGGTGTACCCGTACGTGCCGTACATCCAGTACCTGTTGCCGGGATCGATCACGATGTCCATCTTCATGATGGTCATGATCGGCGGCGGCATCATCTTCATCGACGACAAGGCACGCGGGCTGCACGAGGGTTACCTCGTGACGCCGATCACGAAGTTCGAGCTGATCGCCGGGTTCAACCTCTCGGGCACGATCAAGGCCGTGCTCACCGGGTCCGTGCTCATGACCATCGGCTCGTTGATCGCGGGCATTCCGGATCCGCTGGAGCCGCTGCGGCTGCTGAAGCTGCTGCTCGTGATCGTGCTGACCGCGTTCGCGCTCATCAGCTTGATGTTCCTGCTGATGGTGCGCGTGACCGATCCGCTCGTGCCGCGCGCGACCTTCGGGGTGCTCAACACCTTGCTCTACTTCCCGAGTGGCGCGGTGTATCCGCAGCAGGGATTCCCGGCATGGATGCAGTGGATCGCGGCCGTGGATCCGTTCACGTACGCGGTACACGCGTTCAAGTGTCTGTTGCTGAAGAATACCGGCCTCGAGGCGATCACCACCGACCTGCTGTTCCTGTCGGGCTTCTCGATCGTCGCCATGACACTGGCGACGCGACTGTTCCGCCGCAGCCTCTAGAAAATATTCGCAAAGAACCCGGCCGAACCCGCACATCGGGTGTCTAACAGGCTGAGGGATCAACTCATGCGGACATTGACACTGTGTGTCTTGGGGCTCGTGGTGTGTCTGGGCGCGGGTGGTCATGCGGCGCCGGCCGAACGGCAGGCGCTGATCACCGTGCTCGACAAGAGCGGCGCGCCGCTCCGGGATCTGAAGCCGGACGAATTCATCATTCAGGAGGACGGACAGCGGCGGACGGTGACCGCGGCCACGTTGGCGACCGAGCCACTCGACGTCGCGATCGTGATCGACACGGCCAAGCCGCCGATGGGGCAGAACTATCCGACCCGTGAGATGCGTGACGGGCTCGCGGCCCTCGTGAAAGCGGTGTATGCCGACAATCCCGAGTCGCGCGTGTCGCTGATGGAATATGCCGGTGCGGCCGTGAAGACCGAGGATTACACGAACAACGGCGACAAGATCCTGAAGGCGGTGAACCGTCTGGTGGCGAGCCAGCGGTCGGCCGGCGTGCTCGTCGAGGGATTGATCGACACCGGCAAGGATCTGCAGAAGTCCAAGACATCGCGTCGCGCGGTGGTCACGGTCAGTCTGGGCTCCCCCGATGACGGCGAAACCCAGCCGCGTGAGGCGGCCATCGAGGTGCAGAAGGCCGGCGCGTCGTTCTGGGCCGTGGTTGTTGGCGCCAGCGCCCCCGTGCGGGAGGTGCTCTTCGAGAACCTGCCGCCGATCACGGGCGGCCGCCGGATCACGATGGTGGCCCCGACCGGCCTCGTGCAGGCGCTCACCAACGTGGGCGCGGCGCTCACATCGCAGTACGTGGTGTCCTTCGAACACGGGGACGGGCCCGTGTCCGGCAACCTGCAGGCCGGCGCCCGGCGTGGTGATGCCGTGTTGCGTGCGGCGGTGATCCGCTAGCCGATTTCGGCGAGCGAGACGAGCAGCAACAGCATCTGGCGCACGCCGATCTTTTCGGTCGCGACGTCGGCCCATTCGCTGAGCGAGTGTTGATTGCCGCCGCGCGACCGCCCGATCGCGATGGACGGAATGCCGCGGACGACGCCGACGTTGGCGTCGGTCGATCCGGTGGGCGCCGTGGTGGCCGGCGCGCCAACGTGCTTCAGGACATCGATGGCTGTGAGGATCAAGGGATGGTTGAGGCGGGGCGCCAGGGTTTCGGGGCGCCCGCCGGCTTCCGACTGCTGGATGAACTCACGACGGAACGTGACGCCGAACGCACGGGCGGCCGCTTCGCACTTGCCGACGATCTTCGCGTCGAGATCCTTCAGCATCGCAGGGTCGATCGTGCGGAGGTCCACCGTGAACCAGTTTTCCGGCGCGATCGCGTTGACCACCGTGCCGCCGCCGAGCATGCCGACGTTGTAGATGGCCGGCACTTCTGCGGTGGCCGGGGGCAGCGGCACGGAATAGATGTCGGTGATGCACTGCGCTGCCGCGCGGGCCGGATGCGGCTGGTTGCGCGAGTTCATCGTGTGCGCGCCCGGCGCGGTGAAGATCATCTTCGACCAGTAGATCCCGAGCGCGCCGTAGTTCACGTCGCCGAGTGACGCATCGCTCGCGACGATCATCGCCGGCGCGGGGTTGTGGTCGATCCAGTAATACATGCCTTTCAAGCCGAGCTCTTCCTGCACGGTGAAGACGAAGATGAGATCGCCGCGTGTCTTGATCTTTGCCGCGTCGAGCGCGCGCAGCGTCTGGAGCGCGTTGACCACCGAGGCCGTGTTGTCGAAGACGCCCGGCGCGTGCAACGTGCCGTCGGCGAGCCGCTTCACCTTCAGGTCCGTGTTCATCGGATGCACGGTGTCCATGTGGGCCGCGATGACAATGGCCGGCCCCCCGCCCGTGCCCGGGCGCTTCACCGTGACATTCCCAATCGGATCCGTGCTGATCTGCAGGCCCGGCAGCTTCTTCATCTCCGCGATCACATGCGCGGCGCGCTGCTGTTCGTGCGTCGACAACGCCGGAATCTCCGTGAGCGCGATCCACTCGGCCACGTGCGCGTCGAAGTGCGCGTCGAGATAGCCGAGGGCTTGCTTGACGTCCGCGCGGTCGGCGAGGGCCGCGGAGAACTTCGAGCCCGACTGCGCCGTGAGGGGCAGCGTGAGCGACAGCGTGAGGGCGAGGGAGAGGAGCGTGGCGCGCGACATTGCTGCTCATCATAGACTCGGAGGCATGGAAGTCGAGCCGGATCCTCGCTGGGCCGAAGTGAGCCGCGGGCCCAGTCGCGAGAGTCTCGAGGGGCACGCGCTCGTGCTTCAGGCCGTCGGCATCCCGTCGACGATCGCCGCGATCGACGACGGCTGTATCTTGCTCGTCGCGGACGACGACGCCGGGCGCGCGCGGGAGCAGCTCGACGCGTTCGTGCGTGAGAACCGTGATTGGCCGCGCCCGCCGGTGTCGGTGCCCGTGCTGTCGCCGGGCGTCGGCGGCGCGCTCGTGTACGCGGCGCTGCTCGTGATCCTCGATCGCGCGCGCGCCGCCGGCAGTTACGGCATCGATTGGATGCGCGCGGGCGCCGCCGACGCCGCACAGATGTGCGCCGGCGCCTGGTGGCGCGCTGTGACCGCGCTCGGTCTGCACACCGATCTCGAGCACCTCGGTGGCAATATCCTCTTTGGCGCCGTGTTCGGCGTGATGCTCGCGCAGAGCGTCGGCACCGGCTTCGCCTCGCTCACGTTCATCGTCGCCGGCGGGGCCGGCAACATGGCGAATGCGTTCCTGCAGGCGCCCGGACATACGGCGGTGGGCGCATCGACCGGTGTCTTCGGATTGCTCGGCGCGCAGGTCATGTTCGATGCCCTGCGGCGACGCGGCGGACGTGCGGGCGCGCTGCGCCGCTGGGCGCCGCTCGTCATGGGCGCGGCGCTCTTGGCGTGGCTCGGCGTCGGTGGCGAACGCACCGACGTGGGCGCGCATCTGTGCGGGTTCGCCGCCGGGCTGGTGTGCGGCGGCGCGGCGGCCTGGCGATTGCCGGCGCGGCTGGTCACACCGGGGGCGCAGGAAGCGACGGGGGCGATCGCCGTCGCCATCGCCGCCGCAGCGTGGTGGCTGGCCCTGACCCGCGGATGACCCGTTGATGCCGCGCTGAGGACGCGCTGGTGCCTGCTATCGCCGCGCGAGCTCGAGCGCGCGCAGGATCAGCTCGGCATCCGTATCCGCGAACAGTCGCGGGAAGCGCGCGCGCAGGTCGGATGGCAACGTACCCGCGTCGAGGGCGTGCGCCAGCGCGGCCACACCGGGATCGGTGCCCGGGCGATCGGCGGCGGCGAGCACGCGTGGCACGTCACCGCGCCGGCTGAGCGTCTGCAGCGCCGGAATCGCGAGCACATCGGTGATGGCGAGCGCGCCGCCGGGCGTCGTGGCGGCGGCAATCTGGGCGAGGGCATCACGCTCGGCGCCGGCGCGCTGCTGACGCCGCGCCAGCTCGGCCCGCAGGAAGAGCAGTAACCGCTCTTCAGGCACGTACGGCCGCCCCTGCCCCAGATGCTCCGGCCATTCAAACGCCTGCGTGACGTGGCTACCGGCCGCGTCGAGCCGGTCCGCGCGGATCTCGTCGAGCGCGGCCAGCACGTGCGCCTGCACGTACAGCTGATGGCTCTCGCGCGCGCCCTCCGACGGCAGCACGCGTGCCGTGTTCAGCACCGTCACGGCATCGGCGCCGCGGTCGAGATGCACGAGCGACTTCGCGTGCAGGATCTGCAGATTGAAATCGTCGCGGAACCGCTCGAGCGCCGCCGTTGACGCGGCCAGTGCCTCGGCCCATCGTCCCTTCGACTGGTAGTACTGGATCAGCGGCAGATGGAGCACGCGCGTGCTGCCGGCATAGGCGGTGGCGCGCTTCAGATCCTCTTCTGCCGCATGCCGCGCGTCGGCCGGATCCGCCGCGAGCGTCAGCGCGGCGCGCGTGGCGTAGAACACCGGCTCGCGCGGTGTGGTGCCGACTGGCACGAGCAGCGCCAGCGCTTCGTCACCGCGATCGAACGCCCAGAGGTTCAGTGCCGCGAGGTAGGTCCACGACCAGTGCTTCGTCGTGTCGGCGGCCCAGCGCAGCACGGGCAGCGTCTCTGCGCGATACGGAAACACGAGCGTGATGTCTGCCGGGGCCAATGTGCCCGTTCGCGTGAGATAGGCGCGCCACGCGCGCGCGAGCGTGTCCGGGCGCGACATCGGCGTCATCGCCAGAATCGACGCCGCATCGTCGGCGAGTCCTCGTCGTGCGTAGCCAGACGCCAGTTCCATGATCGACTCGTCGGGGAACTCGCTGCGCAGCCCGGCCTGAAACGCTGTGGCGGTGCCGTCGCCGGGGAATCCGAGATAGCGCTCGGCGCGCACGAAGTGGTTGAGCGGATCGAGCGCGGCGATCTCCTTCAGCGCGTCCGCCGCGCGACTCTCTTCGCCGGCGCGCCGCTCGGCAATCGCGAGCGCTTCCCAGGACGTGAGGTTGAGGCGGTTGTAGTCGAGCGCATGGCGCGCGTAGCGCGCGGCCTCGGCCCAGTCGCGCCGCGCGAGCGCCAGCTCCGCGAGTGCTGTCGTGGCGGCCGCGCGATAGGTCATCGCGCGCGCGGCCCAGCCGTAGGCATCGCGCGCATCCGTCGTCTTGCCGAGCGCGCGGTAGAGATTGGCCGCGATCATGTTGGCGGCGGCGTCGTAGGTGTCGAGACGCAGCGCTTTCGTGATGACGGCGAGGCCCTCGGCGTACCGCGCGCGGCGATACTCGAGATCCGCCATCGCGAGGAGGCCATCGTGATGCCACGGGCTCGACGCCAGCACGCGCGCGAGCAATGGGCGCGCCTGTTCATAGCGGCGCGCCTCGATCAGCTCCTTCGCCTGGAACACGTCACGGTCTGCCGCGGGAATCGTCGCCACGGCCGCCGGATCGCTTTCGAACGGCCGCGACAGCGCGCGCGCCGCCGGATCCGAGTCGTAGCGAATGCCGAGCGCGGGCAGCTCGACGCGGTACGGCGTGCCGGCCGGATGCGCCGCAGTGACCACCGCGGGCACGAGCGGCGTCAGCGTCACTGGCTGCTCACTGACCACACGCTCGTTCACGAGCACGCGCACGGTGTCGTTCGCGCGCATGAAGCTGTTCACGCCGATCCGCAGCGCGCCGTTGTCATCGCGCACCGCGATCGCGCCCTTCGACGACGCCGCTGTGAGGCCGCCGATGCCTTCGAGCGGGAACCACGTCTCGCTCCAGCGATCTGTTGCCATCGGATCGAATGCCGCCTGACGAATCGGCGTCTCGTCGGCGCCCGGCGTGTACTGCACGAGCAGTCGGCCCGCTTGATACTCGACGTACTGGCCCTGCGTGTCGGTGAGCAGGTCTTCCCAGATCCCGCCCGCGCGCGACAACGCCCACAGCCACAACTTCTGCCCGGGCATCTCGTCGTGCCGCGCCCAATGACCGAAGCCGAAGTTGGCCTGGTTGTAGTACCCGCCGAACACATCCTGCAGTTCGCCCACGACGTGGAACGACTTGTTGGCGCCGAACTTGTTGTCGGCGTACGACGGCAGGAAGTGTCCCGCCGCATCGAACGGCCAATCGTGCCGCGGTCCCGGATGGTCCAGATACGCGTTGCCGGGAATCGACATCGTCAGGTCGTCCTTCGCGAAGGCCGCCGCGGTCATCCAGTTGTAGTAGGGCTGCTCGATCGTCGTCGGGTTGTGCCAGAGCACGTGCGTTTCGAAGGCGGCCGAGTCGGCGGGCAGCCGGATCTCGACGCGCCACTCGGTGTGCGACGGCAGGTCCATCGTGCCGACGATGCAGCTCACCGAGCCGTCGGGGTTCTCGCGGGTGATGTAGTCGACGGGCGTGGCGGTGGACGGCGTGTGGCCGACGACGCCGAAGTTGAACTCGATGCCGCCGGAGGTCCACGGACCGCGCAGCGCGACGTTGCGGAATTTCAGCGCGTCGTTCGTGTAGATGAAGTCGTGCCCGGTCTTCTTCACCCGCGCGCCCCAGATCTTGCCGCCGACGGCGGGGAGGATCTTCACTTCGATCAGGTCGTTCTCGAGCGTGACGACGTTCCAGCGCTGCGGCACGGGGTCATGCGCGTAGCCCTCGAACGAGAAGTACGGGTAGAGGCGCGTGTCTTTCGCGAGGATCGGAATCGGGTTCGGTTCAGAGAACGGGTAGGTCGGGATCTCGCGGAGACCTTCGTGCACCCGGGCTTTGGGTGGTGCGGTTTGCGCGGGAAGCGTCGCGAGGGCGAGCGTGGTGCAGGCGGCGGTGAGCAGCAGGACGGCGCGACGCGGCATGCCGCGTATTATCGCGCCGTCCTGTGTGAGGCCTACTTCTTCGTGAGGTCGGCGGTGAAGTCGATCTTCTGCGCGCCCATGTCGAACGTGGCGGTGCCTTTGAGGTGGCCGTTGGCGAGCTTCAACTTGAAGATCACCGTCATGTTGTCCACCGGCGGCTTGCCTGTGAGCGACACGTCGTCGCCTTCGACCGTGCCGGTGACCGGGATCATCTCTTCGGGCTTCTTCGGGTCGCCGACCTTGCCGGTGACGTCATTGCCCTGCTGCTTCAGTTCGAGCAGCGTCGCGAGCGGCGCCTGGCCGTCAACGACGAGGTTGCCCTCGTAGCTGCCCGTGACGTCAGCCGCGCGGAATGCCCGCGCCACAGTGCCGAGGAGGGCGACGGCGACCACGACGGCCGCGATGGATTTCAGTGCACGCCTGGGAATACTCCGTCCGTGTGAGTGAGCCGCTGCCCGCCACGGAAGGAACGACGCAGAGGTAGAACTGGGTGAGCCGCCCTCATCTTACTGCGGCTTCACCGGGATCTCTGCCACGCGATGCCCGCGCGTTAGGACCAGACGAGTGTGTGCTGCGAGCTGGGGAGACGCATACGCTCTAGGGAATCGGCGGCGCCACGCGGATCTTGAGTAGATGTACCTGAAAGGGCTGGCGCGCGGCGCGCGGGCCCGCACTACAATTTCCGCCATGTCTGCTTCGCCGCTTCCGATTGCCCGCACGGCCGATGGCCGCGACCTCAACCTCCTGCCCGGTCTCGCCAATCGCCACGGCTTGATCACCGGCGCCACGGGCACCGGCAAGACCGTCACCCTGCAGGTGATGGCCGAGCACTTCTCGCGCATCGGCGTGCCGGTGTTCATGGCCGACGTGAAGGGCGACCTCTCGGGCATCGCCGCGGCCGGCTCGCTCTCCGCGAAAATGGACGCCCGGCTGAAGCAGCTCAAGTTCGATCCGCCGGCGTTTGCCGCGAGCCCGTCGGAATTCTGGGACGTGTTCGGCAAGGGCGGGCACAGCGTGCGCGCCACGATCTCCGACATGGGGCCGCTGCTCCTCAGCCGCCTCCTCGACCTCAACGACACGCAGCGCGGCGTGCTCACGATCGCGTTCAAGATCGCCGACGACGGCGGGTTGTTGCTGCTGGATTCGAAAGACCTGCGCGCCATGCTGTCGTTCATCGGCGAGAACGCGAAGCAGTTCACGACCGACTACGGCAACATCTCGACGGCATCCATCGGCGCCATTCAGCGTGCCCTTCTTGAAGTTGAACAGCAGGGCGGCACCACGTTCTTCGGTGAGCCGATGCTGAACATCGAGGACCTCATCCAGAATGTCGGCCAGAAGGGCGTGGTCAACATCCTCGCCGCCGACCAGTTGATGAACTCGCCGAAGCTCTACGCGACGTTCCTGCTGTGGCTGCTGTCGGAGCTCTTCGAGCATCTGCCGGAAGTCGGTGATCCCGAGAAGCCGAAGATGGTCTTCTTCTTCGACGAAGCGCACCTCCTGTTTGATGACGCGCCCGATGCGCTCGTCGAGAAGATCGAGCAGGTCGTGCGCCTGATCCGCTCGAAGGGCGTCGGTGTGTACTTCGTCACGCAGAACCCGCTCGACCTGCCGGAGACCGTGCTCGGCCAGCTCGGCAACCGCGTGCAGCACGCGCTTCGCGCGTTCACGCCGAAAGACGCGAAGGCCGTGAAAACCGCCGCGTCGACGATGCGCGCGAATCCGGCATTCGACACCGAGAAGGCGATTCAGGAACTTGCGGTCGGCGAAGCCCTCGTGTCGTTCCTCGATGAAAAAGGCAGTCCGACGGTCGTCGAGCGCTGCTGGATCTACCCGCCGGCCGGCCGCATCGGCCCGCTGACGCCAGAGGAGCGCAAGGCGATCATCGACAAGTCGCCGGTGAAGGACACGTACGAGAAGGTTGTCGACCGCGAGTCGGCCTACGAGAAGATCAAGGCCCGCGCCGCGGCGAAGAATGACGAGGCCGCTGCGGCCGGCTCAAATGCGCCCGCCGGCAACGCCCCGCTGGGTACCAGCGGCCCCGCGGCCAAGCCCGTGCCGTCGGGCCTCAATGACATCCTCTTCGGGACCACCGGCCCGCGCGGCGGGCACCACGATGGGTTGATCGACGTGGCGGCGAAGAGCGCCACCCGGGCCATTTCGAGCGGCATCGGCCGCCAGATCGTGCGGGGCGTGCTCGGCTCGATCTTCGGCGGGAAGCGCTAATACCC
>CAYFLU010000059.1:0-18929 GCA_964343975.1 uncultured Solibacteraceae bacterium
AGGTGCCCGATCAGATGACGTGCACGGTCGAGGCCTTCGACGCGCGCGTGGGCGGCGACTTCTGCATCACGCTTGCGTACGACCTCCCCACGGGGAATGGCAAGACGACGCCGGAGCGCGACACGTATCAGGGGCGCTTTCTCGAGCTCGTGCCGAACGAGCGCGTGGTGGAGCTGCACACGTTCGTCACCGACGACGCGGCGCTTCAGGGGCAGATGACGGTGACGTTCACGCTCGAAGACGCGGGCACGGGCACGTTCCTCAGCGCCATTCACGACGGCTTGCCGCCCGGCCTCTCGCCCGAGGACAACGAGGTCGGCTGGGCGATGGCGCTCCGCAAGTTGGCGGCGTATCTCGAATCGCCCGCAGCGCCATCGGCGCTACGATAGACACACGCGCCCGTAGCTCAGTTGGATAGAGCACCGGCCTTCTAAGCCGGTGGTCGCAGGTTCGAGTCCTGCCGGGCGCGCCAACAGTGTTCTCGTCCACTTGGCGCGCCCGCCGAAGCGGATCTTTCGCGAAGGCGGGCCGGGCGTTGTGGTTGTTGCTCTGGAAGCCAGCGGCTCCGCGCCACTAGAGCGCCTCGATCCTCAAGCCGAGGGATTTCGAGCGCGGTCTGTTCGGTACAGGCTGCCCACCGCTGCCATCGAGATGATGGTGCCGATGGAGAACCAGACAAAGCTCAGCATGACCACGGCGGTGGCCGCTAGATAGAGCGCCCGAATGGAGTGTGTGATCACGGACCACGCGCCCGATGCGACAAGCAGAAGAAGAGCGTTGAAGGCGTAAGCCTTTCGGGCTCGGCCGCTCATCTGCACCTTCAGCCGTTCTGAGATATCCGGTACGGCTCCGAGCGCCCATCGTGCGCCGAGTCCCAGCCACACCACTAACAACACGACGAGCCCTGGGCCAATGACGACACGCAGCCAGGGAACAGCATTCGCCCAAGGCGTCACGATGACGAACCACGTCAGCACCGTGAACACAGGTGCGGCGATGCCGGCGATCAGCCACACGAATTGTGCGCGCCTACGCAGCAGCGAGAGGTCTTGTCGGTCAGGAACTGTTGAGCCGTTCACCCGCGCCTAGCCTAGCACTCTAGGTCACGCGCGCAGCACATCCGTGAGACGTCTCCGGTTACTTCCCGTCGCAGCCTTTCCGTTCGACTTTGTCTTTGGCCTTGGCCGCTGCAACGGTTTGCCACTGCATGTTGGCCGGTGTATCTGCGCCGCCGCAGGCCAGCGGCTTGATGTGATCGACCACGTAGCCAGGGCGGCCATTCGGATAGCCGCTCTGCCTCATGAACGCAGCCTTCGCCGCTTCACTGCGGGCAATCTTGCCGTCTTTGTCACGCGCGACGGCGCTCGATGATGTTGCGGCCGCTGGAACAGACGGTGCCGGTGTGGACGCGGTCGTACTGGAGCCCTTCGAACTCGTGGAGCTTCCGGACGACTTCGGAGCGCTCCGCGTGTACGGTTCCACCGTCTTTCCGCTCTTGGTCGTGTACCCCTTCACGGGGACGCTCTTGCTGCTGGACGACTTCCCCTTCTGCGCCGCCAAGAGTCCGCAAGAGCAGAGGATCAGGAGCGTAGTCGCAACGAATCGACGCAGCTGACGGTTCATGGTCATCTCCCGCAAAGATGGCCGACTATAACTTTAGTTACGCGCTCCGCGCCCGGCTTTTAATCTCCACCTACTGAGTAGTGGTCTACACTCCCGCTCCTGAAATGCTTCAGGGCCTGGGACAAGCACCGCCGAACGTGCCGCCGCCAATGGCCAACGGGGATTCAACCGCGCCGATGTACTTCGTCTTCGCCGGGCTCATCGCCCTCGCTATTGCCATCGTTGAAATTGTGCGTCGTCGTCATCGCGCCAACGAGTGGAAGCGCGTCATGCGCGAACGCGACGATCACTGATCAGCCGCCAGCTCTGCGGATCCACTCCTCGAACTCGTACACGACCGCAGGAATGCGAGTGAATCCAACGGCCATCGAACAGTAGAAACGATGAGCCCCGTTGTAGATACGAAACTGATACGGGGAGCCTGGCGGCAGGCGATCCAACTGTATTGGTGGTAGAGGCGCATCAGCGCGAAAGCCCGAGAGGATGTCAATCACCCGCCGTCTGGCGGATCCAGGCCCAGCGTTGTCGTTGAAGACGCCGTGACTCAGTCGCCTAACTAATGGCTCAACCGTTCGTAGCTCAACGATTACGGTTCGACGTTCCGAGTCGCTCTCATCCTCCGGAGGGCCCGCTCGGTACGAATCACGACCCGGACTAAAGGTGTCCATTCCAGCAGCCGTCCACCATTCGGCGTCGATAGATTGAGAGACTGGGCCGTAAGAAATGTGCAAAGTTGAACCCCGGCTTTCGAATATGACGGACACGCGGCGTAGTTACAGGCGCCAGATAGACACTCAAGACCCTATGACCAGTCCGAGAAGTTCTCCCGATTGCGCTCTTCGAAGATCAGGCTGCGCCAGAAGATCGTCGCTACATCCACGAAGCCGATGCAGGCGTAGATGAGAAACGGCATTGATGCATCCGACGGGCACGCGGTGAGGTCCGACACGCATTGGGCCATCTGGCGTTGCAGCGTCACGTACTGGCACCCCATGCAGAACAGGATGCCAAGGAAGACAACGAGGCTGCCGACGGCGTTGCCCACGGTGACCTGACGGCGGCGCCAGAACAGCCAACCCGCGCCGAGGCCCGCCAGCGTCGGCAACACGAGGGCGAGCGCGTACCAGATCATCGCAGCCTTCTCGCTACTTCGGCTGCAACACCAGCGCCAACACCACCGCTGCCACAAGGAAGAACGCGTAGGTCATCAGCGCGGTGCTGAGCGCCATCTGCCGCGGGTTCTGATCGGGGCGCAGCATGCGCTGCTTGTACTCGTGATACGTGATCAGATACGCCGCGCCCGCGGCGAGGCCGCCAAAGACCACGCCGATCGCGAGAAACAACGGAAGCAGATTCGTCGGTGTCGACATCAGAGGCGCTGCTCGAGCATGCGAGCGGATTGTACCGGCGCGGGCGAGGGGAGCGCCGAACGTAAAACGGCCTCTGCCGGCCTGGGGAGCGAGCCGGCAGAGGCCAGTGGGTGCGGCGAGTGCCGCGCCCTACTTCGCGTGGAAGGTGTAGACCACGCCCACCGTGAGCGTGCTCTGCGCCTGCACTTCGGTCGTGTTCTTGAAGAAGTACGGGTGATCCGACCAGTCGCGGCGGAATTCCACGCGCGCCAGCAGATCATCCTTCGCCTTGAAGCCCATCGTCACCGTGGCCGCCTTCACGTTCTCCTGTTCGCCGGTCACGAGGCCGTCGTGGTCGTTGAAGAACTCGAAACGCGGCGTGATCGAGAACATGTCGTTGGGCGTGTACTGGAGGTAGCCCGTGACGCCCGTCCACTTGTAGGTCTTCGTGCCCTGGGCTTCCTGGCCATACACGTAGTCGGCCGCGAGGCTCACTTCCTTGCTCGCCGCGTAGGTGAAGTTCGTGTCCCACAGATGGCGCCAGTCGGTGGTGTTGTCGTCCTGCTCCGGACCGCCGAGGTAGCCGGTCGTGAGCGAGAACTCCTTGTTCGGCGTGAGCGTGATCTGACCGCCGATGGACTTGCCGCTGTTGTTGTCGACGACGTTGTTCCAGCCGTTCACGACCATGCCCGAGATCGCCACCGTGTCGTTCGCCTGATACGTCGCGCGCACGCCCGTGTAGTTGCGCGGCGTGGCGAGCGCGAAGCTGATGCTGCGCGAGTAGTTCCAGTTGTCCTGCGACGCCAGCCGCCCTTGTCGAACTCGAGCGTGGTGTTGAGCGGATAGAGCATGAACGGATCCGTGAGCGCGAACGGATCCACATGCTTGATGGCGTCGGCCAGGCTGATGTCGTTTGGGAGCGTGGCCGCGTACGCCTTCGCGTCAACCAGCAGCTTGTCGTAGCGGCTCTTCGCGGAGCCGAACTGCTGATCCGTGACGTCCTGGCCGGCCGAGTTCACGACCGTCACGCTGCTGTCGTTGGTCAAATACGTCGGCGCCTTCGTCTGATTGAGCAACCCGACGATCGGGTTGCCCGACGACGGTCCATGGATCCAGCCGGCGCCGAGATCCATCGGAATGCCGTCCACCGACCGCTCGGTGTAGACGCGACCACCAATGTGATTCTTCGCTTCGAGCACCGTGACGACGTTGCCGGCGTCGGTGAGCTTACGCGCGGCGGCCAGACCCGCCATGCCCGCGCCGATCACCACCACGTGGCGTCGCGTGGTCGAGGCCTTGAGCGGCACCATGTTGATGAGCGGCACTGATGTGGCCAATAGCGCCGTCTTCAGAAAATCTCGTCGTCCTCGTTCCCGTCGTCCTGCGCCAATAGCGCGCCTCGTGTCATAAAAAGTTCGCTAAAAGTCCCTGAGAACGAGGGCAAAGTGTTTCGTTTCAACACGTCGGCGTGTCGGGGTGCCCCGCGTCTTCGGGATGAATTGATGAAGGCGAGACGGTACTACGTAGGGCGCGGTGCTGCCTTAATTTCTCTTAATCAGTTGAAAGCGTAACGGTTGGGATGTTGTCGGCGCATCATCTATTACTGCGTGTAGCCGTCACGCAAGAGCACGTCGAATCGACCGCGCTGCGTGATCGCCACCTTCACGTCGTGCCAACTGCCGGGTGCGCCGGCCGGCATCGCGTACCTCAAGACGTAGCGACGACGATATTCGGTGAGGGCATCGCGAAAGGCCGCAGCGATGTTGTCGGTGGCGCGCACCACGCGTGTGTCGCCGCCAGTGCGCTGCACGAGCCTCGCCACCGGTGGCAGTGTGGGTTCTTCGCGCGACGGCAGCGCCCGTGGTGATTGCCACAGCGGCTTCGGTACCAGCACGAAGAGATCGACGACCGCTTCCGAGCGACGGGCGAGCGCCGTGACCGTGTCGAGGTCGATCGTGCTCGACGAGTCGATGCCGTCGCTGAAGGTCACGATGAGGTGGCCGCGCTCGCGCGAGGGCCGATGAATGAGCGCGAGACCGAGCGCGTCGTAGAGCGAGGTCCATCCGCCCGCCGCCAGGGCGTCCATCGGCGGCGCACTGCCGCCCGCACGAAATCCAAACACCTCACGCACGTCGTCGGCCACCGTGAGCACGCGTACGCGGTCGTCGTGCCGCAACTGCTTCGCGATGTCGGCGAGCTGCGCGCGCGTTTGCTCGAGCGTGGCGTCCATGCTCGCGCTCGTGTCCACGAGCACGGTGACGTCTGCCGGCATCACGCCGACCGGCGTGAGCTCCACGTCTTGATGCACGCCGTTGTCGGTGACGTCGAAGTCGGTGGCCTTCAGGTCGCGCACCGGCGTGCCGTTCTGCCGCACCGCGACGTTCAGCGTCACGATGGCGACGTCGGTGCGGAACCGTTCCTGCGCGGCGACGACGAGCGTGCATGCCGCAACAGCGATCGCCACGACGGCGGCGAAGGTCTTCAGCAACGGGAGGCGCAGCGATCTCACCACGCGGCTCTCACACGGCGCAGGAGCGTGGGCCATCGCCACACATCGCCCGCATAGAACGTGCGCCAGGGATCCGCGCCGGCCACCGTGCCGTCGAGCCCGCGCTCGGCCACAGACTCGGCATCGGTCTGCCGGCCGGCGAGCTGATAGCGCGTCGCCAACCACACCGCGGCAGTGCGGCCGGCCGGTTCGGCCACGAGCGCCGCGCGAAATGCGCCGAGCGCCTCATCGCGACGGCTGGCGCGTTCGTGCATCCAGCCGAGAAAGAGCTGCGCGAGGTAGCGCGTGCGCGTGTCCACGCCCTCCGTCAGCTGCGCTTGCAGCAACGACGTGCGCGCCCCCGCATCGTCGCGCGCGAGCAGTTGCAAGAAGGCCACGTGCAGGAGCGCATCACCGGCAAAGTCGGGCGCATTCGCGAGCGCGCGATACTGCGCGGCCAGCGGCTCGGGCACAGGCACGCGCGGGCTGGCGAGCGGCTGACGCGGATGGATGTTGAGCGTTTGCACATCGGCGAGCCATACCCGCGCACGATCCCATGCAGGTTCATCACGCAGTCGTGCGGCCGCATGCGCAAGATGCGTGCTCACCGCCTGCGCATTGCCCGTGCCTTCGAGCAGCGCGAGCGCCGCGATGTGCCACTGCCGCTCGGCTTCCGACGGCAGCCGACGCCGGATTTGCTCGCAACCCCACTCCACGAGCGGCGCCACGTCCTTCGCCTGCGTCACCACCCCGGCCCCGGCCGCATCGAGCGCAAACGTCGCCGCAATCAATCGCCGCCGATTCGCCTCCGCCGCACCCTTCTCGAGAATCCACTCGACGCCATCTCTCCGCAGCGCCGCATGCAACTCCGACAGCGACGACTGCTCAACAGCCCGCCTGGCCGCCTCCACATCAGAGACATAGACAGATAACGGCAAGTTGGAAGTAAGAAGCAGTAAGGGGGAAGTAGAAGTGGGAAGGGGGAAGGAAAAAGTTAGAGCCGCGGCCAGACAGGCCGCTCTCAACAGGTGTCGCCCCAATCCGCGCCTCAAAGGGTCACTTCCAACTTCTGACTTCCCACTTTTACTTCTTCACTTGTTGCTTCTTACTTCCCACTTGAAGTGGCAAGTCTGAGTGTTCGCAGTGTTCTGCCCGCGGGTTGCCCGTCGAGTCCGACGATGGCGCGGACGATGTAGTCGCCGGGGGGGAGGGCGCCGAGGGCGATGGGCGTCATCACGATGTACTTCCCGGCTTCGGACGTGGCAGAGATCTTCGGCTGGAGCGTGGTCATGGCCGGGCCGTTCAGTGTCTTCGCGAGTTCGACGGCGACCGACACGGGCATGCCCTGTTTGCCGCCGTAGAGTTCGAAGTAGGCGACGGCCTGCGGCTCCGTGCTGAAGCTGAGCTTCGGCGTGAAAGTGTTGTCGGGCGTGCCGAGGAGCATCGCGCTCAGCGTGAGCACGGTGCTGGCGGGCGTGAGCGTGGCGTCGAGGTCGTAGTCGGCGGTGCCGGCGCGGCCGCCGGCGTCGGTGGCGGCCACGCGGATGCGGTATTTGCCGGGGTTCTGCACGAACGCGGTCATGAGCGACGGCGCGGCGAGTGCGGTCGCGTCGGCCGACCACTGCGCCACGAGCTTGTTGCTCGTGTCGTACACGCCGATCGCGGCGGCCGACAGCTTGTTGCCGCCCACAGACTCCGCGAGCACAACGATCTTCACCTTGTCGTCGCCGGCATTCTTGGAATGAAACGCCGCCATGCGGAGGCCGGCGTCGCGATACGTCGTCGCCGTGCGCAGCATGTCTTTCGGAGATGGCGCAGCGGCCGGTCGCGCTGTTGCCGGCGCAAAGGCGATCGACGGGCGTGCGTGCACCGTGACGTCTGTGCGAATGGTCTTCACATCCAGCGTGCGCGTGGGCGCTTGCGCATCCGACGGATCGACCGCGATCGTGGCGGCGTAGTACGCGGACGTCTCGAGCGCGATCCGCTGGAACGGCGGCACGTCGCTGCCGGCCAAATGAAACAACGTCCCGCCGGTGACGCCCGCAACGTTCTCGAGACCGGTCATCGGGCTGTCGAGGCCCGTGGTCGTGGCCGCGCGGATCTGGTCCGGCACCACCACGAAGATCCGTGCGCGAGCGGAGGCGGCGGCGCGGCCGAGTTCGGCGAAGGCGTCGCTGGCCAGATCACATTTCGCCACGCTGCCGCGGCCGAGCTGTGTGGTGCCGTTGATCGTGTACGACTTCGGGCCCGAGAGGCTGGCAGACACGAAGAGCACGTCGAGCGGAGAGCCGCTCGCCGGCCGCGCGCGGAGCAGGTTAGTCATCGCTTCGAGCGTCAGCCGCGACCGGCACGCCGCATCGTCGGTGCTCTCGGTTGTCGGGGCGGCGCCCGCGACTTTGGCCACGGCCGCGCGCCACGCGCCGCGATCGGTCGTGAGATCGAGCGTAACGCCGCCGTGCGGCACGGCCACGAGGCCGGCTTCGTCATTCGGGCCGAGCTGGTCGACGTAGTAGTTCAGGCCTTCGCGCACGCGCTCTTCGCGACCGGCCGCAATCGTCTCGATGTCGATCACGGCGAGCACCGAGCGGCCGCGCGAGCCGGCGGCGACGTTCGTCGCGAAGGGGGCGGGCAGCGGATCGGCCGAGGCGGCGCCGGGGCGCTCGCGCGTGATCAGCTCGAGGCCGCGCACCTCGCGCGGCTTGCCGTTGATGGCCACCGTGACGTCGGCGGCCGTGAGGTTCGTCACGGGCTGGCCCTTGGCGTCCACGGCGGCAAAGTCGATCACGGCGACCGGCGCGCTTGCGGCGCCGAGCGTACGAGGGGCCTGTTGGCCCTGAACGGAAACCGCGGCGGCGAAGGCGGCCAGAGCCGCGGTGGCGACGAGGGTGCGCATGGCGCACAGGATAGCGCGGAGGGGCCGGGCCTGCTGCTATCATCGGCGGCTGATGACTTCCGCCACCGTCGCTCCTCGTTCCGGCATGTCTCGGTCCCAGAAGATCTTCCTGGGACTCTTCCTCGGCATCGTGGCCGGCATCCTGATCAATAAATTCGATCCGGCGATCGCGCCGGCGATCAAGGTGTTCAGCCAGATCTTCCTGCGACTGATCAAGATGATCATCGCGCCGTTGATCTTCACCACGCTCGTGGCGGGCATCGCGGGCGCGGGGCATTTCAAGGACGTCGGCCGCATGGGCCTGCGCGCGATCATCTACTTCGAGATCGTCACCACGATCGCGCTCGTGCTCGGCCTCGGACTCGTGAATCTGCTCAAGCCGGGCGTCGGCGTGGCGCTGCCGACCACCGCGACGCAGGCGGCGCAGGCGCCGCAGAGCTGGGACCAGATCCTGCTCCACGTGATCCCGGAATCGGTGATCGACGCGATGGCCAAAGGCGACGTGCTCCAGATCGTCGTCTTCAGCATGCTCTTCGCGATCGCGCTCGGCATGATCGGTGAGCGCGGCCGGCCGGTGATCACGTTCTGTGAAGTCGTCGCCGAGACGATGTTCAAGTTCACCGACTTCATCATGGGCTACGCCCCGATCGGCGTGGCTGCGGCGATCGCGTACACGATCGGCGTGTCGGGCCTCGGCGTGATGAAGAACCTCGCGGGCCTCATCGGCACGCTGTACTTCGGCCTCGTGGTGTTCCTTGGCGCCGTGCTGCTGCCGGTGGCGTGGTTCTTCAAGGTCCCGGTCGGCCGCTTTATCCGCTACGTGAAGGAGCCGTGGCTCATCGCGTTCTCGACGTCGACGAGCGAAGCGGCGCTGCCTCGCGCGATGGAGAACATGGAATCGATGGGCTGCCCGCGCCGCATCGTCTCGTTCGTGCTCCCGCTCGGCTACACGTTCAATCTCGACGGGACGACGCTCTATCTCTCGATGGCGTCGATCTTCGTCGCGCAGGCGGCCGGCGTGAACCTCACGGTGGGCCAGCAGTTCACGATGATGCTCACGCTCATGCTCACGAGCAAAGGCGTGGCCGGCGTGCCGCGCGCCTCACTCGTGATCCTCGCGGGCACGCTCGCGAGCTACAACCTCCCGCTCGAAGGCGTCACCCTCATCCTCGGCGTCGACGCCGTGATGGACATGGCCCGCACGTCGGTCAACGTCGTCGGCAACTGCCTCGCGACGGTCGTGATCACGAAGTGGGAAGGGGAATATGATGAAAACCGCATGCAAGTGGGAAGTTAGAAGACACAAGTAGGAAGTAAAAGGGGGAAGGGGAAAGTCAGAAGGGGAAAGTCAGAAGGCTCGGCCTCACGGCCTTTGCACCCCTCCTCGTCACAATCTGAAAGGTCGAAGGGGTCGTCGAGTCGCAAATGTTGCTACTTGGCGGCCTCGTTCTCTATAGGGCTCTCTCGGCACGGCGCTTGCTCTTGGGTGGGGCATGGAGCGGCGAGCGACGATTCGGGAGCGGGCGTTTCAGTTTGGGCTTGGCGTGATGCGGATCGTGCCTGCGGTGCGTGGCCTTGGTCCGGAGTTCTTGCCGGTAGCGGACCAGCTGTCGCGCTCGGCGACTGCGGTGGGAGCGTTGCTTGAAGAAGGCGCGACGGCCGAGAGTCGTCGCGACATGGCGCACAAACATCGCCTGGCCCTCCGCGAAGCGCGCGAGTCCGCCTACTGGCTCCGCTTGGCGCGAGAGCGCGGCGGGAACAGAGAGGCGCTGATCCCGCTCGAGCGCGAAGCCAACGAACTGAGCGCGATGCTGGCGACCAGTGTGAAGAAACTACAGCTGCCGCGCCGAACCTGACGAAGGCGGGTAAGGGGCGTATGCGGATCGTCGAGATGTGACGAGGCCTGACGAGCCTTGTCGAGGCCGATGAGGCGAACAAAAAACGGGCCGCTGAGTGTGAATAACCCAGCGGCCCGAACGGAATGCCTTTGATCTGCCCTTGTTACTTCCCACTTCCCACTTCTACTTGCCCACGTGTTGCTTCTTACTTCTCCCTTGCAAGTAAGAATTACTTGCCAGTGGGTTTGCTGAACTTCGCGTCGTCGATCTGCGCGCCCGTCTTCACGTCCACCACCGTGTAGGTGTCGACGGTGTTCCAGGTCGTGTGCTTGATCGTGAAGGCCACCTGCACGCCACCCACGTCTTTGTAGTCGCTGTAGTCGATCGTCTCGACGAGCGCGCCGTTGAGCGCGGCGCGGCTGATGACCTGACGACGGAGGAGCAAGCCCGAGGTGGTGTCGAAGAAGAGGCGTTCCTGCGTGGTGGGGCTGAGGTCGCCCTGCACGAGGTTCACGTTGATCGGCTGACCGCCCGGCGTGCGCGCCGGGAGGCGCGTCGGACGGCCCGCCTGCAGGTTCGTGTACCGCTTGGCGAAGTCGGCCGCGCGGCGGAGATCGTTGAGCCGCATGCCCTGATCGAGCCGGAAGCCGTCGAGATCTTCGAGCTTCGAGTCGACCACGGACCAGGCCGTCTTGCCGTCGAAGCCGTAGCTGACGGCGCCCTTCGGGTCGGTGACGACCTTGTGGAACTTGTTGCCCTTCTCTTCAATCGTGAACGGCATCGACACGTTGGAGCGATTCACGACCGTGCCCGTGATGATGCGCGACTGCAGCTTGTCGAGCACCGCCTGACGGCCAGACGCCGCGATGTACTTCTCGATGATCGGCTCGACGGGCGGGGGAGGCGGCGGCTGCTGCTGCGGACCGCGTCCGCCGGGCTGCGCGCCGGGCTGACCGGGTGCGCCACCGGGACGGCCGGCGCCGCCGGGGCCTGCGCCACCGGGACCGGGACCCGCGGCACGCGCCGCGCGCGCGGCTTCCTGCGCGGCCATCGCCGCAACCTGCTCGGCCGTGTACGGCGTCGCCGCCGCAAGGCCAACCGGTTCGTTGTGTCCCTGATGGCACGTCGCGCAGTTGATCTTCGCGCCGTAGTCGCCGCCGTTGACGACCCGCACGAGCTCGATCATCTCGCGCGCCACCGTCTTCTCTTTCTTCTCCTTCACGAAGTCGATCACGCCCGTGGCCTGATCGCGGACGTGGCAGTTCTGACACTGCCAGCCGAGGGCCGCCGAGAAGTAGTTCATCGTGAGATCGAACTGGTCGATCGAGACATCCTTCAGGGACTGGACATCCTTGTACTTCGTGGGTGCGAGGCCCTGTGACTGCGGTGCCTGCGCTCGGATCGCGACGCTTGCCGACAGCGCGAGAGCAGCGCACGCGGCCATGAATACAAAGGTAGATCTACGCTTCATTGGATAAGACCTCTGAAAGTGCATTACGCCGAATGGCCCGAAGATATTACGGGCAGTCGAACATTCCTGTAAACAGTTGATGAGGCTACACTTTGGCCATGTTCCGATATGCGCTGAGCGCCGTGTTCGCGGCGATCGTCACCCTGCACGCCCAGACGCCGCCGCTCGACGTGGCCATCATCAACATCGGAACGGCCGGTGGACGGCTGATGAGCGGCACGTCCGGCGGCGCTGACGCGGGCGGCCCGGCGATCGGTGTGCGCGGTGGGCGGATCGTGTCGATCGGCGCGCTGTCGACTGCCGAGATTTCGGCAGCCAGCACGGTGATCGACGTCCGCGGGCTCACGGTGTCGCCCGGCTTCATCGACGTGCATTCGCACGGGCTCGAGACGATCACGCGTGCCGCCATTCGTCCGACAGCCGCGGAATTGGCGCAGGGCGTGACGACGATCGTGGGGAATCCGGACGGCGGCGGCCCAGTGGATCTGGCGAAGCAACGCGCGCAGATCGAGGCCGACGGTGGCGTGGGCGTGAACGTGGCGCTCCTCATCGGCCACGGCAGCGTGCGCAGTGCGGTGATGGGCGGCGCCACGCGGGCCTCCACGCCGGACGAACTCGCGAAGATGATCGCGCTCGTGAAGCAGGGCGTGGCGGATGGCGCATTCGGCCTCTCGAGCGGCATCTTCTACACACCGGGTCGTTACGCGAAGACGGATGAGCTCGTAGCGCTCGCGCGCGCGGCCGGCGGCGTGTATACGAGCCACATTCGCGACGAGGGCAACTACGACGTCGGCGTCGTGGCGTCGGTGAACGAAGTCATCGCTGTGGCCGAGCAGGCGCACGTCGCCGGCATCGTCTCGCACATGAAGGCGCTCGGCCCCGATAGCTGGGGCATGAGCAAAACGTTGATCGCGAACATCGACGCGGCGCGGAAGCGTGGCGTGAACGTGTGGGCGGATCAGTATCCGTACGAGGCCTCGTCGACGAGCCTGGCCGCGGCGGTGTTGCCGGGCGTCACGGTGGCCGACGCGCGTGCGCGTCTGGCGGATCCCGCGAAAGCACCGGCGCTCCTCGCAGAGGCCAAGGAGAACATTCGTCGCCGCGGCGGGCCGCATTCGATCGCCGTCGCGTCTTCCTCAAGCACCTACGGCCGCTCCGCATCGGCCTTCGGTGCCGGCTCAAGCACCTCCGGCCAATCGGCATCGGGCTTCGGTGCGGCGTCGAGCACCGACGGCCGCTCGGCATCGGGCTTCGGCGCGGGCTGGCTCAATGGCAAGCGACTGGATGACATCGCCGCGGCGACCGGCGTGACGCCCGAGCGGGCGGCGATCGACATCATCGTCACCGGCGGCGCGTCGATCGTCTCGTTCAACATGAGCGAAGACGACATCCGCGCGATCATGACGCAGACGTGGACGATGACGTCGAGTGATGGGGCGTTGTCGCTGCCGGGCGAGGGCGTGCCGCATCCGCGGAACAACGGCGCGTTCGCGCGCAAGCTCGGTGTGTATGTGCGTGAACGGCAGGTGCTACCGCTCGCGCAGGCGATCCGGTCGATGACGTCACTGCCGGCGGAGGTCTTCGGCTTCACCGATCGCGGCGTCCTTCGCGTGGGCGCGATCGCCGACATCGCGATCTTCGATCCGGCGGCCGTGATCGACCGGGCGACCTACGAGAACCCGCATCAGCTCGCCACGGGCATGCGCGCCGTGCTCGTGAACGGCCAGGTCGCTTGGAAGGACGGCCAGGTCACCGGCGTGCGCGCCGGTCAGGTGCTGCGCAAGTAACTCAAAAAAGCCGGGAGTTAATTCGACGAATTAACTCCCGGCTTTTTTGAGGGGGCGTGTCAGAAGAGGCTGGGCGGGCCGAAGCGGTCGAGGTAGGGCTTCATGCGCCACTTTTTCATGGTGCTGTCGCTGCTCATGTAGCGGATCGTGCCGAACACTTCGCGTTCGGGCGCCCAGGGGCGGTCGTAGCGGCCGAGCGTCCAGAAGTAGCCCGTGTAGGAGTTCGGGTCGCGGCCGTCGAGCGCGTAGGCGTTCATGATCTCGATCATGTGCTCGAGCGCGTCTTCGGGCGAGCGCGACCACTCGAGGATCTTCTTCCCCCACAGCATGCGCAGATAGTTGTGCATCCAGCCGGTTTGTGTGAGCTCGCGCTGCGCCGCGTTCCAGAGCGGGTCGTGGGTCTCCGCATTCGTGAACTGCTCGCGCGTGTACACCCAGCGGCGCGTGTCCGTGCGGTGCGCGGCCAGCGTCGCGCGCGCCCACTCGGGCAGTGAGCTGAACTGGTCGTAGTCGTCTGGCCGCTCCACGCACATGTTGAAGCCGAGCTCGCGCCACGTCACGATCTGGTCGAGGAATCCCTCCGCATTCGCAGAGACGCCCCACCAGCCTTCGCGTTTGCCGCCGCCTTTCGCCGCAAGCTTGCGCGACGTCCATTTCTCTGCGGTCATTACGGCGGCGAACACGTCGTGCGCGCTGATGTGGCCGAAGTGGAGATACGGCGAGAGCCGGCTCGTGCCGGCGAGGCTCGGCTGATTGCGATCGTCCCCGTAGCGCCCGAGCGCGTGCTCGACAAACTGCGCGAGCGCCGCCTGCGCGGCGGCTTCGCCGCCGCGCCAGGCGACGGGCGCAATCGAATGATTGATGGGCAGTTGGGCGATCGGTGTCCGATCGACACCGATCGCCCAGCGCCGCGTCACCGCCTCAGGCAGCGCCGCGAGCCGCGGCAGATCATCGAACCGGATCTCGCCCGGCCAGGTCTGCAGGTGCTCTCTGAACGTGTTGTGGATGTAGGCGCGGTGCGAAAACGCCGTCACGAACGCGCGCCCGGCCGCGCGCATGGGCAGGAGCCCGTTGCTGTCGACGGCTTCGAATTGCACGCGCATGTCGCGCGCGGCGCGCGCGATCATGCGCGGGAGGAAGAACGCGGGGTAGTCGTCGGTGACCACCGCCACCGCGTCTGCGGCCAGTGCCTCGAGGAGCCCGCGCCCGTCCCCGGGCGCGGGCTCCACATACGGCACGTAGGTCACCGGCGTCTGGCCGAGCACGCGTGCGTGCTCGGCCATGCCGTCGATCACAAACTGGTGGAGCCGATCGTTGGCCCAGCGGTAGCCCGCCCGCAGCGGCTCGAAAATCACGAGCGGTTTCCGATGCTCGCGCGCGAGCGCGACGGCGCGCTCGAGCGCAAAGTTACTGCGCAACCGCCGCGCCGCAATCATCCAGTACAGGATGTAGCGTCCGGAGGGGCGGGCGGGAAGAGCGTTCAGCGCGCGGACTCTCACAACTAAGACATTGTGACGCTTGGCGCGCTCATTTCGCCCCAACTTACGCTGCGAACGTCAAAGTGGGAAAAGTGCGGGGGTGCGGACGTGCCGGAGTGCTGGAAAGTGCGACGGTGCGAAGGTACGACAGTGCACTGAACAACTGACTCACCGACCGATACACGCTTCAGTTGTTCATGATTCCTTAAGCACTGTCGTACCTTCGCACTGTCGCACTTTCAAGCACTCCGGCACGTCCGCACCCCCGCACCTTCGCACTTTGACGCTACTGCTTAAGTGTCAGCGTCAGTACCGTCCCTCCACCCCCTGACGGAAGTTGCGGCGCTCTGAAGACATTCTCATCAACGGTTCTGCTGACGCCGAACACGGTGTGCGTCGACGGATTGAGATACAGATCCTGCACGCCCGCGCGCATGTCCATGCTTTGCACGAGCTTCAACGAATCGCCTTCGACCTTGGCGACATTGAGGTAGTGGCCGCCGGCGATGGTCAGGAGGTAGCCGGCCTGGGCGTCGTAGGCCATCGATGCCATCTCGTCGCTCGAGTGGCAGCGCGCGAGTTCCTTGCCCGTCTGGCCGTCGAGCATCGTGATGTCGCGGCCGGCGCTCGAGAATACGCGCGTGCCGTCGGGGCTGATCGCCATCGACGAGATGCCGTCCTGGCTCGCCTTCCACGACGCCACGATCGTGTGGTCCGTGGTGTCGATCACCTGAATCAGCGGGCGATTCGCGAGGCGAATCAACAAACGATGCCGCGGCGCGTCGGCGACGAGATACGCGGGCGTGCCCGGCAGCATGATCGTCGAGAGCGTTTTGCCCGTGATGCGATCGGCGACGACCACTTCTTCTTTGTCGCCGCGCAGGTAGTAGAGCTCGCCCTTGGTCGGCTCATAGACGACGTTGAACCAGGCCGGCGCGTCGAACGAGCGGATCACCTTGCCCGTCGTGACGTCCATCACGTGCATCGCGTTGTCGTGGAGCGCGAGCACGTAGAGTTCGCCACGCGCGGCGTCGAGCGAGATCGAGCCGGTGCTGCGGATCGCCGTCGACCGCGACACCAGCTTCATCGTCCCCAGATCCGTCTGGTAGATGCCACCGGTGCCCGACGAGTAGAGGCGGTTCAGCGAGGCGTCGTAGACGTGGGCGCCCGACGCGTAGTTGAAGCCGTCGTTGCGGGCCAGGCGGTACGGGCCGTCACTCGAGACACCCTGCGCCGAGATGCTGCCCGACAGTAGGCCAGCCTCGAGGGCCAGTCCGGCGACGACGAACGCGACGTGAAGGCGACGACGAGAGATGAACTGGGTCATGGGCACACTCCACGGGAGGCTTGAGCAATCGGCGTACCAGCCACCAGTGTCCTCTGAACAGACCGCAGACCAAAAAAGCCGGGAGTTAATTCGTCGAATTAACTCCCGGCTTTTTCGGAAGCCCGGCTAGACTTCTGCCCTATGAAACGCACCATCTTTGTCACCGTTCTGGCCGCCGCTGTGGCCGCGACCACGCTCATGGCCCAGGATCGGCTCAAGCTGATGCCGGGCTTCGACAACTACAGCAAGATGCAGCCGCAGCTCACGGGCACGGTGGTGCCGGGCACGGTGAGTAACGCCCAGTTCTCGCCCGACGGCAAGTCGCTCACATTCACGGCGGCCGGCAAGTCCATGAGGCTCGACTTTGCGACGATGAATGCCGTTGAGGCCGCGGCCGCGCAGCCAGCGGCGGCGGGTGCCGCAGCGGCGGGCGGTCGTGGCGCCGGTCGCGCCGGTGGTGGTGGTCGGCAGGCGGGTCCGCCCGCGGCGGGTCAGCAGGCGGCACAGCAAGCGCCGCCGGCCGGACGCGCGGGTGGTGGACAGAGCCAGGGCGGGATGGAGCAGGCGCAGCACGAGATGCCGGTGGCGGCGATGCAGGGCTGCCCGGCTGGTGGCGCGCCGCGTGGGCGTCAGGTGGAATGCACGATGTCGCCCGACGGCAAGTTCAAGGCGTTCTATCGCGCGCGCAACTTCTGGGTCGCGAACGCGGACGGCACCGGCGAAGTGCAGGTGACGACCGACGGCAGCGTCGAGAAGCGCATCAAGAACGGCACGGGCTCGTGGGTGTATGGCGAAGAACTCGGCCAGACCACGGCGATGTGGTGGGCGCCCGACTCCACGCGCGTGGCCTACTACCGCTTCGACGAGAGCCAGGTCAAAGACTTCTACATGGCGATGAACCAGACGGGCATTCAGACGGTGCTCGACATCGAGGCGTATCCGAAAGCCGGCGCGCCGAATCCGGTGCCGGAAGTGTTCGTGTACGACATCGCGGCCGGCGCGTCGAAGAAGCTCGACGTGCGCGACGGCAAGCCGTTCAGCAATGAGGTCGTCGGTCACTACGTGTACAACATGCGCTGGTCACCCGACGGCACCGAGCTCATGATGCACCGCAAGGATCGTCGTCAGCAGGTCCTCGAGATGGCGGCGTGCAGCCCGGCGACGACCAAGTGCCGCGTGATCCTGCGTGAAGAGTGGAAGACCGGCTGGATCGAGAACACGCCGACGATGAAGATGTTGGCGGACAACAAGCGGTTCATCTGGGAGTCGGATCGCAACGGCTTCACGAACTACTACCTCTACGATCTCACTGGCAAGCTCATCAATCCGATCACGACGCTCACGACGGCGGAAGCGGGCGCGATCGTCAAGCTCGACGAGAAGGCCGGCGTGCTCTTCTACACGGCGCGTGACGGCGACAACTACATGAAGATGCAGTTGCATCGCGTGAAGCTCGACGGCACGGGCGATGTGCGGCTCACCGATCCGAAGTTCAACCACAGCGTGGGCGCGTGCCCGGATGTGGATCCCACGGGCAAGGTGGCCGAGGCTGGCGCGGGGCGCGGTGGTCGTGGCGGTGGCGGGTTCGGTGGTGGCGCCGGCAGCTGCGGCATCTCGGCCGACAACAAGTACTTCATCGACACGTATCAAACGCACGACATGCCGGCGAACACGCAGCTCGTGGAGATTGGCGCGGCGGGCGGCAAGGCGGTGGCGCAGCTCGCGAAGGCGGACACGACGAAGTTCGATGCGTTGAAGCTCCACAAGGCGGAGCAGTTCGAATATCTGGCGGCGGATGGCAAGACGAAGCTCTACGGGCAGATCTCGTTCCCGTCGAACTTTGATCCGTCGAAGAAGTGGCCGACGCTCGTCTCGGTGTATGGCGGTCCGGCGAGCGGCAGCAATGTGCCGACGGAGACGTTCGCGAATCCGAATCCCATGACGGAGTATGGCTTCCTCGTGGTGAATCTCTCGTCGCGCGCCGCGCCCGGCATGGGCAAGCGCACGCTTGATGCGATTTACATGAAGCTCGGCATGACGGAGATGGACGACATGGCGGCGGGCATCAAGTCGCTCTGGCCGCGCGCATATTTCGACAAGGACCGCGTCGGCATCTTCGGCACGTCCTACGGCGGCTACACGTCGGCGACGATGATCCTGCGGCATCCCGATGTGATCGCCGCGGCGTCGGCCTCGTCGCCGCCCACCAGCTGGTATCACTACGATTCGGTCTACACCGAGCGCTACATGTGGATTCCGCAGGAGAACAAGGAAGGCTATGAGGGCGGCAACGACATGAACATGGCCGCCAACCTCCGCGGTCGACTGCTCATTTACTACGGCACGGCCGACAACAACGTGCATCCGAACAACACGATGCAGTTGATCACGGCGTTGCAGCGCGCGGGCAAGAGCTTCGAAGTCCAGGTCGGCCCCGACCAGCCGCACAGCGGCGTGAACACGCAGCGCATGATGGAGTTCTTCATCGAGAACCTCGTCATGCGGCCGGAGCGGATTTTGGGGAAGTAGGGGACGTCGACGTCGTCCTGCGACACAAACAAAAAGGCCCGGTGACTTGCGTCACCGGGCCTTCGGTCTTTCAGCGAGACTGAAGAAAAACTACTTCTTCACCGGCGCCTTGACGCACGGGTTGGTCTTCGCATTGAACGGCTTCT
>CAYFLU010000060.1:0-9886 GCA_964343975.1 uncultured Solibacteraceae bacterium
CGTGCGCGCGCACGGCGATCATCATCACTTGATACCCGTGGTCGTGCAGGATCTTCGCCACGCCGAGCATCGACTGCAGCCGGTCCTTGTAGCCGTGCTGCACGAGGATGAGTTTTCGGCTTTCCGCCGGAATGAACCAGCCGCGTAGTTGGGTGCCGTCGCTCGAACGCACCGCCACATCCACGAACGGCAACCGCCACGGTTCATCCCACGGTGTTTTGTCGGACCGGTTCCGAGAGTACGCCGGGTTGGTGATCAGCCGGTGGGCTTCCGAGCGCGTCTTCCCCGCCAGCGCAAAGACACCACCGGCCAGGAAGATGCCGAGCAGAGCGAAGACGATCGATCGGGTCCGGGCCACCGCGGCAAGTGTAACGCGGCGTCAGCGCAGTTTGAGCGTGACCGGCTTCCAGGTCGCCGGGTCGTTGTTCATATGGAGCGCCACGCTCGTGACCTCGAGTGTGTCCGGCACGACCTTCACCAGCAGGTAGTCGTCCCCGCGGTTCTGGTCCCTGTACATCCCGTTCCAGTCGTCCTTCCACCGCGCCGCCTTCGCCTGGGCGTCGCGCACGAGCGTCGCCGTGCCCTTCAACGTGACATAACCCTTGTTCGGCGCATCGAAGTACACGAGCGTCACGTGCGGATCCTTCACGAGCTCCTGCACTTTGCGCGACAGCGGATTGGTCGCGAACCAGACCGTGAAGTCGGCTTCCGGAAGGAACGGATCGACGATGCGAGCGTCGGGCGCGCCGGAGGCGGCGGGTGCGGTGACGAACGTGGCGTAGCGCGCGTTGGCGATGATGGTGCGCGACGCAGCCAGCACCGCGTCACGGCTTGGCGCTGCGGCCGGCGCCTGCGGGAGGAGGAACGACAGTAGAGCCAGCGCCGCGGTTGCGAACAGTGTCATGCGTCTATTGTTCAAACTTCCAGACGAAATTGACCACCGGAAGTGCGACCAACTCGTTCAGAGCGGGATCTCGGCCATGACGCGCGTGACGCAGTCGGGGCACATGCCGTGCGAGATCTGCGGGAGCGCCGGCGATTCGTGCAGCCCGAGCGAGGGCATCGCCTCTTCGACGTGCTTCCAGAGTCCTTCGGCGAGCACGCGGCTGCACCAGGCGCACACGCGCAGAAAGTCTTCGGCGCGCGGCATGTGGATATCGAGCAGCGGCACGGCCGGGCGCTCGTCGGCGGTGACGGTGCGGGTTTCGAATCGCACGCGATCACCGACGGCAAAGACCGTCATTTCAAGCAATTGCACGCACTCGGGCGAATCGCAGCGGAACTGGAACTGCACGTTTCGGCCCATGCGGATGCGCGCCAGCATCTTGCGGTAGATCTGTTGGGTGGTGGCGTCGGAGATGAACTCCCACAGCGAGTGGGTGAGGATGCTGCGGCGGGTGACGTTCGCGCCGTCATTGAGCAGCGCGAAGGTGTCCCATTCGTCGTTCACGAAGACAAGTCGATCGTGTTGGTCGATCTCATAGACCACCACGCCCATGTCTGTCACGCGTCGCCTGAAGGGAGTATACGCCCGTCGGCCCGCCGCGTGGGCACTAGGCTTTCGGCGGCTCCCAGAGCTCGATCCGGTTGCCTTCCGGGTCGGTGACCCAGCCGAACTTGCCGTACTCCGACTCGTCGACCTTGGGGTCCACGTGGCAGCCTTCAGCCCGCAATGCGGCGAGGAGGGCATGGAGGTCGAGCACGCGGTAGTTGAGCATCACCGGCCCGGGAAAGTACGTCGAGTCGGCCTTGAAGATCGTCCACACGGTATATCCGGGTTCCGAACTCGCCTGCGGCTCGCTCCACTGGAACGTCGTACCCCAGTCTCCCGAGTCGATCCCCAGGTGCACGCGATACCACTCACGCAGCGCCACGTGATCTTTCGCACGCAGGAAGACGCCGCCAATGCCGACGACTCGTTTGTTCAAGGTGGACATGACGGGCGCGAGTATACCCCCGCCACACCCCGGCCTCAGGTCGTGATCATCGCCTGCATCTGCGAGTAACACTCGGGACAGATGCCATGAGTCAGCTGTGGCACGGCGGCGGCCTCGAGTAGACCCAGCCGCGCAATCCCTTCATCGAAGGTGATCCACGTGTCGCCAGCCAGGATACGCGTGCACCACGCGCACATGCGCACGGCGGCCGGCGAGCGCGGCTGACGACGATCGAGCAGCGCGACGTCCTCGCGCGGCTCCACCTCGATGGTGCGTGTCTCGAAGCGCACGTGCGAGCCCAGTGGACGCACATCCATCTCGAGCAGCCGTGTGCATCCGGGCGAATCGCAGCGGAAGTTGAACTTGATTTCGTAACCGGCGCGAATGCGCGTGATGACCTGACGATACAGCTCTCGCGTGGTCGGATCCGACACGAAGTCCCACAACGAGCGATTCAGCACTTCGTCACGCGCCAGCTCAGCGCCATCGTTGGCATGCGCGAAGTGATTCCACGCGTCGTTGACGTAGACGATGCGATCGCGCGCATCAATCTCATAGACCACACCTTCATGCGTGTGCATGCCGCTACCCTGCGCGGAGTATAGGTGCGGCTCGAGCGGAGCGTACGGTCAGTTGTACTCAGGATCGCAAATTTCGTGCGCACCACCGTGCCATTGCCGGATTCCCGGCAATGGCGCACGCTAGAGGTAGCTCAACCACCAGTCCCGACGTCGCTGCTTGAGCGCAGCAAACCAGCGGCACGCGCCGTACATGGTCATCACGACGACGGCCCACATGATGTACACGGTCACGAGACCCGATCCCCAACCGGGCGGCTGTGTGAACGGATAGTTGCCAAGATCCGGCGACGCGAACATCCAGTGCGCGCTGCCGTTGATGACGAGGCAGATGACCACGGCGGCGGCGTGCAGCAGAAAGAAGTGACCGATGTAGTAGAAGAGCGGCACGCGGCCGATGATCACGGCCGGCTGCATCCACTTCGGCGCACCGCTGTCGAAGAGACTCAGCAGGATCAGCGCCGGACCGAGCGTCATCAACAGGAAGATCAGCGACGGCGGATTCTTCGTGACGTTCAGAAACGAGATCAGCGTGCGACCGAACGTGTCGCCGTGCTGCCACTTCGCGGGATCACCGTACAGGTTCAGCAGGCGCAGCGCGACGAAGGCCAGTGTCAGCATCAGGCCGGTCGGAAACAGGAACGCCTGGCGCAACGTGGGCACCCAGGAATAGACGCGACCGAGGACGTAACCAAGCGCCACCACCGCGATCCACGGCACGAGCGGATACGCGACGAACACCGTATGCTCCGGCGTGTTCAACAGGAAGCCCTGACGATGCACGAGCGACCAGAGGGGTGAGGCGACGCGCAGGCCATCGAGCAGGTTGTGCCCGGCGATGAGCACCACCGCGAGTGCGGCAATGGCCCAATCGGGCAACCACACGAGCGCGGCCAGCAGGATCATCGAACAGCCGAGCGACCACAGCACGAGCAGCAGCGTGGTGTGGTAGTCGACGTTGAACTGATACACCAGGCACCGCACGACGGTGACTTCGAGCAGGACCAGCCAGAGGCCGCGCGTGAGCAGGAAACGTGACAGGCCGGCGCAGCCCTTGCGGGCGAGGGCGAGGCGCGCGCTCGTGCCCGTGAGGAGCGCGAACGTCGGCGCACAGAAGTGCGTGATCCAGCGCGTGAAGAAGAGCGGCAGCGTGGCCGTCACCGCCACAGGACTGCCAAAGAAGTCGCGCGTGTGGTCGAGGGCCATCAGGATCATGATGAGCCCCCGCACGACATCGATCCCGTCGAGGCGCCGGCGCGCGGGCACGACAGGCGTGGACATGGTCAGCCGCGCGCGCCCTGCCGCGCCAACCGCAGTGCGAGATGCTTGCGGACATCCGGCCATTCGGCGGCCAGGATGCTGTACATCACCGTGTCGCGTACCGAGCCGTCTTTGCGTTTGCGCGAGTGACGGATCACGCCGTCCTTCTTGGCGCCGAGGCCCTCGATCGCGCGCTGTGAGCGGAAGTTGAATGCGTCTGTGCGCAAGCCGACCACCGCGCAACCGAGCGTGTCGAACGCGTGCGCGAGCAGCAGCATCTTGCAGGCGGTGTTGACGTGCGTGCGCTGGCAGCGCGCGGCATAGAAGGTGTAGCCGATCTCCACACGATCGATGTCGGCCATGACGTCGTGATAGCGCGTGGAGCCGACGATGTCTCCGCTGGCGAGGTCGCGGACGACCCACGACAGCATGTGGCCGTCACGCTGGCCGTCGAGCGCGGCCGCAATCCAGGTATTGACGTCCGGCGGCGCCGGCACCGCCGTGAACCACAACTCCCACAGCGCGCCGTCACTCGCCGCGGCGATGATCGCGTCCGCGTGCTCGCGCCCGAGCGGTTCGAGCCGCACGCCGTGGCCTTCGAGCATCACCGGAGCCAGATGAATCATGACGGTCCCTGCAGTATCGCACGTGCCGGGTGCGTGTCAGCCCTTCCGGCTCGTCGGCCAGTATCCGAATTCTTTCTCGTGGCACACGCCCTCGAGGTCGAGCGTGCGCTCCTGAAAGTACTTCTGCGCATCACCAATGGCGCGGTTGTAAATGCTCGGGCCGATCTCCTTCAACACGAACTCCAGCAGGAGCTGCGCCTTGAGATCGCCCACTTCTTCGTCCAGATGCTCGGCCGTGAAGCGCTTGATCGACGAGAGCGCTCGGTTGGTGTCGTCGGGCGTGAGCTGAATCGCCATCGCGTTACCCCAGCGGATGAAAGTTCACGTCGAGGATCTTGAGGCGCTGCAAGTGCACCTGCAGGCGCGCGAGGAAGTCGGGGTACTGTCGCTTCGCCTGCGGGGACCACGCCACTTCGGCGAGGGCGATCAGCCGCGGAAACGCGTTCCACTCCACCTCGCGGCCGTTCTGCAGGTACTCCGTCCAGAGCTGCCCCTGCGCGCCGAGAATGTGCCTCTGGAATTCCGGCTCGAGCTGCGGGGGCATCGGGTCGTAGCTGTAGACCTTGTCGAGCGGCAGGAACCCGCCGATGTTGAGCGGTTCATTCGCGGTGTCGCGCGTCTGGTAGTAGTCGAAGTAGGTGTGGCTCGTCGGCGTCATCACCGCGTCGTGCCCCGACCGCGCGGCCGCCATCGCGTGATTGATGTCGCGCCACGCCATCACCGTGGCGTTGTCGGCCACGCCGCCTTCGAGAATCTCGTCCCAGCCGATGAGGCGCCGGCCCTTCGACGTGAGGTAGCCGTCCATCTGCTTGATGAACCAGCTCTGCAACTCCGCCTCATCCTTGAGGCCGAGCTCCTTGATCCGCGCCTGAATCTTGGGATTCGCCTTCCACTGGTCCTTCGTCGCTTCATCGCCGCCGATGTGGATCCACGGGCTCGGGAAGAGGTCGAGCACTTCACCGAGCACGTTCTGCATGAACTTCACCGTGCTGTCATCCGCGTTGAGGATGAACGGCGACACCGCCCACGTCTGTCGCACCTCCGTCGGCTCGCTCGTGCTGCCGAGTTCCGGATACGCGGCCACCACTTCCTGCGAGTGCCCCGGCATCTCGATCTCCGGAATCACCGTGATGAACCGCTCCGCCGCATACGCCACGATCTCGCGCGCGTCATCCTGCGTGTAGAACCCGCCGCTGCGGTGGTTGTCGAACTGCTCGGGCTTGGGGTTCGTGACGTACTTGCCGATCAGCGTCTTGCTGCGCCACGCGCCGACCTCGGTGAGTTTCGGATACTGCTTGATCTCGAGACGCCAGCCCTGGTCGTCGGTGAGATGCCAGTGGAAGCGGTTCATCTTGTGGAGCGCGAGAAGGTCGATGTACTTCTTCACGAACTCCTTCGGCATGAAGTGGCGCGACACATCGAGGTGCGCGCCGCGCCACCGGAAGCGCGGCACGTCGCGGATCGTGACGGCTGGCACCGGCCACAACGCCTGGCCGCCCGCCTTCTGCGACGCGATCTTCGCGCTCCGAAAGATCTCCGCCGGCAGCAACTGCCGCAGCGTCTGGATGCCGTAGAACACGCCAGCCGGCGCGCCGCCGACGATCTCGATCGATTTCGGCGTCACCGTGAGCTGATAGCCTTCGGCGCCGAGCGCGTCGAGCGTGGCCTTGGCTTTGGTCAACCGCAGCGCAATGTGCGGCGTCGTGGCCGGCACCGTGCCGACCGTGACCGCCAGATCGAATCCCGTCGCCGGGCGCACGAGCGACGCGAGATACCGCCCCTCGCCGCGCAGTGCCGGATCCACGGCAATCGGCACGTTGCCGGTGAGTGCAAATACTCCCAATCCCGGCGTCAAGGTCGACGGCAATGGGACGACACTAATAGAAGGAGTGGATGGCGCCTGCGCTGCGGGCGAGGCCACGAACGACCCGGCGACAAGCGCGCCGAGTGTGAGCAGGGCGGAAAGCCTGAAAGTCATCGACGAAATTATCCCGCGATGGCCCTCAAGGCGGATTGGTTTCTGCCGATTGCACGGAAGGACCAGTATGGACGTCACCCACGAACAGGTCTTCCTCGCCCGCCAGCCCATCTTCGATCGCCACAAGCGGGTCTTCGGCTATGAACTGCTCTTCCGCGCGCCGCAGGGCCTCCGCGGCGCCACGACCGCGGATCAGCAAAGCGCGTCGCTCATCAGCGAAGCGATCCTCGCGTTCGGGCTCGACACGCTCTCGCACGGGCGGCCCACCTTCGTGAAGGTGTCGCGGCATGTGCTGCTGAACGGCCTGCCTAGCGCCCTCCCCGCCAACCAAATGGTCATCGTCCTGCCCGACGATGCGGGGGATGGCGGCGAGACGATCGAAGCGGTCGAGCGGCTCAAGCGTCAGGGCTATCGCGTGGCGGTGGATCACTATGCCCCGCATCTCGAACCGGGCGCCGTGGTGCAGCACGCGGACTACCTGAAGATCGACGTCGCGTCGATCACCAACCCGTTCGAACGCTCCGGCGTCACGTTGTGGACCGGCCCGGCGCCGGTGATGGTGGCGACGCACGTGGAGAGCCCGGCAGACTTCGCGGCCGCGGCCGACTACGGTTGCGAGTTGTTCCAGGGCGATTTCATCGGTCGTCCCGTGATGCGCGCGACCACGGATATTCCGGGTAACCGTCTCACGTATCTGCGTCTGTTCCATGCGCTGCAGAATCCCGACATCTCGCCGCGCGAACTCGAAGACCTCATCAAGCCGGATGCGTCGCTCGTGTACCGGCTCCTGCGCGCGGTGAATTCGGCCGCGTTCGCGATGCACAGCCGCGTCGACTCGATCCGTCAGGCGCTCGTGCTGCTCGGCTACGGCACGGTGCGGCAGTGGGCGTCACTGTGGGCGATGACCTCGTTTGCGCCACAGGCGCCGGATGAGCTCGTGGCGATGGCGATCGTGCGCGGCCGCACGTGTGAGATCGTTGCCGCGGAAGATCCGTCGAGTTCCTTCGGCGACGGCTTCCTGCTGGGCATGTCGTCGTTGCTCGACGCGATCCTCGAGATCCCGATGAAGGACGTGCTTGGGCATCTGCCGCTCCCAAAGGATGTGGACGCGGCGTTACGCGGCGAAGACAACAAGAACCGGCAATTGCTCGACTGCGTGATCGCGCACGAACACGGCCACTGGGATGTGGCGCGATTGCTGGCCGAACAGGCCGGCATCGATCCGGATGCGGTGCCGATCGCCTATGGGCAGGCGCTGCGGTGGTACGGCCAGTACCGGCGGATCAATCAGGCGGCGTAGGCGTCGCCGACCGACGCGATTATCGGGAGAGGCCGAGCAGCGTGATGCCGGCGAGAATCAGCGCCAGGCCGGCGAAGGACTGCGTGGTGATCCGCTCGCTGAACCAGGCGACGCCAACGATGGCGGTGAGCACGAAGTTGATGCCCACGGCCGTGGGAATCACGACCGAGAACCGCTCGAGCGACAGCGCCTTGAACATCACGAGTGACGCCAGCCCGATCATCCCGAAACCGGCGATCACACGGGGCGTCAGCAAGAAGTCCAGGTAGCCACGCACGCTCGACAGAGAGTGCGCGCCGGCCAATTCCTGTTTCATGAGCGTGGCGCCGACCACGTTCAGTGCGGCGTATGCCGCGCACAACACGACGACCAGCCACTTCACGGCGCTATCGTCTCACAGACCGAACTGCCGCAAGTGATGGTCGAGGTGCCCGAACCCCCAGCGCATCCAGTCGGCGTCAGACATCGCGCCGAAAGCTGGATGATTCACGCGCCTCGCGCCTGGCGCGACAAACGCACGGAGCAACCGCACAACGCGCGCGCGATCGGCCTCGAAGTCTGACGGCGGCGTGCCACCCTTCTCCGCGTCCACCGACTCGCCGGTCGGCACGCCCTTCGGCCACGGCATCGGCGACCGCAACGCCACCACTTTGCCGACTGTGCGCATAAACCAGGTGTCGACCGCCTTCGCCGGCCGATCGCCCGACACGACATCGAAGGAATCGGCGAGGTGACACAGCATCTGCTGCGGCGTCATGCGCCCCCACTGACGGGCCGCCGTGGGCGTGAGGCGCGCGAGCCGCGCTTCGAGCGCGGCCACGGTACCGGGAACAGACAAAGAACCCTGCGGATACATGTGTTGAGTGTACGAAATGCGCGCTACGACCGCTCTTCGAGCTCGCTCCAGCGTTCGTATGCGGACACGAGCTCGGCTTTGATCGACTCGACGCGCGCCATCACGGTCTTGATGGCCTCCGCGCCTTCTTTGTAGAACTCGGGCCCAGCCATGCGCTCGGCTAGCTCACGCTCTTCCGCTTCCAGTGCCTCGATCTTGCCTGGCAGTGCCTCGTACTCGCGCTGTTCCTTGTAGGAACGCTTGCGCCGCGCGGCCGGTGCCTCGTCGGCGCGCCGCACTTCCGCACTGCGCACTTCCGCACTTCGCACCGTCGCACTTTGCTCTACCGCACCCCGCACTGTCGCACTTTCCACCTTCGCACTTTGCACGTCGGCACTTTGGAACATTCGCACCGTCGCACTGTGCTTTTTCCAATCATCATAATCCCCCACATTCTCCCGCACGACGCCGCCACCTTCGAACGACAGCGTGGACGTGACGACGTTGTTGAGGAAACGACGATCGTGACTGACGAGGAGAATCGTGCCGGCGAACTCGATGAGCCGTTCTTCCAGCAGCTCGAGCGTCTCGATATCGAGGTCGTTGGTCGGCTCGTCGAGCACGAGCACGTTGGCCGGCCGCGTGAACAGCCGCGCAAGGAGCAGGCGATTGCGCTCGCCGCCCGACAGCGCCTTCACAGGTGACCGCGCGCGCGCTGGAGGAAACAGAAAGTCTTCGAGATAGCCGTGCACGTGCCGCTTCTGGCCGCCGACTTCGATCATCGTGTTGCCGTCGGCGACCGAATCCACCACAGTCTTCTCCGGGTCGAGCTGTTCACGCTGCTGGTCGTAGTACGCCACCTGCACGTTCGCGCCCTGGCGCACGGTGCCGCTGTCGGGCGCGAGCTCGCCCAGCATCATCCGCAGCAGCGTCGTCTTACCCGCGCCGTTCGGACCGATGAGGCCGATCCGGTCGCCGCGCATCACGCGTGTGCTGAACGGGCGCACCACGACGTTGTCGCCGTACGTCTTCGCCACGTCTTCGAGCTCGAACACCATCTGCCCGGACCGCTCAGCGGTGTCGATCTGCAGGCGCACATTGCCGACGATATCTCGGCGCGCGGCGCGTTCCGCGCGCATCGCCATCAATTTCTTGACGCGGCCTTCGTCACGCGTCCGTCGCGCCTTCACGCCGCGGCGCAGCCACACCTCTTCCTTGGCCAGTAACTTGTCGAACTTCTCGTTCGCCAGCGCCTCGTTGGCCAGCCACGCTTCCTTCTTCTCGAGGAACGTCGCGTAGTCGCCCGGCCAGGATGTCAGCTGGCCGCGATCGAGCTCGACGATGCGCGTGGCGAGGTTCTGCAGGAAGGCGC
>CAYFLU010000060.1:9986-18480 GCA_964343975.1 uncultured Solibacteraceae bacterium
AGCTGGCCGCGATCGAGCTCGACGATGCGCGTGGCGAGGTTCTGCAGGAAGGCGCGGTCGTGCGTGACGAAGACGATGGCGCCGGTGTACTCGCGGAGAAACTGCTCCAGCCACTCGATCGTCTCGACGTCGAGGTGATTGGTCGGCTCGTCGAGGAGCAGGACAGACGGCTCGGCGACGAGCGCGCGCGCGAGAAGGACGCGGCGGCGCCACCCGCCCGAGAGCGTGTCCGCGCGCACGTCGGGATCGAGACCGAGCTTCTGGAGCACCAGCTCGATGCGCTGCTCGAGCGTCCAGCCGTCGGCCTCGTCGAGCGCCTGCTGCGCGCGCGCGAGCGCGGCCATGGCCGCCTCGGAGTGATCGTCGGCCACGCGTGTGGTGGCGTGGTGATAGGCGGTGAGGAGCTCCTGCAGCGCGCCGAGGCCTTCCGCGACGACATCGAAGACCGTTTGATGGCTGGTCAGCGCCACATCCTGGACAAGTCGCGCAGCGGTGGCGCCGGGCTGGCGCCAGATCGCGCCGGCGTCAGGCGGCAACTCGCCCGAGAGAATCTGCAGCAGCGTGGACTTGCCCGTGCCATTGCGGCCGATGATCGCTACACGCTCGCCGGCGTCCACGAGAAGGCTGGCCCCGTCGAGGAGCGGCAGATGGCTGAACGCGATCGAGACCTTGTCGAGTGAAATCAACGGCACAGTGAGCCCTCGATTATCCCTCGGAATCGCATAGACTCTCGCCCGAGGTTCGACGGATGCACCTTCAGACGCTCGACTGGCTCATCATCGCTGCCACGCTCATCATCTGCTTTGCCCCCGCCCTGTTCTTTGCGAAGCGGTCGGGGCAGAGCACCTCGGAGTTCTTCGCGAGCGGCCGCGCCGTGCCGTGGTGGCTGGCCGGCCTCTCGATGGTGGCCACGACCTTCAGCTCCGACACGCCGAACCTCGTCACCGACATCGTCCGGCGCACCGGCGTCGCGGGCAACTGGGTGTGGTGGGCGTTCGTGCTCACCGGCGTGCTGACGGTGTTCTTCTACGCGCGCCTGTGGCGCCGGTCGGGCGTGATGACCGACCTCGAGTTCTACGAGTTGCGCTACTCGGGCGGCGCGGCCTCGGTCGTGCGCGGTTTCCGCGCGGTGTATCTGGGCCTCTTCTTCAACTGCATGATCATGGCCGCCGTAAATCTCGCGGCCGTGAAGATCGCCGGCATCCTCTTCGGACTGCCGCGGTGGCAGACCCTCACGGGCATCGGTCTCCTCAACGTCGCGTTCGCCGCACACTCCGGCCTCTGGGGCGTGCTCGTGATTGACATGATCCAGTTCTTCATCAAGATGTCTGCCGTGGTGGCGGCCGCGTACTTCGCGCTGCACGCGCCGCAGGTCGGTGGCCTCCACGGCTTGATGGACAAGCTGCAGCACACGAGCGGTCCCGGCGGCCTGAACTACCTGAGCATCCTGCCCGACTTCAAGAGCAACTGGGATCTGGCCGTGGCCGTGTTCATCATGCCGGTGGCGGTGCAGTGGTGGGCCGTGTGGTACCCGGGCAGCGAACCGGGCGGCGGCAGCTACATCGCGCAGCGCATGCTCGCGTCGAAGTCAGAGAAAGACGCACTCGGCGCCGTGCTCTTCTTCAACGTCGCGCACTACGTGCTGCGACCGTGGCCGTGGATCCTCGTCGCGCTGGCGTCGATCGTGGTGTATCCGCAGCTGTCCGACATCCAGCACGCGTTCCCGAACCTCGATCCGAAACTGCTCGGCCACGACATCGCGTACCCCGCGATGCTGACGTTCCTGCCCGCCGGCTTCCTCGGCCTCATGGTGGGCGGCCTCGTCGCCGCCAACTCATCCACGATCCTGACGCACCTCAACTGGGGCGCGTCGTACCTCGTGCACGATTTCTACCGCCGCTTCATCAAGACCGACGCCACCGAATCGCACTACGTGCTCGTCGGCCGCCTCGCCACTGTGTTCCTCTTCCTCGCGTCCTCAGCCACCGTGTACCTGATGGACAGCGCGAAAGACACATTCGACATCATTCTGCAGATCGGCGCCGGCACGGGCCTGCTCTACCTCGTGCGCTGGTACTGGTGGCGCGTGAACGCGTGGTGTGAAGTCGTGGCGATGACGAGCTCACTGCTCGTGTCGGTCGGCCTGCTCGTGGCGTCGAAGAACGGCGTGCACATGAGCCCGCATCTCGCCCTGCCGCTTACCGTCGTCGTGACGACCATCTGCTGGGTGGCGACGGCGTATCTCGCACCGCAGACCGATCGGCAAACGCTGATCTCGTTCTACAAGAAGGTGCGGCCGTCGGGCCCGGGCTGGAACGAGATTCGCGAGGCCGCCAAGCTGACGCCGGCCGAAGCCGCAGAGACCCACACGAACATCGCGGAAGCCCTGCTCGGCTGGAGCGCCGCCTGTTCGATGATCTGGTCGGCCCTCTTCACGATCGGCACGTTCCTCTACGGCCGCTACACGCAGACGATGCTGCTCTTCGTCGTCTTCGTGATCAGCACCGCCGTCGTCGTCCGCGTGATGAAGACGCTCTGGCCCGAGCCGACGGCGTAACGGACCGAGCCAGAAACACCACGAGGCTGGTCGCGGAGAGGATCCGCGGCCAGCCTCGTGTGCTGTACCGAACTGAAACTACTTGCCCGCGCCGAAGCCGGTGACCATTACTTCGAGCAGGTGGTTCACGCGGAAGCCGACGATGCCGTCGGTCTTGAGGCTCGCCTTCGGCTGGCTCGTCACGACCGTGCCGTTCACGACGAAGTCGACCTTGTCGGCGCCCACGCGCACTTCCAGGGCGTTCACCGACGTGCCGTCCGTGCCCGGCTTCTTCACCGCATCGTTCGGCGTCTTCGGCGCCACGTTGCCGGTCTTGGCATCGCCGTCGCGCGTCTTGATCAGCCACGTGCCGTCCTGCGCCACGAGGAAGTACGTGTAGGCCTGCGTCGGGCCGTCGAGGTTGCTGCCGCCGAAGAAGAGGCCGTAGTAGTTCGTGTGGCCGCTCGGCTTCATGAGCTTGAACGTGCCCTTGAGCGTGTAGTTGCCCGTGGCCGTGTTGGCCGGGTTCCAGTAGATGGCCGCGGTCGGGTTGATCGCGTGGTACCCGCCGCCCATCTCCATGATCTTGATGTCACCCGGGGCATCCGGGTCGTTGACCTGCGTGCTGCGGTCGGCGCGGTACTTCCAGCCCTTCTGGGCGTGGGTGGTGATCGGTGCGATGGCAAGCGCGACAAGCGCGGCCGCCAGAACAAAGCGCTTCATGCGGGGTCCCTCCAAGGACGACGTAGTGAACCTCGTCATCATAGCGCGGGGTTGTCTGCGGCGCTCCTGCCTCTGTCCCCGCCGGAACATTCGGGCCACAATGGCCGCATGGGGATCGAGATCGAACGCAAGTTCCTCGTCGTCCGTGAGCGCTGGCGGCCCTCCACGCCGGGCCTGCACATCCGGCAGGGTTACCTGACCACGAACCCGGACACCACGGTCCGGGTGCGGATGGCAGGTGAGCGAGGGGTGCTGACCGTGAAAGGGCCGACCCAAGGACTGAGCCGGAGCGAGTTCGAATACGAGATCCCGGCGGCGGACGCACGCGAGATGCTCGACACGCTCTGCGCCCGTCCACACATCGACAAACACCGATACATCGAGGTCATCGACGGCCACCGATGGGAGATCGACGTCTTCCATGGCGACAACGAGGGATTGATCGTCGCGGAACTCGAACTGCCGACCGCCGACGCCGTCTTCTCGCGACCTGACTGGGTCGGCGATGACGTCTCGCACGACCGCCGGTACTTCAATTCACACCTGGCGAAGGTGCCGTATCGGGCCTGGCGCTAGTCGGCGTCGGGTCGCAGACGGCGAAACAGCGTCAGCCGATCGAGATCGCGCGTGAAGTGGCGATCGAAGGCGAAGCCGCACTTCTTCAACACCTTTTGCGACGCCAGATTGTCGGGCATCGTCACCGCGACGACCGAGGGCAGCTGCAACCGCGCGAACGCCAGATCGAGACACGCGTGAGTCACTTCGGTGGCATAGCCACGGCCCCAGTACGGTTCATAGAACGCGTACCCGGTCTCGACTTCGTCGATGCCGTCCACGGTGAGGTGACGCAGCACGGCGCGCCCGATCGGCTCGACGCCGTCGCGTTCGTACACGATCCAGAGGCCGTGATCGTGCACGGCCCAATGGGCGAGATTGCGGGTGAGGTAGGCCTGCGTCTGTTCTTCGGTCTGCACACCGCCGAGATGCAGCATCACGACCGGATCGACGTGCATCCGGCGGAGTTCGTCGAAGTGGCGGGGCTCGACGCGTTCACCGCGCAGGCGCGGTGTGAGGAACTGCATCAGCCGAAGGCTTCCGCGTCACGACGCCGCTGCAACGACGGCATGAGCAGATACCACGCGGCGCCGAACACCATCGTCCAGAACAAGAGCGCCACAAACGGCGCGCGCACCGGGTCGACGATCCATTCACCGGGCGCCATGTAGATCTGATAGCTGAGGTCACGCGTGTGCGGCGCAAGCCAGACGGCGGCCCAACCAATCGTGAAATCGGCGAGATAGCCCACGAACAGCGCATACAGCAGACGCATTCGGTGTGACATACGCGCAGCCTAACAAAGAAAATCGGCGACACAAACGTCAGACTGCGCTCAATTTTGTACTTACAAATTCAGTAGCCGGTGCGGTCGTCCACGGTCGCCTTGCCGCGATGGAGGCGGAACAGCATCGTGAAATACACGGCGGCGAGCACGGCGCCCGCCGGCCACCACCAGAGGGCGCTGCGCAAGGCGCCGTCCGATGCGGAGGCGGTGAACGCCGTCAGTGACGGGCCTGTGCCGGGCGCGGCACGCAGCAGCGCCGGAAATACCGATACGGCGGTGGCGGCGAGCGCGCCGGCGATGAACGCGCTCGATGCGAGAAAGGCCGCGAGGGCGCGACCGCGTCGGCGCAGCGGCGCGGTCGCGAGAAGCGCCAGCACGAACACCGCGGTGAACAGCCAGGCGAGCGGACGCGCGCGCCAGGCCGCAAACACATCGGGCGCCACGGCCATCGTGGCCACCGTCGCGATGCCCCACAAGCCGATCACCGCGGGAAACAGGACGCCGGCGACCTGCTCGCTGCGCGCGTGGACCGGGCCATCGGTCTTCCACGCCAGAAACAGCGCGCCGTGATGCGCGATGACGACGAGCGCCAGCACACCAGCCAGCACCGTGAACCAGTCGAGCGTCCCGAGGGGTCCATACGGCGACAACGTCTCGAAGAGCGACAACGAGAACCATCCCTCGGCGGTGAGCGGCACGCCGCGGATGAGATTGCCGAACGCGGCGCCAAAGAGCACGGGGGCAAGCGTCGACGCCACGCCGAACACGGCATCCCACACCGCGCGCCACATCGAATCCTCGAGGTGCGATCGGAACTCGATCGCGATGCCGCGCAGGATCAGCACCCACAGCACGAGCATGATCGCGAAATAGAAACCCGAGAGTCCAGACGCGAGGACCTTCGGAAACGCGACAAACAACACGCCGCCGGCCACGAGCAACCACACTTCGTTGCCGTCCCAGAAGGGGCCGATGGCGGCCAGCACCTGACGCCGCTCAGGATCACGCCGAGCCACGAACAGATGGAGTGCGCCGGCGCCAAAGTCGAATCCGTCGAGCACCACATACGTGGCGATGACGAGCGCGGCGATCGCAAACCAGAGTGTCTGCATCACGCCCTCAGTGCGACGCGGCCGGACCGCGGCCGATGTCGCGCAACACCAGGAGCACGAACAACGCGCCGAGCAGCGCGTAGAGTCCTGCAAACCCCAACGTCGTAAAGAGCGTCGTCCCGCCGTGCACCGTCGGCGACGCGCCGTCGATCGTGCGAAGCAGTCCGTAGACCAGCCAGGGCTGCCGGCCGAATTCCGAGGTCATCCAACCCGCGGTGTTGGCAATGAACGGAAACGGCGCCGCGAGCAGCAGCATCCACAGCAACCAGCGCGTGCGCTCGAGCCCACCCCGCCACCAGAAGAACACCGCGAGCGTCATCAGCCCGATGAAGAGCGTGCCGAGCCCCACCATGATGTGAAAGCTGTAGTAGAGCAACTCGATGTTGGTCGGCCAATCGGCTTCCGGGAAGGCATTGAGCCCGCGCACGTCCGCGGAGAAATCGCCATAGGCGATCCACGAGAGCACCGACGGCAACACGATCGGATTGTCGAGCTTCTTCGCCGCGACATTCGGCTGACCGATCATCGCCAGCGGCGCGTGGGCGCCGCTCTCGAATCGGCCTTCCATGGCGGCGAGCGTGACCGGCTGATGCGCGGCCACCATGCGCCCCTGCTCATGCCCGGTGGGAAACGCCACGAGCTGCGTCGACAGGAACCCGGCGACCACGGTGACACTCAGCGAGGCGCGTGCGGCCTCGCGGTGTTCCCCGCGCAGCATCCAGTAGGCGCCGACCGATGCCATGACGAACGCGCCGGTCACCGTGGCCGCCATCTGGTTGTGCAGGTATTGAATGATCGCCCACGGATTGAAGACGTACTCGAGCAGGCGCGCCACCTGAAAGGTGCCGTCGGGCGCAATCACAAAACCCGTCGGGTGCTGCATGAACGAGTTGGTCACGACGATGAAGTAGCCGGAGAGCCAACTGCCGGCGAGCAGCGCCACGGCGGCGAAGAAATGACGGCGGGGCCCAAGACGACGCTCGCCAAACATGAGCAGCGCGAACACGCTCGACTCGAGGATGAACGCGAAGATGCCTTCCATCGCGAGCGTCTGCCCGATCACGCCACCGGTCTTCGCAGAGAACGCCGCCCAGTTCGTGCCGAACTGGAACTCCATGGGAATGCCGGTGACGACGCCCATCGCGAACGACAGGCCGAAGATGCGGATCCAGAACCGCGCGGCCTCATTCCACGCCGGCTGTCCGGTGCGAAGCCCCACCCCCTTCAACACCACGATGAGCAGGGCCAGGCCCATCGTCAATTGGGGAAACAGGTAGTGGAACGTGATCGTGAAGCCGAATTGGACGCGATGCCAGAAGACCGGATCCGTCATGCCTTGTCATGCCGTCAACAACAACGGCGCTCCTGTGGTGATGACGAGCGTGTGCTCGTGGTGCGCGGCCCAGCGGCCGTCGCGTGTGCGAATCGTCCAGCCGTCGCGGTCCGTACGGAACTTCGGTGAGCCGGCGCAGATGATCGGTTCGATCGTGATGACGAGGCCGTCGGTGAGCACGTCCCGCTGCGATCGCACGCAGTAGTTCGGCACGGACGGCGCCTCGTGGATCTTGCGGCCGACGCCATGCCCGCAGAGGTCCGGCACGACAGAGAACCCGCGGCGGCGCACTTCGGCGTCGACGATACGGCCGATCTCGTTGACCTTCTGACCCGCGCGTGCGACGGCGAGCGACGCGACGAAGGCGGCTTCGGCGGCGTCCGCGAGTGCGCGCGCCTCGTGATGGCCCTCGCCCACGACCACCGTGCGCGCGGCATCGGCCACGAAGCCATCCTTCTCGAGCGTCACGTCGAGCGAGATGAGGTCGCCGTCCTCGAGCACGCGCGCGCCCGGCACGCCGTGCACGATCTCGTCATTCACGCTGAGGAGCACCGTGCCCGGAAAGCCGTATTCGCGTTGTGGTGCGGAACGCGCGCCGTGGCGGGAGGCCACGTCGAGGGCGAGGCGATCGAGCGCCGCCGTCGAGATCCCAGGACGCACGGCGGCTTCGAGCGCATCGAGCGTGTGCCGCACGATCGCGCCGATCGCCTGAAGCGCCGCCAGCTCTTCCGGCGACTGGATGGACATGACCCTTCCAGTATAGCTACCGCTTGAACATGAAATACACCGCGCCGCACATACAGAGCGCCGCGTAGAGATAGTTCAACTTCAGTGGTTCTTTCATGTACAGCCACGCGAACGGCACGAACACGGCCAGCGTGATGACTTCCTGAAGGATCTTGAGCTGCCCGAGCGACAGCTGCCCGTGTCCGATCCGGTTGGCCGGCACTTGCAGCACGTATTCGAAGAACGCGATGCCCCAGCTCACGAGGATCGCCACCACGAGCGGCTTCGTGCCGAGGTTTTTCAGGTGCGCGTACCACGCGAACGTCATGAAGACGTTCGAGCAGATCAGGAGCAGAACGGTTTGGAGAAGGGGGGACACGCTACGAGTGTAGCGGTCGGCGTGCGATCAGGGTATCCCTCGCGACTAGCGACAGGCCCTAGCGACTAGCGATACCCAATGATCCGCGCCGGCAAGAACACCAGCGCGCGAAACAGCGCGACGACGGCCTCGAGCAGGATGAACACGATTCGGAAAGGCAGCGCCAGAAACCAGAGCAGCGGCATCGCCACGAGCAGCACCAACGCCACCGGCCAGGCGACGATGAAGAGGGCGATCCAGGCGATGAGGAGGACGAGGAATCCCATGACGCTCATGGGATGAGACGGCAACGCCGGGCCCGGCGTTCGCCCGCGTGCGGTCTATTTCTGCGGGTCGTCCGGCG
>CAYFLU010000061.1:0-18399 GCA_964343975.1 uncultured Solibacteraceae bacterium
TCCCAGTTGATGACGTTCCACCACGCCGCGAGGTAGTCGGGCCGGCGGTTCTGGTACTTCAGGTAGTACGCGTGTTCCCACACGTCGATGCCGAAGATGGGCTTCTTGCCTTCCATCATCGGGTTGTCCTGGTTGGCCGTGCTTTCGACGACGAGCTGGCCGTTGCTGTGGACGAGCCAGGCCCAGCCGCTGCCGAAGCGCGTGGCGCCGGCCTTGTTCATCTGTTCCTTGAGCGCGTCGAAGCTGCCGAACTGGCCGCGGATCGCTTCGGCGATGAAGCCGGTCGGCTCGCCGCCTTTGCCCGGCGCCATGATTTCCCAGAACATCGTGTGGTTCACGTGTCCGCCGCCGTTGTTGCGAACGGCCGTGCGGATGCTCTCGGGCAGCGCGTTCAGATCCTTGATCAGCTCTTCGGCCGACTTGCCCTGCAGCTCGGGGAACTTCTCGAGCGCGGCGTTGAGGTTGGTGACGTACGCATTGTGATGCTTGCCGTGATGGATTGTCATCGTCTGCGCGTCGATGTGCGGTTCGAGCGCGGCGGGATCGTACGGCAGCGCGGGTAGCGTGTGTGCCATGGCGAAAGTCTCCTTCAGTTAGTGGGTGATTCGATTGTAGAACGTATCGCGCTCCACCGGTTCGCGGCCGGCGGTGATCACGAGGCGTTCGATCGTCTCGGGCGTCATGGCGAGCGGCGTGCGCGAGCCGGCCATGTGGTAGATCTTCTCTTCCTGCACCGTGCCGTCGAGGTCGTTGGCGCCGTACCAGAGCGAGATCTGCGCCACGTCCACACCGGTCGCGACCCAGAACGCCTTGATGTGCGGCACGTTGTCGAGCATCAGCCGCGACACCGCGAGCGTGCGCAGCGTGTCGCTCGCCGACGGCGCCGGCAGCTTGCGGAGCTGGTTGTTGTCGGGATGGAACGCGAGCGGGATGAACGCCTGGAAACCGTGCGTCTCGTCGTTGTGCGCGCGCACGCGCAGCATGTGATCGATCCGCTCCTCGAACGTCTCGATGTGCCCGTAGAGCATCGTGACGTTCGTCTTCATGCCCATGTTGTGGGCGATGCGATGGATGTCGAGGTACCGATCGGCGTCGCACTTCCCCACCGCGATCTTCTTGCGCACGCGATCCGCGAAGATCTCGGCGCCGCCGCCAGGCAGTGAATCCAGACCCGCCGCAACGAGCGCACGCAACACCGCTTCGTCCGTCATCTTGTACGTGTCGGCGAAGAACGCGATCTCCACCGCCGTGTAGCACTTGAGATGAATCTCCGGGCGAATGGCCTTCAGGCCCTTCAGCAGATCCGTGTAGTACGAGAACGGCAGATCGGGGTGCAGGCCGTTCACCACATGTACTTCCGTGAGCGGCTGGTTCTTGCGCGCGCGCAGTTTGTCGAAGACCTGCTCGAGCGTGAGCGTGTACGCCTGCGCGTCGGTCGGACGGATGCGCGCGAACGAGCAGAACATGCACGAGGCTTCGCACACGTTCGTGGCTTCGAGCCGCAGGTTGTAGTTGTAGTACGTCACCCGCCCGTGCATCCGCTCGCGCACGCGATTGGCGAGCGCGCCCACCTCATGCAGATTCGGATGCCGGAACAGCGCCACGCCATCGTCGAACGTCAGCCGTTCACCGGCCTCGACCTTGGCGGCAATGGCGTCGAACGACATCGTGGTGGCCACAGAAGACGCCATTACGCCACCCCCATCACTTGGAGCCGCAACGTGCGCGTGCGCGGCCCGTCGAGCTCCGCCATGAGAACGCGCTGCCACTGGCCGAGCACCACCTCGCCGCCGCTGATCTGCAGCGTGAGCGAGTGGCCGAGCAAAAGCGCGCGCAAGTGCGAGTCGGCGTTCGAGCGGTCGCAGTCGGAGAAATTCGGATCGTTATGAAGCCACGCATCCGCGCTGTCGACGACATGCTCGAGAAACTTCTTCATGTCGGACATGAGCGCCTTCTGCACTTCGTTGACGAACACCGTGCAGGTCGTGTGCGTGGAGAACAGATTCACGGTGCCTTCGAGCACCGGAAGACCCCGCACCATCGCCATCACGCGATCGGTGAGATCGTGCAATTCCAGCCGTTCGTGCGTCGTGATCACGAACGACTCGCTGTGCACGTGCAGCGACCCCGACACCGTCGACACCGGCGCCACGGGCTGGTCGCGGACGGTGGCGATCGAGCGCTTGCTCATATCGTTAAATGCTATCATCCGAGTTCCGCAGTGGCGCACAACCCGCCATTGTGGATAACCGACGCAAAGCCCGGTGGTGCATGGAAGCGGGGTGTGAGTCCCCCACGGTGCCGCCACTGTAAGCGAGGAGTCGGAGTTCACTGCCCCGCGCCATTCGCGGGGTAAGTCACTGAGCCAAGCGGCTTGGGAAGACGAGAACTCCGGTGTTGATTCGCAAGTCAGGATACTGACCTCCGGGCCGTCACAACCGTCCATCGCTCACGCGGTGGACTTCGGCGCGAGACAACGCCGATGGAGGCTCGCATGGCACGTACCACTCGTGCGCGGCAACTCTTTGCCGTGCTCGTTCTCTCCTCACTGCTCCACGCGTCACTCTTCGCCCAGCACGCCGCGATCACCGGCATCGTCCGAGACACCTCAGGCGCCGCCTTGCCACGCGCGAGCGTCCGCCTGGTCGATGCCACCGGCACCACACGCTCCACGACGCTGAGCGACGCGAACGGCCGCTTCACGATCGACAGCGCCGGCTGCACCACCTGCGCCATCGAAGCCGCACTCACCGGCTTCATCACCGCGCGCGCCACGGTGCCCGCAGACATCACCGCCTTTCATCCGTCCCTCGAACTCGGCGTCGCCCCCATCACCGACGCGATCGTCGTCACGCCCACGCGCGACGCGGCGCCAGCGGACCTCGTGGGCGCGAACATCACCGTGTTCACCGCGAACGACATCGCGGCGCGCGGGACGATGATGGCGGCGGATCTCCTGAGGGAGTCTCCGGGCGTGGCCGTGATCCAGAGCGGCGGCACGGGCAACGTGACGTCGCTCTTCATGCGTGGCGGCGAGAGCAGCTATACGAAGGTGCTGCTCGACGGCATTCCGCTCAACGAACCGGGCGGCACGTTCAACTTCGCGAACCTCACGACGACGAACCTGGCGCGCGTCGAAGTGGTGCGGGGCGCGCAGTCGGCGCTCTTCGGCTCAGATGCGATGGCGGGCGTCGTCCAGCTCGTGACGGCACGTGGCGCAGCCTCGCGCGCGGCGCAGCTCACCGCATCGGTCGAAACCGGCACGTATGCGACGTCACGCGGCACGGCGGCGTTGAACGGCGCGCATGACGGCTGGGACTACAGCCTCGGCGCCGCAGCAGGAACCACCGACAACCGCGCGCCGAACAACGTGTTCACAAACCGCACGCTGTCGTGGTCGGCGGGCCATCGCTTCAACGCCAACGTGGAGCTCCGCACGGTGGGCCGCACGGAGTACGGCAAGGCCGGCGCACCGGGGGCGACGGCGTTCGGCCGGCCCGACATGGACGCGTTCTACGCGCATCAGGATGTGGTGGCGGGCGCGTCGCTGACCGCCGCGCTCTCGCCGCGCTGGTCACAGCGCGTGTCGTACGCCTACACGCGCTCGCGGCAAGACTCGACGAACCTCATCGCGGATCCGTCGTACGTGCCGACCTATGGCGCGTCGAAAGCGCCGTTCGCGTTCTCGGACTTTACCTACGACACCGAGAACGTGCTCGAGCGGCACGTGGCCAACTATCAGAGCACGTGGACCTTTACGGGCGCGGCCACACAAATCATCACCGCCGCAGTCGACTTCGACGGCGAGCGCGGCGCACTGAAGGATCAGCTCGCCAAGACCGTCGTGAACGCCACGCGCAACAACCTCGGCATCACGCTGCAGCATCAGCTCGCGGGCGCGCGCGGTTCGCTCGTCACGAGCGGGCGCGTGGAGCGCAACGACAGCTTCGGCACGACGTTCGTGCCGCGCGTGTCGGCGGCGTTCGTGCTGTTGCGCGGCGCAGGCGCCATCGGCGACACGACGCTCAAGGTCAACGCCGGCCGCGGCGTGAAGGAACCGACGGTGCTTCAGTCGTTCAGCCCGAACGCGTTCTTCCGCGGCAACCCGGATCTGCAGCCGGAGACGTCGCGCACGATCGACGCCGGGCTCGTGCAGCGGCTGGCCCACGATCACGTGCGGCTCGAAGCCGTGTGGTTCGACAACCGCTATCGCGACCTCATCAGCACGCGCACGACGAACCCGGCCACGTTCGAGGCGCAGTACTTCAACATCGGCAACACCCGCGCGCGCGGACTCGAACTCTCCGCCGATGCGGCGATCACCGCCGCCCTGCGCCTGAGCGGCGGCTACACGTTCACCGACTCCGAGGTGATCGACAGCACGTCGCCGTCGAGCGCCGTGCTGAAGTCCGGCAACACGCTCTTCCGTCGTCCGCGCCACAGCGCGTTCCTGCGCGCCGGCTACAACGTGGGCGTCGTCCATGCGGATCTTGACGGTCAGTACGTCGGCACGCGCGTCGACAGCGACTTCGCGTCGCTCTCGCCCGCGCTCACGTCCTCGGGCCGCTATTGGCTGTGGAACGCATCGGCGACCGTCAACGCCACCTCACGCGTGTCGGTGTTCGTGCGCGTGCAGAACCTCGGTGATGTCGACTACATGGAGCCGCTCGGCTACCCCGCCTGGCGCCGCTCGGTGCACACCGGGCTGAGGCTCACGTTCTGATCATGCCGACGCGTCCCCGCGCAGCCATCTCGTGGAGCGGCGGCAAAGACTGCTGCCTCGCCCTGATGCGCGTGTGGCGCGACTACGACGTGTGCACCGCGATCACGATGTTCGACGATGCGGGCGCGCGGAGCCGGTCACATGGCCTGCGACCGGACGTGCTCACGGGCCAGGCCGACCGGCTCGGCCTCAGCACGATCATTGAGCCGTGCTCGTGGGAGACCTACACCGACGCCTTCGCGCGCGCCCTCGTGCGCGCGAAGGCGATCGGCTGCACGCACGTGATCTTCGGCGACATTTTCGAAGACGCGCACCTGGCCTGGACCGAAGCGCGGTGCCGTGATGCCGGCTTCACCGCCGTGCAGCCGCTGTGGGGCGAACCCACGCACGCGCTCGTGCGCGAGTTCATCGACCGCGGCGGCGATGCGCGCCTCACCACCGTGCGACAGCCGATGCTCGACGCCACATGGCTCGGGCGCCAGCTCACCCACGCCGCCGTCGACGAACTGACCGCGCTCGGCGCCGACCCGTGCGGCGAGCGCGGCGAGTACCATTCGGTGGTGGTGCACTGCCCGCTCTTCTCGTCGCCGCTCGTGCTCACACCCGGCGAGATCGTCGAGCGCGGCGGCTGCTGGGCCGTCGACTTTGTGCCGGAGGCCGCGCATGCTCCGCGCTGACCATCTGCACGTCTCGCTCGGCGGGCACCCGATCCTGCGCGACGTGTCGGTGGCGATCGCACCGGCACAGATCACAGGCATCCTCGGCCCGAACGGCTCGGGCAAGACCACACTGCTCAAGACCCTCGGCGGCATGCTCACGCCCTCGCGCGGCGACGTCTCGCTCGACGACGCGCCGCTCGCGCGGCAGGGGCGCGCGGCGTTGGCGCAGCGGCTCGCGGTGGTGCCGCAAGAGACGCTCGTCACGCTCGACTACACCGCGCTCGAAGTGGTGCTGATGGGGCGCTACCCGCACCTCGGCGCGTTCGAATTCGAAGGCGCGGGCGACATGGCGTGTGCGGAAGCCGCGCTCGCCGCCACAGGCACGGCGTCGTTCGCCACGCGCGCGTTCAACACTCTGAGCGGCGGCGAGAAGCAGCGCGTGATGATTGCCTCCGCACTGGCGCAGCTCGACGAAGGCGGGGCGGCCCGCCCGGCCACGGCACGCGTGCTGCTCCTCGACGAGCCCACCGCCGCGCTCGACCTGAAGTATCAGCTCGAGCTCGGCGCACTGCTCCAGCGCCTGCACGCGCGCGGCAACATCACGATCGTGCTCACGACGCACGATCTCGCGTTCGCACGGCGCGTGTGCACAGACCTGGTGCTGCTCGCGCAGGGACAGGTGCTCGCGCAGGGGCCGCCCGCCGACGTGCTCACGGCGACGACCATCGCCGCGCTCTACGGCATCGAGGAGGCGCAGGCCCGCGCCTTTGCGCACGCATGAGCCGCGCCACCGCCCCGGTCGTCCGCCGCCTGCCCTGGCTCCTCGTCGCCTTCGCGATGATGGCCGTCGCCGTCATCGGTTCACCGCTCATCGGCACGACGCCGATCAGCCTCGGGCACGTGTTCGATCGGAGCCTGCCTTTCGACACGAACATCGACGCGCAGATCTTCTTCGTCGCGCGCCTGCCGCGCGCGCTTGCGGGCCTCCTCGTCGGCGGCACACTGGCCGCCGCCGGCGCCGTCCTGCAGGGCCTGCTGCGCAATCCGCTCGCGGAGCCCTACACCCTCGGCGTGTCGGCCGGCGCCTCGCTCGGCGCGATGATCGCCATCACGTTCGGCGCCGCACTGCCGCTGAGCAGCCTCCCGCTCGCGACCCTCGCCGGCGCAATGCTCGCCGTCGCGATCGTCTACCTCCTCGCGCGCGCACGACACGCCGGCCTGTCGACGACCGTGCTCCTCCTCGCCGGCGTGACCCTCAACGCGTTCTTCTTCGCGCTGATCCTGTTCGTGCAGTACCTCAGCGACCTCTCGCAGACCTTCCGCACCGTGCGCTGGCTGATGGGCACGCTCGACGTGACGAGCTACTCGACGATGGCGTGGACGGCGCCGCTGATCGGGCTCGCGGGCATCGCCTTCGCCTACCTCGCGCGCCCGCTCAACCTCATGAGCCTCGGCCCCGACGCCGCGGCCGCCCGCGGCGTGGACGTCGCCGCCACGCAGCGACTCGCCTTCATCAGCGCCTCGGTCGCCACCGGCGCGGCCGTCGCCCTCGGCGGCCCCATCGGCTTCATCGGCATCATCGTCCCGCACCTGGTCCGGCGCGTGACGGGACCGGATCACCGGCTGGTGCTGCCGGGATCGGCGTGTGTGGGCGCGGCGTTTCTGATTGCGTGCGACACGGTGGCGCGCACGATCCTGCCGCCGAACGAACTGCCGGTCGGTGTGATCACAGCGATCACCGGCGGCCCGTTCTTCTTGTGGATGCTCGTGAAGAAGCGATGACGACGAGGATGTTCCGCGTGATGAGGATGCGCAAGACACTGAGCGGGCTGGTCATGCTGACCGGCCTCATCGTACTGCTCGCGCCAGGGACGGCGATCTCTGCTCGTGTGCCTGCAGCGGCGCAACGCATCGTGTCGGTGATCCCTGCGGTCACCGAGATGCTCTTCGCGATGGGCGCCGGCGATGCGGTGGTCGGCGTGAGCAGCTACGACCACTACCCTGCGGCCGTCGAATCGCGCACGCGCGTGGGCGGCCTCATCGACCCGAACTTCGAGCGCATCGTCACGCTCAAGCCCGATCTCGTGATCGTGTACGGCACGCAGCAGGAGTTCATCGCCAAGCTCGAGCAGGCGCACGTGCCGATCTACCGCTACGAGCACGCGGCACTGGCGGATGTCACCGCCACGGTGCGTGCGATCGGCCAGCGCATCGGCCGCGCGGATGCGGGCAACGCGCTTGCCGGCGCGATGGAGCGCGACCTCGACGCGGTGCGCCGGCAGGTCGCGGGCGATCGACGGCTGAAGACGCTGCTGCTGTTTGGCCGCGACAAGTCGTCGCTGCGCAGCATCAATGCGAGCGGCGGCTACGGCTTCCTGCACGATCTCCTCGACGTCGCGGGCGGAGACGACGTCTTTGCGGATGTGAAGAAGCAGAGCGTGCAGACGAATGCGGAGCAGGTGCTCGCGCGCGCGCCCGAGGCGATCATCGAGCTGCACGAGTCGATCACGCCGGCGGAGATGACGCAGGCGCGGTCGCTCTGGTCCGTGCTCGGCACCGTGCCGGCGGTGCGGAACGGCCGCGTTCACTTTCTCACCGGCGAGTACCTCACGATCCCCGGTCCGCGCGTCGCGCAGGCGGCACGCGCCATTGCCGAAGCGCTCCATCCGTCCGTGCGCAAGTAGTTCCAGTACAAGAACAACGGGCCGATCCACCCGAAGGTGAACCGGCCCGTGTGGGGAGACTGCGCGCGACTTACTTGATCGTGTAGCCGATCAGTTCGTCGGAGTTGGCCGCGCGGAAGAACCCGCCGCCGGCGCCGCTCACGACGACGTACTGCTTGCCGTCCTTGCCGAGGTAGGTGGCCGGCATGCCCTGGTTCGGCGCGGGCAGCTTGTCTTTCCACAGCTCCTTACCGTTGCGCGCGTCGAAGGCGCGGAAGTAGCCGTCGATCGTCGCGCCGATGAACACGAGGTTCCCGGCGGTGGTGATCGCGCCACCCGAACTCGGCACGCCGGTCGGCGGCACGCCCTTCTTTGCGAGCTCTTCGAATTCACCGAGCGGTACGCGCCAGGCGATGTCGCCGGTGTTCGCGTTCACGGCCACGAGTTCGCCCCAAGGAGACGCCGAGCAGCTCCACATGTTGTCGGTGTTCCAGTAGCGGTTGAACGGCCCCGGCGTCTTGTTGAAGCTCTGCGGGCCCGGCGCGGCGTTGGCGGGCGGCGCGGCGCCTCGGCGGCCGAGACCGCCGGCCGCGGCGGCCTGCACCTTGCCGAGCTGGCCGGCGTTGAGCACGTTGCCGATGAGCAGGCCGAGCTGCGCGTTGTAGGTCATGCCCATCCAGTTGCTGCCACCCTGCGCGCCCGGCATGTTGAGCACGTTCTCGTCGGTGCGCCACGGAATGTAGATGCCCGTGTCGGCGAACTTGTACTGATCCCACAGGCCTTCGCAGTACTTCTGGTGCTCGGGCGAGATCTTCGCGAGCTCCGCGAGTTCGGCGCGCGAGGCGGAGATCTTCGCGAGCGGCACCGGCTTGAGCGGGAACGGCTGCGTCTTCGACGTCTTCTCGCCGGGCACAGTCGACTGCGGCACCGGCCGTTCTTCCATCCCGAAGATCGGCTCACCGGTTTCGCGATTGAAGATGAAGAAGAGCGACATCTTCGTCGACTGGCCGACGGCCGGGATCACGCGACCGTTGCGATGCACGTCGAAGAGGATCGGCGCGGCCGCCAGGTCGTAGTCCCAGATGTCGTGATGGACGAGCTGCTTGTACCACTTCAACTTGCCCGTGGCCGCGTCCACCGCGAGGAGCGAGTTCGCGTAGAGGTTGTCGCCTTCCGCGCCGCCGCCGTAGTAGTCGTTGATCGCCGTGCCTTCCGGCTTGTCGGTCGGCACGTACAGGATGCCGCGCTGTTCGTCGATCGTGAATGAGCCCCACAAGCCCGGCGTGGCGTCGGCATCGGCTGCACGGCCCCACGACGCGTGATTCGGATCGCCCTGCTGCGCCTTGAGGTACAGCGTCCACACGTTCTTGCCGGTGATGATGTCGTAGGCCTTGACGGTGTTGCCCTTGGGGCCTTCGTTCTCACCGCGCGTGATGATCAGGTTCTTGTAGATCGACGGCGGCGAGTTGTGCCGCGCGCCCGCCACATACCCATTCACGCCGAACGTCGTCACGAGCTTGCCCGTCTTCGCGTCGATCGCGGCGAGGCCGTCGGTGAGCTGCGTGTAGATGCGCGCGCCCACGGTCTTGTTGCCGGCCCAGTACACCGGACCGCGCACGTTCGTGCCCGCGCTGTCGGCGCCACCGCGACCGCGGCCGCCACCGCCGCCCGGCCCACCGGGGCCGCCAGCGCCACCCGGGCCACCGGGGCCAGCCGCGCCACGCCCCTGTGGATTCGCGCCGCCGGCGCGGCCTTCTTCCGCCGCCACCGCCGCCGCTGCGGACGCCGCCGCCGCTTCCGCGGACATCGGCTTGATCGCGCCTTCCGGATATTTCCAGATGAGCGTGCCCTTCACGCCGTCGACGGCAAAGACGCCGTTGGGGTTCGTGAAGTAGATGACGCCGTCAACGACCATCGGCGGGTACGCGAAGCGGCCGCCGCCCGTGTGAAACACCCACGCGCGCTGGAGCTTGCCGACGTTCTCCGCCGTGATCTGCTTCAGCGCGGAGTAGCGCTGCGCGCCCTGATCGCCGAGCGGATACGCCCAGTCGCGGCCGGCGGGGCCGTTCGGTGCGCCGTTCTGCACCTGGCCGTACAACGTCGCGGCCACACACATCATCAGTACTGCGACATAGCGTTTCACTGCGCACCTCCATTGCCGCCACGCCCAGCCGGCGCGGCCGCCGGCGGATCCGGCGTGTGGTAGTACTCGGGCCCGCGCGCCTTATCGAGCGCGAACTTGTTGGCCGCGATGCGCGCGCGCCCGCACATGAGTTCGACGTCCATGTAGCGCGCGGCCTTCTCCGGCGTGAAGAGCAGCGGATGCGGTCCGCTCACCGGCCACTTGCGGAGCGCGGCCACCGTCTCGTTCTTGAGCATGTTGATGTCGGGATGCACCTGCACCACCGCTTCCACCTTCGCGCGCTTGCCCTCGTCGAAGATGCGCTCGAAGGCGGCGAGACTCGCGTACGTCGAGAAACGCGAGGCCGTGAGATTCAGGATGTTGAACGTACGGCCCTGATACTTCGCGGGGAAGATGCCCGACACCGACGTCGGCGTGTGGCCCGGCAGCAGGAACAGCGTGAGCGTGGTGTCGCCGAGCGTGAGCTTCTGCCCGTCGAGCACATCGGCGCCACGGCGCATGCCCGCGCCCGAGTTCATCACGACGTCCCAGTCGAGCTTGCCCATGAGAATCGTCGGGTTGTAGTGCGTCTGCACGTAGTGCAGCCCGCCGACGTGATCGAAGTGGTGGTGACCGATCACCACGTACTTCATGTCAGCCGGATTCAGGCCGGCCTTCTTCATGCCGGCGTCCATGATCTTCAGGTAGTTGTCTTCGCTGTCGAGCGTGTCCCACAGGATGAGCCCCGCGCTCGTCTTGATGACCCACGCGCCGACCGAGCCCGTGCCCGCGTACCACGCGTTGTCGAAGACCTGCACGAAGTCGCCGCCGTTCACCGGCGACACCGTCGCGCCGGCATTCCACGTGCAGAAGCGATTCGCCTCTGCCGCGAGATCCGCGCCGGCCAGCTTCTTCGCGTTCGCCACGATCGCCTGCGCTTCAGGCGATGCCGCGAACTGCTCCGCCGTGGGATCACCGGCGCCGCCGCCCTGGCCGGCCTCCGGCATCGTGTAGAGCGTGTTCGACGTGCCGAAGCCGCCCGTGTCTGGCGCCGCGCCACGGCCACCACCGCGACCGGCCGCCTGCCCTGAGCCTGTCGAAGGGCCACCGCCCTGTCGTGCGCCACCCTGACCTTGCGCCGCGCCGCCCTGGCCCGCGCCCTGCGCAGACACCAGCGCCGCGCCCAACGCCACGGCCACCGCCACCATCGTCAATCGCTGCAGTCGCATGTGATCCTCCCGCTCCTACTTCTTGCGCGGCACGACTTTGCCGTAGAGCTCGAACGCGGCCACGCGCGACGTCGCGGGAATCCAGCCGCCTTCCATCAGGTCGCTGTAGCCGATCTCTTCGATCTGCGAGAGATCCGGCGTGCCCTTCGTGGTCGGAATGATCGGAATGCGCTTCGGATCCGGCTGCCGACGATTCGACGCGTTGGTCGGCGTGTCGGTCATCATCAGGTTGCGCCAGTGCAGATCCTGCAGCACGAAGTCGGTGTCGATGAACACGCTCGACTCGCCCGCGCCTTCTTCACTCGCGTAATACTTGCCGTCGGCCGTCTTGAGAATGACGTGCACGAAGCGCCAGCCCGTGTTCTGCGTGCGGACCTTGAAGCGGCCCCCACCGGTGGCGTCCCACAGGTTGTTGTCTTTGTCGCTCACCGTGATCGCCCAGTTCGTGGTCGTCTCGCCGGTGTAGGTGTAGTCGTCGAGCGGATGCGTCGACTTGCGGATCTGATTCGCGTCGCCGTACACGTGCAGAATCAGCTGCTTGTTGCCGAGGTTTGCCTGCGTGATCGGCTGCGCCATCGGATCGCGCGTCCAGGCCTCGCGAAACACGAGCGCCGGCGGCGGCGTGGAACCTGGAATCGGCGTCCCGCCGACGCGACCATCGCCGCCCTGACGGCCACCGGGGGCGCCACCCGCGCGACCCTGCCCCTGTCCCTGTCCCTGCTGTTGTGCCGGCGGCGTCTGCGCGCTCACCAGCGCACTCGCCAACACGAGCGCACCGCACACCCCTAGCCACGTCTGCTGTCTCATCGCCCCACTCCAGAGGTAAACAATCTGGGCGATTTAACGCGGTCTACACCTTATTAGACAGGGTGTTACCGTACTGACACCGTAACGGACGGGCGGGGTATCGGCGGGTCAGTGCACCGGCGCGAGCTCACGCAGCTTCTTCACGACGCTCGTGAACTTCTCGATGACGTAGTCGATCTCGTCTTCGGTGGTCGTGCGGCCGATGCCGAAGCGGAACGAGGCCGTGGGCACGTTCGCCTCACCCATGATCGCCGACAGCACGTGCGACGGCTTGCCCGATGCGGACTGACACGCCGAGCCCGACGACACCGCGATGTCGCCGATGCCCATCAGGAGCTTCTCGCCTTCCACACGCGTGAAGCTCACGTGCAGGTTGTGCGGCAGCCGGTGCTCGAGCGAGCCGTTGACGATCACACCGTCCACGCCCTGCGTGAGTCCGGCGAGCAGGCGATCGCGCAAGCGGCGCAGCCGCGCGTTCTCGTCGGTCATGTCCTTGCGGCAGATGTCGCACGCGCAGCCGAGACCGACGATGCCGGGGACATTCAGCGTGCCGGCGCGCAGACCGCGCTCCTGGCCGCCGCCCGTGATGAGCGGGATCAGCTCGGTGCGCTTGCGCACATAGAGCGCGCCGCAGCCCTTCGGGCCGTAGAGCTTGTGGCCCGTGAGCGAGAGCAGGTCGATCTGCATCGCGTTGACATCGAGCGGAATCTTGCCGGCGGCCTGCGCGGCGTCCACGTGGAAGAGCGCGCCCTGCGCCTTGGCGATCGCGCCGATCTCGGCGATCGGCTGCACGACGCCGATCTCGTTGTTGGCCGCCATCACGCTCACGAGCGCCGTGTCGGCCGTGACCGCGCGCGTGAGCGCGTCGAGTTGCAGCCGGCCTGCACGATCAACCGGCACGATCTCAACATCCCAGCCGCGCTCGGCCAGACGCGCGAACGTCTCGAGGATGGACTTGTGTTCGATGGCGGAGGTGACGAGCCGGCGGCGCGTGAAATCCGGCCGCTCGGTGACGCCGCGGATGGCGAACGCGTTCGACTCGGTGGCGCCGCTCGTGAACACGATCTCGCGTGCCGTGGCGCCGATGAGCGCCGCCACCTGCCGGCGCGACGTCTCGACGGCCTCCTGCGCCTTCCAGCCGAATGCGTGGCTCGCCGACGAGGGGTTGCCGAACACTTCCGTGAAGTACGGCAGCATCGCCTGCAACACGCGGGGATCCACGGGCGTCGTGGCGTGGTAGTCGAGATAGATCGATCGGCTGGCCATGGCGGAAGACGCTGATTTTACCGTGTCTTGCCGTGGATTTACTCGGTCTTCGCGGCCTCGCCCGAGCCGGCGAGCGCCGCCTTCAGCGTGTGCCAGCAGAGGCTCGCGCATTTCACGCGCGCGGGGAACTCGCGCACGCCGGAGAACACCGCCAACTTGCCCACTTTCGATTCATCCACCGGATCGGTGATCGGCGTCGTCACCATCTCGTGAAACGCGGAGAAGAGCGCGTCGGCCTCGGCGATCGAATGGCCCTTGATCGCGTCAGTCATGAGCGACGCGGAGGCCTTCGAGATGGCGCAGCCGCTGCCCTCGAACATGATGTTCGTGATGCGATCGCCCGAGATCTCGATCGCGAGCGACAGGCGATCGCCGCAGAGCGGGTTGTGCCCGTTGGCGCGATGCGTGGCCGTCGGCAGCGGCCCGAAATTGCGCGGGCGCTTGTTGTGATCGAGGATGACTTCCTGGTAGAGCTCGTTGAGTCCGGACATCGCGCGGCCTAAAAGAACCCGAGCTGCAGTTTCGCTGCTTCCGACATGCGGTCTTTCGTCCACATCGGTTCCCACACGACCTCGACCCACGCGTCGGTCACGCCGGGCACCGCCTTCACCTTCCAGCGCACTTCATTCGGAATCTGCTGCGCCGACGGGCACGCCGGACTCGTGAGCGTCATGTTGATGAGCACGCGCTTCTCGGCGTCCACGATGATGTCGTAGATCAGGCCGAGCTCGTAGATGTCGACCGGGATCTCCGGATCGAACACCGTCTTCAGCGTGTCGATGATGGCCTGCTGCATCTCGGCCGTGTTCGTGCGGTCGAGTTCGCCGACCTTCGGCTTGGTCTCGTCGGTCGCGGCCGGCGCGGCGAGCGCCGACGTGTCGAGCGGCGCGTCCCAGGCCGACGGGCGCACGAACGTGCTCTCGTGCGTGGTCGCCGCGGGCGTCGCCGGCGTCGCAGTGGTCGACGCGCCGGCGCCGTCCTTGTCCTTCAGAAACGAGAAGAGTCCCATGGCTATCCCATCACTTCCTGCACGCGCGCGAGCGCGCGCACGAGCGCATCGATGTCGGCTTGCGTGTTGTACATGGCCAGCGACGCGCGCGCGGTGGCCGGAATCCCGAACCGGTCCATCACGGGCTGCGCGCAATGGTGGCCCGTGCGGATCGCCACACCCTCGCGATCCACGATCGTGCCGATGTCGTGCGGGTGAATGTTGTCCATCACGAACGACAGCACGCTCGCCTTCACGGGCGCCGTGCCGATGAGGCGCACCCCCGGCAGCGACGACAGCCGCACGGTGGCGTAGTTGAGCAGCGCCGTCTCGTGCGCCTGAATTGCGGCGAATCCCACCTGCTGCACGAACCCGATCGCCGCCGCGAGCCCGATCGGGCCCGAGATGTGCGGCGTGCCGGCTTCGAACTTGTACGGCAGCGCGTTGTAGGTGGTGTGTTCGAACGTCACCGACGCGATCATGTCGCCGCCGCCGAGAAACGGCGGCATCGCCTCGAGCACAGCCTCGCGGCCCCACAGCACGCCGATGCCCGTCGGCCCGTAGAGCTTGTGTCCCGTGAACGCGTAGAAATCGCAGCCGAGGTCCTGCACGTCCGTCGGGAAGTGATACGCGGCCTGCGACCCGTCGACGAGCACCATCGCGCCAACCGCCTTCGCCTTCGCGGCGAGCGCTTTCACCGGCACCACCGTGCCGAGCGCGTTCGACAGCTGCGTCATCGCCACGATCTTCGTCTTCGGCCCGAGCAACTGCTCGAACGCCTCGACGATGAGCGCGCCCGTGTCGTCGATCGGCGCCACCTTCAGCGTGGCGCCCGTGCGCAGGCACAGCTGCTGCCACGGCACGATGTTCGAGTGGTGCTCGATCGCGGTGATCAGCACTTCATCGCCCGCGCGCACATTCGCATCGCCCCACGCCCGCGCCACGATGTTGATGCTCTCGGTGGCATTGCGCGTGAAGATCACTTCCGCCACGCTCTTCGCGTGAATGAACCCGCGCACGGCCTCGCGCGCCTGTTCATACATCGCCGTGGCTCGCTCGCTGAGCGCATGCACGCCGCGGTGGATGTTCGCGTTGTCGTGCTCGTAGTACCGGCGGATCGCGTCGATGACCACGCGCGGCTTCTGCGTGGTGGCCGCATTGTCGAGATACACGAGCGGCGTGCCGTGCACCTCCTGCTGCAGCGCGGGGAACTCAGCGCGAATCGTGCCGGCGTCAAACATGACTAGATCGCCTCCAGGCGCACATTCACCGCCTCGACCACGCGCGCCTTCACGGCATCGATCGCGATGCGATCGACGATGTCGCCGGCAAAGGCGTGCACGAGGATGTTGCGCGCGTCCGACTCGCTGATCCCGCGCGCGCGCAGGTAGAACAGCTGGTCGTCGTCGAGCTGGCCGATCGCCGCGCCGTGCGTGCACTTCACGTCATCCGCGAAGATCTCGAGCTGCGGCTTGGTGTTGATGCTGGCGCTGTCCGACAGCAGGAGCGCCTTGTTCGTCTGCTTCGCGTCGGTCTTCTGCGCGTCCTGACGAACGACGATCTTGCCGTTGAACACGGCCTTCGCGCGGCCGCCGAGGATGCCCTTGTAGACCTCGTGGCTCGGGCAATGCGCCTTCGCGTGATCGATCGCGGTGTGGTTGTCCACGAGCGCGTCGCCGCCGGCGAGATAGAGGCCGTTCAGCGTGCACTCGGCGCCTTCGCCGTCGAGCGTGGCGAACACATCGTTGCGGACCAGCGCGCCGCCCAGCACGAACGAGTGCGAGGAGAAATTGGCCGCGCGGCCGCAGTGCACGAACATCGCGCCCACATGGAACGCGCGCGGCGTCTCACGCTGGATCTTGTAATGATCAACCACCGCCGCGTCGCTGACGAGCACGTCGGTCACCGCGTTGGTGAAGCCCTGACCCGTGCCGGTGATGCCGGCGTACGACTCGACGATCGTGACCTGCGACTGCTCGCCGGCTACGATGAGCAGACGCGGCGTCGCCATCATCCGCTCCGCGCCCGGCGTGTTCACGCACAGCACGTGAATCGGCTCGGTCACCACCGCCTTCGGCTCGACCATGATCACGATCGGGTCTTCGAAGAATGCCGCGTTGAGTGCCGCAAACGGCGCCGTCGTCGACGCGCTCGGCGCGGCCGTGACCGCCTCGGCGCTCTGATCCACGGTGACGCCCTTCGGCAACGCCTGAATCGTCGACAAGGTCTTCGACAGCCGCCCGTTCACGATCACGAGCTGCGTGCGGATCGTGCCGTCGAACAGGAACGGCTCGAGCGCCTTGCGCGACGGCTCCGCCGCGCCGATCGGGCCAAACGGCGCCTCGGCGATCGGCGAGACGTTCGTGAAGACATATTCCTCATCGCGCGTCGTCGGAAAGCCCTTCGCCGCGAAGGCGGCAAAGGCGCGCTCGCGCATCGCGCGCACGCGCTCCGATCCCGACGCCGGCTGCGACCGCCACGCCGCGAAGCGCTCGGCGTACGCCGTCGTCTGATCCTCCACGGTGGTCATCGCGCGGCACCCTTGGCGACGCCGTCGATCCAGCCGTAGCCCTTCTCTTCGAGCTCGAGCGCGAGTTCCTTGCCGCCCGACCGCACGATGAGACCGCCCGAGAGCACGTGCACGAAGTCGGGGACGATGTAGTCGAGCAGACGCTGGTAGTGGGTCACGACGATGATGCCGCGATCCGGGCTGCGGAGCGCGTTCACACCGTTGGCGACGATCTTCAGCGCGTCGATGTCGAGGCCCGAGTCGGTTTCATCGAGCACGGCGAGCTTCGGCTCGAGCACGGCCATCTGGAAGATCTCGTTGCGCTTCTTCTCGCCGCCCGAGAAGCCCTCGTTGACCGCGCGGCTCATCATGGCCTGGTCCATCTCGAGGAGCTTCATCTTCTCGCGGATGACCTGCATGAATTCCACGGCGTCGAGTTCCTGCAGGCCCTTGTGCTTGCGCACGGCATTGAGCGCCGCCTTGAGGAAGTAGGCGTTGTTCACGCCCGGGATCTCCACCGGGTACTGGAAGGCCATGAACACGCCTTCGCAGGCGCGCTCTTCCGGCGACATCGCGAGCAGGTCCTTGCCGTCGTAGGTCACCGAGCCGCCGTTGGGCTCGTAGCCGGGATGGCCCGAGAGCACGCGCGCGAGCGTGCTCTTGCCGGAGCCGTTCGGCCCCATGATCGCGTGGACCTCACCGGGATTGACCGAGAGGTTCAGGCCCTTGAGGATCTGCTTGTCTTCCGCTTTGACTTTGAGGTCTTTAATTTTCAAAAGAGCTGGGATTTCGAGAGACATGACTTAACCGACACTGCCTTCCAAGCTGATAGAGAGAAGTTTCTGAGCTTCGACCGCAAACTCCATCGGGAGCTCGCGGAACACGTCCTTACAGAAGCCGCTGACGATCATGTTCACGGCGTCTTCGGTGGAGATGCCGCGCTGGCGGCAGTAGAAGATCTGGTCTTCGCCGATCTTCGAGGTCGAGGCTTCATGCTCGACCTTGGCGGTGCTGTTCTTGATCTCGAGGTACGGGAACGTGTGCGCGCCGCAGCGGTCGCCGATGAGGAGCGAGTCGCACTGCGAGTAGTTGCGCGCGCCCGCGGCGTTCTTCGCGATCTTCACGGCGCCGCGGTAGGTGTTCTGGCCGTGTCCGGCCGAGATGCCCTTCGACACGATCGTGCTGCGCGTGTTCTTGCCGAGGTGAATCATCTTCGTGCCCGTGTCGGCCTGCTGCCAGTTGTTCGTGGTGGCCACGGAGTAGAACTCGCCGACGGCGTTGTCGCCCTGCAGGATGCAGCTCGGGTACTTCCAGGTGATCGACGACCCGGTTTCGACCTGCGTCCACGTGATCTTCGCGTTCGTGTGCGCGGTGCCGCGCTTGGTCACGAAGTTGTAGATGCCGCCCTTGCCGTCCTTGTCGCCCGGGTACCA
>CAYFLU010000062.1:0-18233 GCA_964343975.1 uncultured Solibacteraceae bacterium
GTCCGATGACGAACGGCAACATCATGTGCGGGAAGACGACAACGTCGCGGAGCGGGACGATCGGTAGCGTTTCGTATTGGTCCATCTTCGTGTTGTCCGCCCGGAGCCTGGTTCGCCGGGCTGCGTGCTTCGGGACCGAAGACCGCCGGAATGGCCGGAAAGCCGGAGGTTATCCGGCCTTCTCGATGACGGTGATCGGCTTCTCTTTCGACTCTACCACCTCACGGGTGATCACGCATTCCTTGATCTTCTTCTGACCCGGGAGCGTGTACATGAGGTCCAACATGATGTCTTCGATGATCATGCGCAGACCGCGCGCGCCGATCTTGCGCGCCAGCGCCGCCTCGGCGATCGCCTCGAGCGCGTCCTCCGTGAACCGGAGCTTGACGTTCTCGTAGTCGAACAACCGCTGATACTGCTTGGTGATGGCGTTGCGGGGCGTCGTGAGAATCTCGACCAGCGCGGGCTTGTCGAGTTCCTGCAGCGTGCCCAACACGGGCAGGCGGCCGACGAACTCGGGGATGAGGCCGTACTTGATCAGATCTTCCGGTTCGACCTGCTCGAGCAGCGCGGCCGATTCCTTGACGTTCGACTTCACCTCGGCCTTGAAGCCGAGCGTCTTCTTACCCTTGCGCCGCGCGATCGACCGGTCGAGACCGACGAACGCGCCGCCGCAGATGAAGAGGATGTTCGACGTGTCGACCTGGAAGAACTCCTGATGCGGGTGCTTCCGGCCGCCCTGCGGCGGGACGTTGGCCACCGTGCCTTCGAGGATCTTGAGCAGCGCCTGCTGCACGCCCTCGCCCGACACGTCGCGCGTGATCGACGGGTTCTCGTCCTTGCGGCAGATCTTGTCGACTTCGTCGATGTAAATGATGCCCTGCTGCGCCTTCTCGATGTCGCCACCGGCGGCCTGCAGCAACTTCAGGATGATGTTCTCGACGTCCTCACCGACATACCCCGCTTCGGTCAGCGTCGTCGCGTCGACGATCGTGAACGGCACCGACAGCAACCGCGCGAGCGTCTGCGCGAGCAGCGTCTTGCCCGTGCCCGTCGGACCGATCAGCAGGATGTTCGACTTGCTGAGCTCGACGTCGTGGCGGCCGCGCGACTGCTTCGCGATCTCGAGCCGCTTGTAGTGGTTGTAGACGGCGACGGCCAGCTTCTTCTTGGTGTTGTCCTGGCCGATGACGTACTCGTCGAGGAACTTCTTGATCTCGACCGGCGTGGGCAGCGCGGTGCGCGTGCCCGTGCGGTCGAACTTGTTGTCGTCCGCGATGATGTCGTTGCAAACGTCGACACACTCGTCGCAGATGAACACGGTCGGGCCGGCGATCAGCTTACGGACGTCGTTCTGGTCCTTGTTGCAGAAAGAGCAGCGGAGCGTCTCGTTTTCGCCGGTTTTCTTGGTCATGGAATCCATCCGAGGGCCTGCTTATCGGCGGGGATCTGGTCCGACGATAGCACGCCAGACAGACGCACTACGCCCGCTTGCTGATCACATCGTCAATAATGCCGTACTCTTTAGCTTCCGCGGCGCCGAGGATGTAGTCGCGCTCCGTATCTTGTTGAATCTTCGAGAGTTGCTGGCCCGTGCAGTTGGCCATGATTTCATTCAACCGCTCACGCTGGCGCAGAATTTCACGCGCGTGGATGTCGATGTCCGTGGCCTGGCCGCCGAGGCCGGAGGCCCACGGCTGATGGATCAGGATCCGGGAATTCGGCAGCGAAAACCGCTTGCCCTTGGCGCCGGCTGCGAGCAGCAGCGCCGCGAACGACGCCGCCTGGCCCATGCAGTAGGTCTGCACGTCCGGCTTGATGAAGTTCATCGTGTCGTAGATCGCGAACCCGGCCGTGATCACGCCGCCCGGGCTGTTGATGTACAGCAGAATGTCGGAGTCCGGATCCTCGGCCTCGAGGAACAGCATTTGCGCGATCGCCAGATTGGCCACCGTGTCGTCGATGGCCGTGCCGATGAACACGATGCGGTCCTTCAGGAGCCGCGAGAAGATGTCGTAGGCGCGTTCGCCGCGGTTCGTCTGTTCGACGACCATCGGCACGAGCTGATTGCGGGTCTCACCCATCGGCTGATCCTTCTCCCTATCCCTGGACGATCGCGGCCTTCTCGAGCAGCCACGTCACGGTCTTCTCGCGCTGGATGCCGGCGCGAATACGGTCGAGGCCCTCTTCCTTTTCGAGGCGCGCGCGCACGGCGGCCGTCGTCCGGCCCGACCGCTCTGCGAACCGGGCAATCTCCTGATCGACATCTTCCTCGGTGGCTTCAATCGATTCGCGGTGGGCAATTTCGTCGAGCACGAGCGTGCTGCGCACACTCTCCTCGGCGCCGGCCTTCTGCCGCTCGCGGAATTCCTGCCAGTTTATGTTCGCCTTCATCGGATCGAGCCCCTGATCCATGAGGCGACGCACGAGGTCTTCGAGACGACGCTCGGTTTCGCGCTCGACGAGCGTCGGCGGCACTTCGCCCGTCAGACGGCCCGCGAGGTTCTTCAGCAGGTCGTGCCGCACGGCGTGGTCCGCGTCGTGCTCGGCCTGATGCTGCAGGTCTTTCTTGATCTGCTCCTTCAGCGCGTCGAGCGTGTCGAACTCGCTCACTTCCTTCGCAAACGCATCGTCGAGCGGCAGCAGTTCCTTGCGGCGGATCGCTTTGATCGTGGCGTCGTACGACACGGTCTTGCCCGCCAGTTCCGGCATCTGGTAGTCGTCCGGATACGTGACCGTGAACGCCTTCTGTTCGCCCGGCTTGAGACCGGTCAGGTTCTCGTCAAACCCGGGCGGGTTGCCCGTGTGACCGAGCTCCACCGAGACGTTCTGCATCGGCTCGGCCGGGCCGTCGCCGTTGGCTTCACCCGGCGTGACGATGAGCGAGCCGCGCACGACGCGCGTGATGTCCATGAGCAGGGCATCGCCCGTCATCGCGGCGCGGTCTTCGACCGGCACCCACTTGGCGGCGCGCTGCTGCAGTTCGGTGAGCGTCTGGTCCACCGCGCCCGCCTCGAGGACCGCGGCCGGCTTGCGGAGCGAGATGCCCGTGTAGGCGCCCGGATCGATCGCCGGCAGCACTTCGAAGTGCGCGGCAAACGTCATCGGCTGGCCCTCGGCCACCACCACGTCGCGGATCTCGGGGGGCGCCACCGGCGACAGCTCCCGCTCGCGCAGGGTCTGGTTGACCACCCGCGGGATCACGTCCTGCGCGACGTCGGACAGGATCTGGTCCTTGTACCGCTGACGCACGACCGTGGCGGGCACCTTGCCCTGGCGGAAGCCAGGGACCCGGGCCGACTGGGCGTACAGGGCCGCAATGCGGGCGATTTCGGTTTCAACAGTCTCGGTGGGAATCTCGAACGTGAGCTGCTTCTGGGTCGCGCTGATCTCTGAGTACTCGTGCTTCATCGGTTCAATTGTATGTGGGCAGTCCACCGCCGCGCTATGCGGTCAGCGTCGACTGGTTGATTGGCAGCCGGATACTAGCCACTGTGCCGCCTGACGCCGGACACGTCAAGGTGAGCGTGCCGCCATGAGATTCGATGATCCGGCGGGCCGTGGCCAGCCCAAGGCCGGTGCCCCGGGCCTTGGTGGTGAAAAACGGTTCGAACAGCCGGGCCTGGACGTCCGGCGGGATGCCCGGGCCGCTGTCAGCGACCCGCACGTCATACCACCCGTCCTGCTCGTGCAGCGTCACGTCGATCTGGCCGCGTCCCTTCATGGCCTGCGCGGCGTTGTTCATAAGGTTCAGCATCACGAGCGTGAACATCTCGGGGTCCACGCGCATCACCGACGGCGCCGTGGCAATCGTGGTCTGGATGTGCGCAAACGCCGGGTCGTTCGCGCACTGGGTGCGGATCTTCGCCGCCAGCTCCTCGAACGTCACCTGCCGCAGCACGGGCGGCCGCGGGCGCGCGAAGAGCAGCAGGTCTTCGACGATCGCATTGAGCGTGTCCACGCGGTTCACGATCTCGGTGACGATGCCCTTTTCGGGCGCCTCCGCAGCCATGCGCGCGCCGATCACCTGCAACGCCCCGCGAATACCCGCGAGCGGATTGCGCACCTCGTGCGCCACGACCGCGGCCATGCGGCCGAGCTGTGCGAGCGAGGCCTGCTCCCGCAACCGCGCTTCCGAGGTCTTTCGCTCCGTGATGTCGTAGCGGATCGACACGTATTGATACGGCTTCCCGGCCGGATCGAGAAACGGCACGATCGTCGTGTCCACCCAATAGAACGAGCCGTCCTTGGCCCGGTTACGCAACTCCCCGCGCCACACCTTGCCGTGCGCGATCGTGCGCCACATCTCGCGGAAGAACTCCAGCGGATGCAGGCCGGAATTGAGGATGCGATGGTTGCGGCCGATCAACTCTTCGCGTGTGTATTTCGAGATCTGGCAGAACGTGTCGTTGACGAAAGTGATGTCGCCTTTGACGTCCGTCGTCGCGAGAATCGCCGACTGATCGAGCGCATACCGCAGGTCTTCCGCATCGCGCAGCGCGCGATGCCGTTCGGCCGACCGGTGACCATAGCGCTCGATGCCGAAGGCGATCAGCCAGAGGCCGGCGATGCCGGCCAGGGCGTTGACGATGCGAATGCCGCTGATCGGCCCGGGCTCCGACACAATGAGCTCGGTCAGGATCAGGAGTGTGGCGACGCCGGCGACCAGGAACACCCGCTTCGGCCGCGGCTCCCAGAGCATCAGGAGCAGCAGGGCCCCGTACACCGGGCCCACCGGGACTTCAGGCGGGAGCCAGACATCGGCCACGAAGGTGATGCCGAGCAGCGCCAGCGTCAGTGCGGTGAGCTGAACCGTGGGGGCTCGACCGTGGGCCGAAAAGCGGTCTGAATCTTGAATAGGTGTCACCACAGTGTGGTCTTCGTGAGTATGCACCACGGAAACACCAGTCGGTAGGCGGTTTGATGTCGGGATATTTCGCAGGTCTGGGAAAATGTCCGCACCGGTGATCATTGTCGTAGACGACGAAGCCCTCCTTCGGTGGGCGGTCGCCGAGAGCCTGATCGCCGCCGGGTTCTCCGTGTGTCAGGCGGAGAGCGCGGCCGGAGCGTTCCAATGCCTCGAGAACGCCAAGGAGACGCCACTGGTCGTCGTCCTCGACCTGAAGCTGCCCGACTCGAGTGACCTGTCGCTGGCTCGCAAGATCATGAGCGAACGCCCCGACGCGCCCGTGATCATGATGACGGCGCACGGTTCGTCGCAGGACAAGGCGGAAGCCGAAGCGGCGGGCGTGTTCAAATTCATCCAGAAACCGTTCGATCTGTCGGAGATGACGTCCGTGGTCCGCGCGGCCACGGCAAAACTGACGGCGCGGTGACTTACGTCGTGTATCCTTTCTAAAACCCTGATGGCTGCACGCTGCATTCTTGTCGTGGACGACGAACAGCTCGTCCGCTGGTCACTCGCGGAGCGTCTGCGGGCCGAACATTTCGAAGTGGTGGAAGCGGCGACCGCCGCCGAGGCGCTCGAACGCGCCGACGGCGTCGATGCCGTGCTGCTCGACTTCACGCTGCCGGATGGCGATGGCCTGACGGTGCTGAAGACGATGCACGAGCGGGACCCCGACGTGCCGGTGATCATGATCACGGCGCACAAGGACATCAATCTGGTAGTCGACACGATGAAGGCGGGCGCCTTCGACTACGCGCCGAAGCCGTTCGATCTCGACGACATCTGCGTGCGCGTGGAGCGCGCGCTCGAAAGCACCCGCCTGCGGCGCGAGCTGCGCCGGTTGCGTGACGATGCGTCGCGCCCGTTCACGTTCGCGTCGATGATCGGCGAGTCGGAGCCGATGCAGAAGGTGAAGTCGCTCGCGCGCAAGATGGCGAGCAGCCCCGCATCGACCGTGCTGATCACCGGCGAGAGCGGCACGGGTAAGGACCTGCTCGCGAAGATCATTCACTACAGCAGCGGCCGCGCCGCGCGCCCGTTCGTGAACATCACGAGCTCGGCGCTGCCCGAGACGCTGCTCGAGTCGGAGCTGTTCGGTCACGAGCGCGGCGCGTTCACGGACGCGCGTCAGCAGAAGCGCGGGCTCATCGAGCAGGCCGACGAAGGCACGGTCTTCCTCGACGAGATCGGCGAGATTCCGCCCACGCTCCAGGCGAAGCTGCTGCGCGTGCTCGAAGAAAAGCGGTTCCGCCGCCTTGGCGGTTCGGTGGATCTTCAGGTGGACGTGCGCATCATCGCCGCCACCAACCGCAATCTCGAAGATGCGGTGCGCGAGGGCAAGTTCCGCGACGACCTCTACTACCGCCTGAATGTGCTGCGCATCGAGATGCCGCCTCTGCGCGTGCGCGATCGCGACATCGTTCTGCTCGCGCAGCACTTCGTCGAGCTCTTCGCGCGCGAGTTCAAGCGCCCGGTGCGCGGCATGAGCCGGGCGGCCGAAGAAGCGCTGCTCAATTACACCTGGCCGGGCAACGTGCGCGAACTACGCAACCTCGTGGAGCGCGCCGTGCTCCTCGCCGAGAGTGAGACGCTCTCGCCCGACGATTTCGACAGCATGCGTCCGATCGCGCCGCCGCCGGCGGCCGCGTCGGCCGCGGTCGTCGCGTCCGCCGAACCGGCGGGCGTCACGCTGCCGGTCGATGGCGTGAACCTCGAAGAAGTCGAGAAGCGGCTCGTGGTGATGGCGCTCGAACGCACGAACGGCAACCAGACGCGCGCGGCCGCGCTGCTCGGGTTGCACCGCGATCAGATCCGCTATCGCATCGAGAAGTTCGGACTCACCGCGAAGAAAGAGTAGTTGTCGCGCGCACGCGCGAGCCACGGGGCTGTGGCGGAACTGGCAGACGCGCGGGTCTTAGGAGCCCGTTCCCAAAAGGAGTGTCGGTTCGACCCCGACCAGCCCCACATCACCGCGCAATCACCTCACGAAGTGCGCGCACGGTGGCGCCCTTCGCGCGCGTCTTCACCTCAACCATCAACTTGCGACCGTCCAGATCTTCCGGCCCGGGTTCCACGCCGACGAGGTAGTACGCCAGCGTCTCCTTCAACACGCGGCCGAACGCGAGGTCTCCGGTGCCTGCGCGCGTCGCGAGGTACACACCGCCGGTTTCGCCGGCGAGGTTCTCGAGCCCGCTGGCGAAGGCTTGACCGTCGGCCATGAGGCTGTTGGCCTGATCGGTCGGCCGCCGGGGCGGTCGCGCCACCGACGTGAGTTCGTTGAACGTGTCATCCATGTGCAGCACGTAGGTCGTCACGTTGGCGCGCGCGGCTTGTTCGCCAAGACGCGTCATGAACCCGCGCACGTCGGGACGCCCGCCCACGCGGTTGGTGGCCAGCAGGCCGCCACTGATGAGGATGACGTTCTTGTGTCCCGGCAATCGGCCGAGGTCCTGGATCAGGGCGCCGAGACTGTAGAGCCGCTGTGCGGCGTCCGTCTCGTAGTACGCGGCCGCCATGCTCGCTTCTGACCGGATGATGCCGGGGCAATTGCCGTCGTCCGGGGAGCACTCGCGCCGTGCCACGCGCTGCACGACGTCGTTGTCGCCGGCGGTGATGTCGATGATCTCGGACGGCCGCAGCGCAAACGCATCGATGCGATCTTCCCGGCGTCCGTGCGGGCCATCGAGCGATCGCGCCACCGCTTCGTGGTCGTGCGTGATGTCGACTTGCGGCGGTTCATACGGGAATCGATACACGCCGGCCATGTCTGCCGGCCGCAGGTTCCGCAGAAAGCGTTGCGCGGCGAGGAGGGCGGGTCGCATCGCGCCGGTCGCGAAACTTGCATCGTCGATGGCGAGCACGAACACGCGACTGTCGGGGCTGATCGCGCCGGGTGTGCTGATGGGGGCGGCCGGGCCGATGTTCGGCAGGGTGGTGGTCGTCGTCGTGCCGAAGTGCACGAGCTCGGCGGAGGCGACGCGCCGCTCACGGTGATTGATCGACACGATGAAGTCGTCGGGCAGCAGGCCGATCAGCGGATCGCCGTTGCGATCGATGACCTGCACGTCGAGCGCGAGCAGGTTGACGGCAGAGCGGAAGCGGCCTTGTGGCGGCTGTTGCGCGGCGGCCGGCACGAGGACGGCGGCGGCGACAATCAGCGCCAGCGCGCCGGAGAGTCCGGCCGGGCGGGCGTTCGTGGCAGCCATGGTGATCTGGCCGCCATCCTACTCCAGCCGGCTCATGACCGCCACGCGCCCGGCGACGCCGTCCTGCCGGCCCGTCGCGTTAGAAGTTCAGCCAGCGGCTGAATTTCACGAGGAACGTGTTGGTGGCCGGCGTGGCGAACAAGTCGTTGACGTTGCTGCCAAAGGCGAAGCGGCCGTCGTTCACGAAGTCTTCGCGCCCCTGCTGCCACACGATGAAGAGCGCCGACCCGGGCCGGTATTCCCAGCGCAACACGCTCGTGGAGCGGAAAGCGCGGTAGTTGAAATCCGGATTCGTGTTGTACGCGTAAGGCGTGTAGCGATCTTCGTATCGCTCGGCGCGGCCGTTCACGAGCTCCTTGAAGTTCGTGTAGGCGCCCGCCGAGACAAACGGCGCCGCGTAGATCTCGAGCGTCAGCGTGGGACGGATCGTGTAGTTCACCCGGGTCGTGAGGCTGAGGGTTTTCTGCGACAGGCGGCCGAACACGTAGTGGGGCAGCGGCGTCGACGTGATGTTCTCGACCCACTGCGAATCGCGCGTGCTGTTGTCCCAGTTGAGCGAGGCGCTGAGGGACACGCCGGCGCGCGGACGCCACGACAGGCTCGGGCCGACGTTCACGCCCTTCGAGCCCTTGCCGTCGGAGTAGGCCGAGCCGTTCACCGCCGCCTGCAGGTTCTTGCGCGTATCGGTGTTGAGATAGCCCCAGACATTGCGCACCGCGTTCGTGTAGCCGCCCGGGCCGCCGCGCGTCAGCCGATCGGCGAAGCCGCGGAGCTGATACGTCACGCCGCCACCGAACTGCCAGTTGGAGGCGAGGGTCGTGTGCGAGTTGATGTTCCCGCCCGCGTACCGCAGGTCGCCGTCGTAGTTCCAGCCGGCCCACTGATTGAAGTTGATGTTGATGCTGCGGCGCCACGCATTGGGCGTGTCACTGCGCAACTGGAACCAGTTGCTCTGCGAGATCTCGTCGGCACGCGAGAGGAAACCGAGGTCGTTGATCTCGAACCCCGGCGACTTGTAGGAGACGTTCGAGTTGAAGCGAGCATACTGCCCGGCGATCTTGCTGATCGACAGGCTGCCCGACTGCCCGTTGAGCGACGTGCGCGTCGGGTCGTAGCGGAACGACTCGGCGCCCGGCCGCTGGAAGCTGTGCACCGTGCTCTGCTGGATCTCGGCGATCGCGTCGGCCGTGCCGCGCACGGAGCTGCCCGCCCAGTATCCGGCGAGGCTGTAGGCCTTGCCGAGCCGCCAGTCGAAATCCACGCCGCCCGTGAAGGCATTCTTCGGCAGGAACCTCAGCTCGTCGGTGAGCGAGCGATTCGTGCTCGTGGCCATGATGCCGATGCGCGACTGGTTGCCGAATTCGCGGCTCGCACGCAGCACGGAATACGCCGTCGACGGCTCCGCCGGCGACTTCGACTCCACGCCGTTGACCGACAGCGTCGCGTTCTCGCGCGAGGTCACGGCGCTCAGCGCGCCGATCGAGAACGCGCCCATGCGGCCGGTCAACTTGCCCGCGCCGAGGATCGTCGTGTTGGCCGGCGCCGAGGCGTAGCCGCCCGCTGGCGCATCCGCGAAGCGGTGCGGAGCGCGGCCGATCCGGCGCGAATACAGCAGCCCCGTGCAGTCGCCGTCATTGCAGTCGATGTCGAACGAGAACGTGCCCGAGCCTTCGACGAAGAACGGGCGCTTCTCAGGAAAGAACGTCTCGAACCCGCTGAGATTGACGACGGCCGGATCGGCTTCGACCTGGCCGAAGTCCGGATTGACCGTGCCGGTGAACGTGAGGCCCGGTGCGACGGCGTACTTCATGTCGAGACCGATCGTCGCGGACGGATCAGGCGACTTCGACAGCGGATTGCCGCGCTCGGTCGGCTTGGTGGTGACTTCCGACAACAGATACGGCGCGATCTCGAACTTCTTGAGCGGCTGCGAAAACGAGAGGCCGGTGAGATCGCCGAACGACGACACGAAGCCGCTCGCGCTGCGGGGCAGGAGCGGCCACGTCGAGGCTTCGTCGGCACGCGCGAGAATGCGGCCGATCGCAAAGCCGAAGGTTGAGGCCGACGCCGGATTGAACCGCAGCTGGGAGAACGGAATCCGGAATTCCGCACGCCAGCCCTTCGACGATCGCGAGACGGCGGCGTCCCACACCGCGTCCCAGCTGATGTCGCTGTTCGAGTCGTTGAACCAGTAGCGGTCGTACTTCACGCCGGCCGGATTCACACCGAACTCGAAGGCCGTCCGGCGATCGTGGTACGAGTCGATGTACACCGAGAGCCAATCCGACGCCGTGAGCGTGTCGCGCCGCGAGAGATGGCCGACGATCTTCTGCGGTTCCGGGTCGGTGGCTTCGATCGCCACATACAGATTGGCGTTGTCGAAGACGACGCGCGCTTCCGTGGCGTAGCTGGGGGCCGCGCCCTCCGCCGGCCGTCGCTGCACGAAGCCGGAGATGATCGGCGCCTTCTGCCAGATCGCTTCGTTCAGTTCGCCGTCGATCTGAATCGCCGTCGCGCCGGGCGGCAGCGGCGTCGCGGCCACCGTGTGATCGGTGCCACGCGCGGGCGAGGTGCCGTTCGCCGCGTGGAGGCGTTCGGTTCCGGACAACGCGGCCACCGCGGCCGCGCACACGAGAGCGATGGTCTTGAAGCGCATCGCCGGGTTGGACGGAAGAACGAGCAACGGCGTTGGCTTCAGATAAAGTTTTCGCATGCGTCAGTCCTTCGCTCGTCGGATGTGGCCGGTCATCGCGATCGGCATGGTTGCGTGGCTCGCACCGGTCGTGGGGCAAACGCCCGCGCCGCAGTTGTCGTTCGCGGAACCCGGCATCTCTCCGGACGGACGCGAGATCGCTTTTGTTTCCGGCGGCGACATCTGGACCGTGCCCGCGGCCGGCGGTGATGCACACCTCATCGTTGCGACCGATGCGAACGAATCGCGGCCGCTCTACTCGCCCGACGGCTCGGCGCTCGCGTTCGTGTCGACGCGCACAGGCGGCGGCGACATCTACGTGCTCACGCTCCGCTCCGGCGCCGTGCGTCGCGTGACGGCCGACGATGGTCTCGAGCAGTTGGAAGGATGGTCACGGGACGGGCGCTGGATCTACTTCTCGTCCACGAGCCGCGACATCGCCGGGATGAACGACGTCTTCCGCGTGTCGGCGGACGGCGGCACGCCGATGGTGGTGAGCGGCGATCGGTACACGAATGAATTTCAGCCGGCGGCCTCACCCGACGGCACTCGGCTCGCGTTTGTCGCGCGGGGCAACGGCTCGGCGCAGTGGTGGCGGAAGGCGGGCAGTCATCTGGACCAGTCAGAGTTGTGGCTGCTGTCACTCGCCGATGTCGCGCACCCGTCGTACACGCAGCTCACGTCGCGCGACAGTCGCAGCCTGTGGCCGATGTGGTCGAGCGATGGCCGCGCGTTGTTCTATGTGAGTGACCGTGGCGGCGCGGAGAACCTGTGGACGCGCGCGGCTTCGGCCGGCACGAGCGATCGCGCCGTCACGACATTCACGAACGGCCGCGTGCTGTGGCCGTCGATCACCACCGACGGCAAGACCATCGCCTTCGAGCGCAATTTCGGAATCTGGACGACGGATACGGCGACCGGGCAAGCGCGCGAGGTGACGATCCGTCGTCGTGGCGCGCCCGTCTCGCCAGTGGCCGAGCGCGTGCGGCAGACCAACGGCTTCGAAGACCTCGCGTTGTCGCCGGATGGCAAGAAGGTCGCGTTCGTCGCGCGCGGCAAGATCTTCGCGTCGGCCACCATGGATCCGGGCGACGCGTTTCGCGTGACGCGCACCGCTGCGCTCGACTCGCAGCCCGTGTGGTCGAACGACAGCCGGCAGCTCGCCTATGTGTCGGCGCGCGAGAACGGCCAGCACATCTATCTCTTCGACGTGGCGGCGGGCACGGAGACGGCGCTCACGACGGGCGCCGGCCTCGATCTGTCGCCGGCGTTCTCGCCGGATGGCGCGTCGCTCCTGTATCTGCGCGATCGCCGCGAGCTGCACGTGATCACGCTCGCGACACGTGCCGACCGCGTCGTTGCCACTGGCGCGTTTGGCGATGCGATCGACCGGCCGCAGCCGGTGTGGTCGCCCGACAGCCGATGGATCGCGCTCTTCGCCATCGGCGAGAAGCAGTTCACGAACGTCTCGCTCGCGCCGGTGGCGCCGGATGCCACGCCGGCCGTCACACAGCCCGTCAGCTTTCTCGCCAACACCTACGCCAACACGATTGCCTGGTCACGCGATGGGTCGTATCTGCTGTTCGACACGTCGCAGCGCACGGAGACGAGCCAACTCGCGCGCGTCGATCTGGCGCTCCGTACGCCGCGCTTCCGCGAAGCCGCATTTCTGGACCTGTTCTCGCAGCCGGTGCGAACGACACCGGCGCCGGCCACGCCCGCGCCGGCCACACCGGCATCGGCGTCTGCCGCACCCGCGACGTCTGTGCGCGTCACGCCGGAGTTCGCCGACATCCGGCAGCGACTGTCGCTTCTGCCGACCGGTCTCAGCGTGGGGGCGGTCACGATCAGCCCCGACGGCAAGACGGCGCTCCTCACGGCGACTTCGGCCGGGCAGACCAATCTCTACACATGGTCGCTCGACGAACTCGGGCGCGACACGGGCGTGGCGCGTCAGCTCACGTCCACGGCCTCATCGAAGTCCGATGCGCAGTTCTCGCCTGACGGCAAGGACGTGTATTTCCTCGACGGTGGCCGCATCGCGGCCATCTCGGTGGAGCGGCGGGAGACGCGCGCGGTGAACGTCACGGCCGAGTATCCGCTCGACTTCAACGTCGAGAAGATGGAGGTGTTTCGCGAAGCGTGGGGGCTTCTGCGCGACAACTTCTTTGATCCCGACTTCAACGGCGTGAACTGGTCGGCGCTGCGTGACGCGTATGCGCCGCGCGTGGCCGGCGCGGCCACCGCCGAGGAAATGCGCCGCATCGTTCGCCTGATGATTGGCGAGCTGAATGCATCGCATCTGGGATTCACCGGCCCAGGCAGTGGTGGGCCGGTGGTGGGCCGGCTCGGCCTGTCGTTCGATCGCGCGGCGTACGAAACGGCTGGTCGTCTCACGATATCGGCCATCACGCCGCTCTCGCCTGCGGCGATCGCGCGAGAGATCGCGGTGGGCGACACGCTCGTGGCGGTCGATGGCCAGCCGCTCACTCGACGATCCAATCTCGACGAGGTGCTCGCCAACACCATCGACCGCCGCGTGACGCTCACGCTCACCACGGCGGCCGGCGGGACGCGCAGCGTGGTCGTGAAGCCGGTGACGCAGGCCACGGACAAGGGGCTGCTGTATCGCCAGTGGGTGGAAGCCAACCGCGCGTACGTGCTCAAGCGCAGCGGCGGACGGATTGGCTACGTGCACATGATCGACATGGGGCAGTCGTCGCTCGATCAGCTGTACGTCGATCTCGACACCGAAAACCACGCGCGTGACGGCGTGCTCGTGGACATTCGCAACAACAACGGCGGATTCGTCAACGCGTACGCGATCGACGCGATCGCGCGGCAGCCGTATCTGCGGATGTCATTGCGCGGATTGCCGACCGCGCCGGCCCGCACGGTGCTGGGACAGCGCGCGCTCGAGAAGCCGACCGCGCTTGTCGTGAATCAGCATTCGCTGTCGGATGCCGAGGACTTTACCGAGGGGTACCGCACGCTGAAGCTCGGGCCGATCGTCGGCGAGCCGACGGCGGGATGGATCATCTACACCTGGAACGTGCGGACGGTGGATGGGACGACGCTGCGCTTGCCGCGCATGCGCATCACAGCGGTCGACGGCACCGACATGGAGCGGCACTCGCGTCCTGTGGATATCGAAGCCACGCGCCCGATGGGCGAGACGTTGCAGGAGAAAGACTCGCAGCTCGACGCGGCGATTCGCGCGCTCCTCGCGCGCATGGGACGCGCCGAGTAGGGTCAGCTTTCGCCAAGCGCGGCTTTGTGTTCTTTGCGGATGTCGTCGGCGAGCGACTTCGGCTCGAGCACCTTCACGCCCGCGCCGAAGCTGAGGATCCAGCTCTTCAAGGCCCAGTCGGCCGACACGTGCAGCGTCATGGTCGTGCGGCCGTCCGGGTGCGCCTGCAGTGCCTGTGACGGATGCCAGTCGCGCCCCTGCAGGTACGGCGCGTGACGTGCGGCGAATTCGATCACCACGCGCTGCGGCTCGCCCCAAAACACGCCCATCGATGAGGCAAAGAGGTCGGCCGGCAGTTCACGCGTCTTGCGGAACGTCTCGTCCTTGACCGAGAGCTTCTGCACCCGGTCGACGGCGAATGTGCGGAACTCGTTGTACTGGTCGACCCAAGCGATCAAGTACACACCACCTTGCGCGAGCGTGATGCGGTAGGGCTGCGCGCGATAGGTCTTCGCGCGGTTGCTCCGCGCCGAGAAGTAGCTCATCTCGATCTCGTGCCGGTCGCGCACCGCGTCGAACAAGCGGCGCGTGATGTCGGAGAGCTGGCGGTTGGCGCCCGCGCGCGGACCGGCCTTCGTCGTGATGACCTGCGGCAGCGTGCCGAGGAATTCCCGCATGCGCGGGTTCAGCGACTTCTCGAGTTTGTGGAGCGCCGCGCCCAACTCATCCGCGAGCGGCCAGCCCGACAGCGCCTCGACGATGGACCGGCTGAGGTAGAGGGCCGCCACATCCGACACCGACAGGCCGTCCTGGACGGCGCGGAACGGCTGTGCGTCGAGCTTCCACTTCTTGGTCTCGTTGCCTTCGCCCTCGTCGAAGAGCGCGAAGCCCGCTTCCTGGAGCGCGGTGAGGTCGCGGCGAATCGTGCGCGTGGTGACACCGGTCGTGCGCGCGAGTTGATGAATCGTCACGCCCGTCCGCGCGGATTCCACCTCGCGGAGGATCTGCCACTGGCGGATGACTTCGGCGTTTCTCATGCGGGGGCCACTCGGCCGCCATTGTAATCCGGCCCGCCGGATTTGCCCGGTCCCGCCCTGTCACACCCTCCGCCGATCCTTGTGTGCAGGAGACAGTGATGACTGAGCACATGTTTGACGGTACGGGCGCCCGGCAGTTGGTTCTGGTCGACGATGCGGCGTCGCCGATGGTGACGAAGCGGTTCGGCCGGCCGCGTCCGCGCCTGCAGCCGCTCGTGAAGAACCTCTATCGTCAGCTCGACCTGCGTCGCCGGCGTGCGCAGATCGCCGCGCGCAAGTACGTGGAGCCGACTGCGCGTCCGCTGCAGGGCTTTGACGATCTTGGCGAGGCCGGACTTCAGAATCTGAAGTAGAGCCCGGTGGTCACCGGCATGTAGAGGCGGATGCCGGTGTCGTTGATGCTGTCGAGGCCGTAGCCGAGCAAGTCGGTGTCGTCGCCCGTGAGGCGGCGCTGCCAGCGGCCGCCGGCTTCGATGAAGAGGCCCGTGTGCCGCCACTCGAACATCACGCCGAAATCGATGCCCGCCGTCGGCATGCGTGACTGGCCGTAGAGCCGGGCTGCCACGGCGCCGCCCGGTGCCTGCAGGTTCACGTTGATCGGCTGCACCCGCTTCATGCCGCCTTCGATCTGCAGATACTGCCGGAAGTGGCGCGAGCTGCCGTTGTACTTGCGCAACCCCACTTCGACGGTCTGTTCCTTGTAGTTGTCGAACGACACGGCGAAGAGGTTGTCGTTGCTGCCGAAGCGCCCGATCAGAATCGTCGACGCCGGCGTGTTGGTCTGCGAGTACCGTCCGAACAGCTCCCAGTGCTCGGCGAAGCCGATGCCGACACCCGCCGAGTAGCGGCGTGGGGTCTTCACATACACGTCCGGAAACGCCGTCGTGTCGATGAGCATCTGTGTGCCGCGAATCGTGCCGAGTGAGCCGTTCGTGATGTTGCCGAGCACGTCGAGATCGAGTCCGCCGCCGCCCCAGAACACGAGGTGTCCCTTGATCGGCAGCGGCATCGTATTCGGATCGCCGCTGAGCGTTGTCTTGGAACTCGGCGCCGGCGTGCCGATCTGCGCGGAGGCGCGAACCGGCAGCAGGATCACGGCGGTCACGGCCAACGCGGTCAGCAGCTTCATGTGCTCGATATTAGCCGCTCCGCGTCTTTTTCGTGGTTGGTGGGGCGGGATTTCCCTCGGACGGCGCTGCTGGGCGTGCGTTCCCGGGCTGGCAGGTCGGGGCGGTCTGGAACGGCCTTTGCCTCTGAACGTGGTGTATGGCCGCGAACCCTGTGCTCGACGTGATCGCCCGGCGGTCGTCGGTCCGGTCCTACACGCCGGACCTGCTCGATGCGGCCACGGTGCGGCAGCTGCTCCACGCGGCCACGCGTGCGCCGACCGCCATGCACGCCGAACCCTGGGCGTTCGTCGTGGTGCAGGACATCGGTCGTTTGCATCGGTACTCCGATCTGGCGAAGGCCAGCTGGCGCGGCCACCCGTTTGCGGCCGCGCTCCTGCGCACCGACTTCAATGTGTTCTATGACGCCAGCACGCTGATCGTGATCCTCGCGAAGCCGTCGGGACCGTTCGCGGTGGCCGACTGTTGGCTGGCGGCCGAGAACCTGATGCTCGCCGCGACGGCGCTCGGCCTCGGCACGTGCTGCATCGGATCGGCCGTCGAGGCGTTGTCTCATCCGGCCGTGCGCGCGGAACTCGGCATCCCGTCCGACTACACCGTCGTCGCGCCGATCATCGTCGGGCACATCGCGTCGCCGGCGGCACCGACGTCGCGCCGCGCGCCGGACATCGTGCAGTGGATCACCCCGGAGGGAGAAAGAGGCACATCATGATTGCCATCAAGAACGTTCTCGTCGCTACGGATTTCAGTGAGCCGTCGGAGAAAGCCCTCAACTACGCGCGCGCGATGGCGCGGTCGTTCGGCGCGAACCTGCATGTGCTGCATGTGTTCGAGCCGCTCTGGATCACGAGCGCCGATGTGGTGGGCGGCGGTATGGCGTTGGCCGGCATGATTCAGGGGTTGGAGGATACGGCCCGCAAGCAACTCGACGCGGCGGTCACGGAGGAAGATCGACGGGAACTCCACGCCGATGCGACGCTCGTCACGTCCGAGTCGCCGGCCCGTGAGATCGCCCGCTACGCGGATGAGCATCACATCGATCTGATCGTGATCGGCACGCACGGCCGCTCGGGGCTGTCGCGGATGTTGATCGGGAGTGTCGCCGAGAAGGTCGTGCGGATCGCGCCGTGTCCGGTGCTGACCGTGCATCTGCAGGAGCACGAGTTCGTGCTGCCTGACGCGTTGCAGAAGACGACTTAGCGGCCGGCGCGAATCGCGTCGAACAGCACGCCAATGGCCTGACGCAGCACGGCCGTGGCGCCGGCATCGTCGCCGCGCGCCACGGTGATCGGCGCGCCAAAGCGGAGTGTGACGGGCTTTGAGCGCCCAGGCAGGAGCGCGCGCCATTGGAAGCCGCGTCCGCGCGGCCACAGCGGATGCAGGCCGTCCATGGCCACCGGCACGATCGGCACGGCGAGATAGGCGGCGAGAATTGGCGCGCCCTTGCGGAACGGCTTCAGCTCGCCGTCGATCGATCGCTCTCCTTCCGGGAAGAGCACGAGGATTTTGCCCAGGCGCAGGCCGGCGGCGCCGGCCTGCATGGCGCTCATCAAATTCACATTGGGATCGACCGGGATCACGTTGGTGGCCCGGGCGAAGGCGCGCATGAACGGCGTCTCGAAGTACTCGGACGCGCCGACGAAGAACAGTTGCCGGAACACGCGGAACGGCAGCACCGACAGCACGAGGAACGCGTCGAGATACGACTGGTGGTTCGGGCAGATCAGGTACGGTCCGCGCGCGGGCACGTGCTCCACGCCCGACACACGCAGGCGCAGCACGATGCGGCAGAGCCAGCCGAGGACGCGCAAGAGAATGAAGAAGGCGAGTGCGACGAGCGGTCGCGATCGCTTCAGGTCGTCGCTGACGCCGTCGCCCGGCTCTTCGGCGAGGATCGCATCCCAGGGTTGCGCGGTGGATGTGGTGCCGCTCTCGGCATCCGCCGTGCGTGACGCGTGCACCGTGTCGATGAGCGCGCGCACCGTGAAGATCCCGGGGCGGGCCTCGGCGGGCACGCGCGCGCCGGCGCGCTGCTCGAGCATGGTCAGCAACTCGACGCGCTCCATGGAGTC
>CAYFLU010000063.1:0-18217 GCA_964343975.1 uncultured Solibacteraceae bacterium
TCGTGGATCGTGCGGCGCTCGTTGTACACGGGCATGATGACCGACAGCTTCATGAATCGTCCCGATAGTTGAGGTATTCCCGCACCATGATCTGCATGATGGCCGCCGTCGGCACAGCGAGTAACGCGCCGACGACGCCGAGCAGCAACCCGCCGCACAGGATCGCGACCATCACGATGATAGGGCTGACCCCCGTCTGCTTCTGCATCAGCCGGGGAATGATGATGTTCGCGTTGAGCTGCTGTTGCACGAACAGATAGACCGTGACGAGCGCCGCGGTGTTGAATCCGACCGTGGCGCCGACGAGGATCGCCGGCACGGCGGCGATGATCGGCCCGATCAACGGCACGAGCTCCGCGAGGCCGCACACGAGCGCCAGCACATAGAAGTACGGCAGCCCCAGCAACCAGAAGCCGAACGCGGAGGTGATGCCGATGAGGCCGCAGAGCGCGAACTGCCCCCCGAGCCAGCCGCCCACCTTCGCGGCGGCGTCCTCACCCATGCGCATCCACGCGTTGCGCGCCTCGGCGGGCAGCCACCGCAGGAAGCCTTCGAACATCGCCTCGCCGTCGAGCAGCATGTAGAACGACAGCAGCAGCACCGTGAACCCCGTCAGGACGAGTCCCGCCGCGTGGTTCACCGCGCCGAGCAGGCCCGTGACGGCCTCATTCGGGTTCGGGCCGTTCTCCACGATCTGTTCGAGCGTGATCGGATGCAGGAGGATGCGATGGCTCGTGAGCCAGCGCTGCAGCTGGTCGATGTACTGCGGCAACCGTGCCGTGAGGTCGGTGGTCTGCGCCGCCAGAGGCGGAAGGATGATGCCGAGCGTGAGGACCACGACGACGAGCAGCGCCGCGTAGAGCAGCAGGATCGCGAGCCACCGCGGCGCGCGGCGACGGCCGATGCGCTGATGCTCGATCCATTGCACGACCGGATGACACCCGAGCGAGAGGATGGCGCTCAGGTACACGATCTCGAGGGCTTCGCGGACGAGAAACAGGCCCCAGGCGAGCGCCACGCCGCCGATGATCGCGGCGACCGCGAACAGGATCAGCCGGCGCGCCCGCAACTCCGCGTCATTCGTCATCGTCAGCGGCTGGCGACGAAGTGGTCGACGTAACGGACCAGGTCGTCGTAGATCGCGCTCAGTTCGTCGGGGGCGGCGAGGTACACGATGCGGAAGAAGCCCTGATCGGCCGGCATGCCGAAGCCCGAGCCGTAGACGCAGAGGATGCCGGCGTCGCGCAGCAGACCGAGGACGAAATCTTCATCCGTCGTGCCTTGTGGCAGCCGCACCTGCGGCATCACGTAGAACGCGGCCTGCGGCGCCACGCAGCGCAGATGCGGTGACGCGCCGAGGCGCGCCATCGTCAGGTCGGCGCGCACACGGAGCTCGCGCGCGAAGGACTGCTGGTGCGAGCGATCGCCGGTGAGGGCGGCTTCGACGGCAAATTGCATCGGCCCGGGACTGCAGAGGCGGCCGTCCGCGAGTTTCTTGATCGCCGCGAGCACCTCGTCGAGCCGCGGCGTGCGGCCGACAGCCATCCAGCCACCGCGCCAGCCCGGCGCGAGATAGGCCTTCGACAGCGACGAATACGAAATGATCGGCGCATCCGGCGCGAGCGAGCCGTAGAGCGGCGTTGGTCCGTCGAAGCCGAGGTCGCCGTACACCTCGTCGGCGAGCAGCACGATGTTGGCGCGGTCGGCGATCTCGATGAGCGCCCGTCGTGTGGCTTCCGGGTACACGGCGCCGGTCGGGTTGTTCGGATCGATGACGACGAGCGCGCGTGTGGCGGGCGTGATGAGACGACGGATGTCGTCGAGATCCGGCTGCCAGTGGTTGTTCGGATCGGTGCGATAGAAGACCGCGCGCGCGCCGATCTTCGAGAGCACGGCGGTGTAGAGCGGATACGTCGGCGTGGGCACGAGCACTTCGTCGCCCGCGTCGGCCAGCGCGCCGAGCGTGAGTTCGATGCCTTCAGAGGTGCCCGACGTGATGATGGCGCGATCGGCCGAGATGGGCATGCCGCGGCCGGTGTACTCGGCGGCGACGGCATTGCGCGCGCCTTCCACGCCGACGGAGGCCGTGTAGCCGTTGTGTCCGTCGCGCATCGCTTTCTCGACCGCGGCGATCAGGTGCGGTGGCGTGTGAAAGCCGAACGGGATGGGGTCGCCGATGTTGAGGTAGCGAACGGTCTTGCCGGTGGCTTCGACCTTGCGTGCCTCCGCCACGATGTTGCGGATGGCATACGTGAACCCCCGCACCCGGGCCGAAACGCGAATTGAGGTCGTCGTGGGCATCGCCTCTAATTGTATGACGCGGAGTGGCCGAAACACCTTGGAAGGCGCGTGCGCTATGTGTCGGCAGCGACGGGGGATAGTCGGGCCGACCGCTCGTTTTCCTGATTCACATTTCGCGGGTTTGGCGTGGCCTGAAAGCGTCCTATTTGTCTTCTGACGTGTCACAATGACCCGGACCAACGCCGAGTAGGGCGATAACCAGAGAAAGGGGAGGCGCATGGTCGGATTCGGCTTGCTCGTGCTCCGCGTTGTGCTCGCGGTCATCTTCCTCGCTCACGGCGGCAACAAACTCTTTGGTCTGTTTGGCGGCCCGGGCATCGGTCCTGGCGGCCTCTCGCTCACCTCTGCGTATTTCGATCAACTCGGATTGCACCCGGCATTCATCCTCGCGTTGGCGGATGCGCTTGTCGAAGTGATCGGCGGTTTGCTGCTGGCGTGCGGGTTTCTCACGCGCTGGGCCTCGATTGCGTTGTCGATCTCGATGGGCATCGCGATCTGGAAAGTGCATCTGCACTGGGGCTTCTTCATGAACTGGATGGGCGCGGCGGATCGCGGTCAGGGCATGGAGTTCTCGCTGCTGCTCATCGCGGCGCTCCTGTGTGTGGCGTTTGCGGGCGCCGGCGATTTCTCCATCGACGGTGTCAACGCGCGTTCGGCGGACCGTGATGCGGCGGGCCGGGCGCGTCTTCGCGGCCGCATCTGAACAGAACGAAACTTCCATGAACTTACAAGGACGTGTGGTGTTGATCACCGGCGCGAAGCGCGTCGGTGCGACGTTGGCGTCGGCCTTGGCCGAACGTGGCGCGGATGTCGCGCTCAGTTACAACCAGTCGGAGCGTGAAGCCAATGACGCCGCCGCGACGGTGCGCGCGCTCGGCCGGCGTGCGCTCGTGCGTCGGGCGGACGTGACCGATGCCGAGGCGTGCGCGACGCTCGTTGACGATGTGGCGGCGGGGTTTGGCCGCTTGGATGTGTTGATCAACATGGCGTCGCTGTACCACGCGGTGCCGTTCGACGACACCGACGTACATGTGTGGGACCGGCAGTTGTCGGTGGATCTGCGCGCCGCGTTTCTCTGCGCGAAAGCGGCCGTGCCGTACATGCGGCAGGCCGGTGGCGGTCGCATCATCAACTTCTCGGATTGGGTGGCGGCGAGCGGCCGTCCGCGTTATCAGGGCTACACGGCGTACTACGTCGCGAAAACCGGCGTGAAGGCGCTGACCGAAGCGCTGGCGCTCGAGTTGGCCGCCGACCGCATTCTCGTGAACGCGATCGCGCCGGGTCCGGTGCTCGCGCCGCCGGATCTCACGCCGCAGCAGCTCAAGGCCGTCGAATCGGCGACGCCGCTCGGTACCTGGGGCGGCGCCGAGGAAGTGGCGAAGGCCGTGCTGGCGCTGATCGACTCCGACTTCATTACAGGAGAAACCGTCCGCGTCGACGGCGGACGGCATCTCTTCTGAGTCCGCGCGTTACTTCGCGAGCAACTGCCCGATCTGGTCGAGTGCGCCCGTGAGTTCCGCGCGGTCGCGCGCGAAGCAGAGGCGCACGTAGCCTTCGCCGTTGCTGCCGAAGTCGCCGCCGGGCACGCAGCCGACGCGGCCCTTCTTGATCAGGAACTCCGTCATGGCCCACGACGGTGACGAGGACGCGTCGGGAAGCGGCGAGCGCCAGGCGGGATCGATCTTCGCGAAGGCGTAGAACGCGCCAAGCGGCTTCTCGCCGGTGAGCACGCCACCGGCGCGTTCGGCCAGGCCCGCGTAGAAGAGGTCGCGTCGCGCCATCAGTTCGGTGCGGAATTCGTCGATGCAGGCGCGGCCGCCTTCGAGCGCGCCGATCGCGCCGAACTGCGCGATCGAGGACACGTTGGTGGCCGTGTAGAGCAGCATCTTCAGCGCGCGCGCGCGAATCGCAGCGTCCTTGATGGCGAGATAGCCGACGCGCACGCCGGTCATCGCGAAGCTCTTGCTGAACGTGTAGAGGGAGATCGTGCGCTCGTGCATGTCGGGCAGCGAGCCGATGCTCACCGGCGTGCCCGACCACTGGAAGTCTTCGTAGGCTTCGTCCGAGATCACCCACAGGTTGCGCGAGGCCGCGAGCGCGGCGATGCCGGCGATGTCGTCCGGCGTGAGGATGCCGCCGGTCGGGTTGTGCGGCGCGTTGATCAGGATGGCCTTGGTCTTCGGCGTGATCTTCGACGCGATCTCCGCGAGATCGGGCCGCCAGCCGCGCTCGGGGCGGAGCGGATAGAACACGGGCACCGCGTGCGCGGTCATCACGATGCTGGCGGTCGGCGGCCAGTACGGATCGGGCATCAGCACTTCATCGCCCGGTTCGAGCAACGCGTGGCAGGCGAGAAACTGCGCGTGGATGCCGCCCGTCGCCGTGAGGATCTCCTCAGGGCCGGCCACCGGCAACTGATTGTGCGTCCGGAGTTTCTCGGCGAGCAACTCGAGCAGGCGCGGCACGCCGGCCGTCGGCAGGTAGTGCGTCTTGTTGTCGCGAATGGCTTTGGCCATCGCCTCCTTCACCGAGGCGGGTGCGTCAAAGCTGACATCCCCCTGATCGAGACGGAAGGGTTTGTCGACGGTGTACATCATGTCGCGGATGCGGATGATGCCCGACAGCGGAACGGAATCGAGGAAGGCGGCCATGCATAATGATCCCACGCGCATGAGTCATCCGAAAGTCGCCCGTCCCGATCACGACATTCTTTCGCTCATCCGTGAGCGCTGGAGCCCGCGGGCGTTCGACCTGTCCCGTCCGGTGAGCCGCGAGGCGCAGCTCCAGCTGTTCGAAGCCGCCCGATGGGCGCCCTCGTCGGCCAACGAGCAACCGTGGCGCTTCACGGTGGCCGACCGGTTCGTGAATCCCGAGGCGTTCCAGGCGCTGCTTGGCGCCCTCGACGACAGCAACCAGTCGTGGGCGCAGTACGCGCCGGTGCTGCTCGTGGTGTCGGCGTCACCGATGCACGAGAAGTACGGCGTGCCGAACGCGCACGCGTGGTACGACACGGGCCAGGCCGTGATGCTGATGTCGATGCAGGCGACGGCTATGGGCCTCGGCCTGCGCCAGGTCGCCGGTTTCGATGCCGAGCGCGCGCGCATCGCGGCAAAGATCGATGCGCCCTTTACTCCGGTGATCATGATGGCGATCGGTTACCACGGTTCACCTGAGCAGCTCGCCAATCCGCGTCATCGCGCGAACGAGACCTCCCCACGCAGCCGTCGACCAATCACCGACTTCGTCACCTGGATGGGCGCGCTCGTCGCGGCGGCCGTGCTCTCGCTGTCCGGGGGCGTGCGCGCCGCCGCACCCGCCGCGCCGGCCACCCACGGCTACACCGTCGTGCACACGTATCCGCACGATCCGGCCGCGTTCACCCAGGGCTTGATCGTGCGCGACGGCGTGTTCTACGAGAGCACGGGCCTCAACGGCAAATCCACGCTGCGCAAAGTCGAGATCACGACCGGCAAAGTGTTGCAGCAAACCAAAGTCGACACGAAGTACTTCGCCGAAGGCCTCACCGACTGGAACGACCACCTTCTCCAGCTCACGTGGCGCGACGGGCTCGGGTTCGTGTACGACCGCAAGACCTTCGGCTTCAAAGAGACCTTCCGCTACTACGGCGAGGGCTGGGGCCTCACGCACGACGAGAAACGGCTGATCCTCAGCGATGGTCAAGCCGCCGGCGCGTTGCGCTTTCTCGATCCAGCGACGTTCGTCGAAACCGGCCGTGTGATCGTGAAAGACCAGGGCGCGCCCGTCGCCAATCTGAACGAGCTCGAGTACGTGAAGGGCGAAGTGTTCGCCAACGTGTGGATGACCGATCGCATCGCGCGCATCAATCCGGCGACCGGCGACGTGACCGGCTGGATCGATCTCACCGGCTTGCTCAAGCCGGCGGAACGCTCATCGACCGACGCCGTGTTGAACGGCATCGCCTACGATGCCGCCACGGATCGTCTGTTCGTGACCGGCAAGCTCTGGCCGAAGGTCTTCGAGATCCGGCTGGTGAAGAAGTAGCTACACCCGCGCGAGGATGTTCGCGAGCGTCTGGCGCGCGCGGTGCACCGGCAGGTTCGACATATAGATGTGCTTCACGCCCGCCGCCCGCAGGCTGCGGATCGTCGCCGCGCACACGTCTTCCGGCGTCAACCCCGTACCGAACTCCTTCAGCAATCTCTCGACCGGCACCGGTAGAAACTGCCGCAGGGTCTCGAGGGTCTTCGCATTCGCGCTGCGGTAATAGAACACGCCGAAAATGCCCGGCAGCGTCACGTTCCGCTTGGCGATGGCGTCGAGAAACCCGTCGACACGCGCGCGATCGTGGTGCGACACGACCTGGGTGAGAAAGAAGTCGCCGTAGAACTCGCCGTCGGCGAGAAAGCCGGCCTGCGTCTGCGGATTGGCGTGCGGATTGGCCCAACCGCCAAGCGTCAGCTCCGGCACGTGCTCCGCAATGGCTTTGCGCAACTGCCACGCATGCTCCACGCATCGCGGCGCGCCCACCGTCTTGTCGCCGCCGAGCACGACCAGCGACGAAAACCCTTCATGCCACGCGCGCTCGGCGTAGTTCAGGCAGAAGTCCATGGTGTGCTTCGACGTGAGGAACGGCACCACGCGGTCGCGTGGCACGTCGCTGCCCAGATTGATCACGAGATGCCGGAGGTTGTGCTCCTCCCGAGCGCCGACCGCGCTGTCGGTGAGAAACACCGGCATGTTGTCGCGCACGAGTCCGGTCACCGAGTGATACGTGTCGATCCACGCATCCATGCCGGCGGAGCGGTCAAGCTCCGCGCGGGGTGGACGCAACTCCACCGACACCACACCCTGTGACGAGGACAACAACTCGAGCAACGGCACGTTCCAAGTGTACCTTTGGCGTGCATGTCGATCACTGCGCTGATACTGGATTTCGGCGAAGTCATGGTGCGGCCGCAGTCACCAGCGTCGATGGCCCGGGAGCACCTGGCGGCGGCCGTGGCGTCGGTGGATGCGGTGCGCGCAGCGCTCGCGTAGGATGACAACTGACATGGCCACCGCACTTCGCACCCTGCAACGTCTGCCGATCGTCACGCTCGCCCCGCATGCGACGCCGATCGACGACCTCGTGCGGTTGCGCGCGGCACTGGGGCCGGACGCGCCCCGATTGCTCATGAAGCGCGACGATCTGCTGTCGTTCGGTGGCGGCGGCAACAAAGTGCGCAAGATGCAGACGGTCGCCGCCGCCGCGCGCGCGGCCGGGGCCACCGTGCTCATCACCTGCGGTGGCGTGCAGTCGAACCACGCGCGCGTCACCGCCGCGGCCGGCGCGGTGCTGGGTCTGCGCGTGATCCTCATCGCCAACGGCGCCGCGCCCACGCACCTCACGGGCAATGCGCGCCTGAACGCGCTCTTCGGCGCGGAGGTGCGCCACGTCGCCACACGCGACGAGCGCGCGCCCGCCATGGACGCAGCCGCCGCCGACGTCCGCGCCACCGGCGGCGTCCCCTTCATCGTCCCTCTCGGCGCCTCCACTGCGCTCGGCGCGGCCGGCTTCGCGCGCGGCATCGAAGAGCTGCTCACGTCGGCCCATCGCCCCACCGCGATCGTCCACAGCACATCGTCGGGCGGCACACAGGCGGGGCTGCTCATGGGCTGCGCGCTCTACGGCCTCAACACGCGCGTGATTGGCATCAGTGCCGACGATCCGGCAGCCGCGCTCACGTCGACGATCGCGACGTTGCTCGATGAGGCCGGCACGCTGCTCGGCGCGAGCGGCAGCACGCTCGCCGGTCCGCATCCGATCGAGGTCGACGACGCATGGATCGGCGATGGCTATGGGGTTCCGACACCCGCCTCAACGGAAGCCGCCACACTCGTGGCGCGGACGGAAGGCGTGGTGCTGGACCCGGTGTATACGGCGAAAGCCATGGCCGCCCTCATCGCCCGCGTCCGCGCCGGCGAATGGCGCCGCGAGGACACGGTCCTCTTCTGGCACACGGGCGGCACGCCGGGCTATTTCGCCAACTGAGGCCGTCGCACTTTCGCACCTTCGCACACTCGCACTCTCGCACTTTCGCACCTTCACGCACCTTCCCGCACCCTACGCACTTTTCGCACTTACCGTCGCACGCTCGCACCCTCGCACGTTCTCTTTGGCACGTTCACCCCGTCGCACTTTCGCACTTTGCCCTTCCAGACCTTTAAGATGGAACCCATGGTCTCCCTGACAAGTTACGGCGCCGCCCGCACGGTCACCGGCTCGAAGCACTTGCTTGAAGTCGACGGCCACAAGATCCTCGTCGACTGCGGCCAGTTTCAGGGGTTGAAGGAACTGCGCGAGCGCAACTGGCAGCCGCTCCCGATGCATGTGGAGTCGGTGATTCTGACGCACGCGCATCTCGACCACTGCGGCCTCCTGCCGCGGTTGGTGCAGCAGGGGTTCCGTGGGCGCATCTTCTGCACGCAGGCCACGGCCGAACTCGCGAAGATCGTGCTCGCCGATGCCGGTCGCTTGCAGGAAGAAGACGCCGAGCGAGCGAACCGCAAGGGCTACACGAAGCACAAGCCGGCGCTCGCGCTCTTCACCGAAGAAGATGCCGCGCGCGCGGCGATGCAGCTGCAACCGGTCGGCTACGACCGGCCGGTGCCGGTGGCGCCGGGCGTGACGGTGGAATTTCTGAATGCCGGTCACTTGCTGGGGTCGTCGTTCGCGCGCGTGCGCGTAGAGAAGGACGGCAAGACGGTTCTGTTTGGCGGCGACCTCGGCCGCTACGACCGGCCCGTGTTGCCGGATCCGACGCCTGTCGCCGAAGCCGACGTGCTGCTCGTGGAATCCACTTACGGCGATCGCCTCCACGACAAAGATGACGACGCGACGAAGTTGTCGGAGGTGATCACGCGAACGGCCGCGCGCAAGGGCAAGGTGATCATTCCGTCGTTCGCGCTCGGTCGCGTCGAAGAACTGCTCTATTGGATCGGCTTGCTCGAGTCGCAGAAGCGCATTCCGGAACTGCCGGTGTATGTCGACAGCCCGATGGCGATGGAGGTGCTGCAGGAATACCGCAAGCGCCTCAACGAGCTCGACCCGGAGATCTCGCAGATGGCGCACGCGCATCATGCGCGTCGCGAGCGCGACGTGATGGCGTTCTCGACGGCGCGGCTGCGTGTGGTCACGTCACCGCGTGAGTCGCAGGCGGTGCAGGAATCGAATGTGCCGGCGATCGTGATCTCGGCGAGCGGCATGGCCACGGGCGGACGCGTGCTGCATCATCTGCGCCGCGCGCTGCCCGACAAGAAGAACACGATCCTGTTCGTGGGCTACCAGAGCGTGGGCACGCGCGGCCGGCAGATCCGTGATGGCGCGAAGTTCACGCGCATTCACGGCGAGGAAATTCCGGTGGCCGCCGAAGTGGCGTCGTTCGACTCGATGTCGGCGCACGCCGACGCCAACGAGATCATGCGCTGGTTGGGCCATTTCACGACGCCGCCCAAGCTCACCTGCCTCGTGCACGGTGAACCGGAGCCGATGGATGTGCTGAAGGCGCGCATCGAGCGCGAGCTGAAGTGGACGGTGAAGACACCGCTCCAGGGGGAGAGAATCACGCTGTGACCGACCGCAAGTATCTGCTCGAACAGATTGATGACGCGGCTGTCGTGCAGCTGTACGCCGACGGCTTTCGTGCACTGAGCCTCAACGACAAGATCCTGGTGTGGCACCTCTACCAGGCGGCGCTGGCCGGGCGCGACATCTACTACGACCAGCGCTACCGCCACGGACTCGCGATGCGGCGCGCGCTCGAGCACGTGATCCGGCACCCGGCCGGTGTGCCCGCGCCGGTCTTGGACGAGATCCGCCGCTACACGAAGCTCTTCTGGATCAACACGGGTCCGTACCACAACCTGACGGCGCGCAAGTTCGTGTTGAAGTGCACGTTCGACGAGTTCCGCGCCGCGCTCGGCGCGGACGCGTACGCCGCACTTGTGCGCGACATGGGCAGTGAGGCCGAGGTGCGCGCGGCGTTCTTCGATGCGTCGAGCGAGACGATGGTCACGTGCAAGACGCCGCCGCCCGGCAAAGACATCCTCGAAGAGAGCGCGAACAACCTCTATCACGGCGTGTCGAGCGCGGATCTGGCGGGCTTTACGGAACGGTACGGATTGAACTCGCGCCTGGTGAAGACGCCGGCGGGTCTCGTGGAAGAGGTGTACCGCGTGGGCGGCCGCTACGACGCCGAAATTTCGCGCATCGTGTCGCACCTCACGGCCGCGCTCCCATACGCGCCGGCCACAATGAAGACGGCGCTCGGGGCGCTGATTCGGTTCTACCGCAGCGGCGACGATGCGGATCGCGTCGCGTACGACATCGCCTGGCTCAAAGACAAAGACTCCGTCGTCGACACGATCAACGGCTTCATCGAGGTGTATCTCGACGCGCGCGGCATCAAGGGCGCGTGGGAGTCGCTCGTGTACATCGTGAATACCGAGAAGACGGCCGGGATCGAGAAGCTCGCGGCCGAGGCGGCGTGGTTCGAAGCGCGGACGCCGTGGGATCCGCAGTGGCGCCGCAAGGACGTGAAGGGCGTGACGGCGCGCGCGATCGACGTGATCGTGGAGTGCGGGGATTCCGGTCCGGTGACGCCGATCGGCATCAATCTGCCGAACGACCAGAACATCCGCGAAGTGCACGGCAGCAAATCGGTGTCGCTCGCGAACATCACCGAGGCGTACGACAAGTCGCTGCCGACATCCTACCGGCGGGAGTTTTCGTGGTCGGACGACGAGGTGGCGCGGGCCGAGCAGTGGGGCGCGCTCGCGGCGGACGTGACGACGGCGATTCATGAAGTGCTCGGGCACGGCTCGGGCCGTGTCGCGGATCATTTGAACGGCCAACCGCAGCTTGCGATCAAGGAGCACTACTCCGCGCTCGAGGAGTCGCGCGCGGATCTGGTGGCGTTGTACTTCGTCGGCGAGCCGAAGGTGGCCGAGTGCGGCATGCTGCCCGCCGAGCATCAGGCGGAGATCGTGCGGGCGGAGTACGAGGCGTATGCCCGCAATGCGCTCGTGCAGTTGCGGCGTATTCGCGAAGGCTCGCAAATCGAAGAAGACCACATGCGCAACCGTCAGGCGATCGTGCATTGGCTGATGGCGCACACGAAGGCGATCGAGGTCCGCAAGCGCGACAGCAAGACGTTCTATGTCGTCGTGGATGTCGAGGCGTTCCACGAGGGCGTGGGCCGGATGCTGGCGGAAGTGCAGCGCATCAAGAGCACCGGTGATTACGCCGCGGCCGCCGCGCTCTTCGACACGTACGGCATTCACTTCGATCCGGCGCTCCGCGATGAAGTGGTGTCGCGCGTCGACAAGCTGAACCTGCCGTCGTACACGGGTTTCGTGCAACCCAAGCTCACGCCAGTGTCCAAGGACGGACAGATCGTGGACGTCGAGATCAGCTATCCGCAGGACCTCACCACGCAGATGCTGGAGTATTCCGCGTAGAATCGCCCGCATGGGGCGATTGCACCTGCTACGTATCGCGATCGCCGGCCTGTGCCTCACGGCACTGCCGGCGGCGCAAACCACCAACGCTTCGAATGACGCGCTCGCCGCGAAGGTCCGCGGCGAGCTGGCGGCGGCACGTGCGCTGCCGCCGGTGCTCGATCGCACGATCACGCCGGTCATCGACCGGCTGTGGGAGGGCTTCGACCGCGATGCCGCGATCGGCCAGGTCCGCTTCATGGACCAGTACTGGCGACTGCCAGGCAACGAGGGCTTCGACAAGTCGATCGATCGCGTGAGGCAGCGGCTCGTGGCCGCCGGTTTCGCCGAGCTGCCGTCGCGCCCGACCGCGCCGGTGACCACGCCATCGCTGTGGCTCGAGCCGGCGCCGCAGCCGAGTCCGGGCTGGGACCAGCAGGTGTCGACGCTGGCGATCGTGCGCAACGGGCAACCGGAAGACGTGGTGCTGTCGCGGGAGAAGGAGCGGCTGATCCTCGCGATCAACTCCTTCTCGACACCGAAAGGCGGCGTTACGGCGCCGCTCATCGATGTCGGCGGCGGCGCCGCCGCGAACGACTACACCGGCAAGGACGTGAAAGGCGCCATCGTCATCGGCACTAGCGGGATGGGCCAGCTCTTCACGCAGGCCGTGGTCAATCGCGGTGCGCTCGGCGTCGTGTCGACGCAGAAGGCGCCCGCGTATCTCGATCCGAGTCCGGATCTCACGCAGTGGGGCAGCATCGGCTACGACGAGACGCACAAAGGCTTTGCGTTTCGCGCCACGCCGCGCGCGGCCGCCACGCTCAAGGCCGCGCTGGCCGCTGGTCCGGTCACGGTGCGTGCGGATGTGCAGACGACGTTCGCGCGCAAGCCCGAGCTCACGCTCTCGGCGGAGATTCCCGGCGCCGTGGTGCCGAGTGAGCGCATCGTCATTGCCGCACACGTGCAGGAGCCGGGCGCGAACGACAACGCGAGCGGAACGGCGACGAACATGGAGCTGGCGCGCGCGCTCGTGATGGGCGTGAAGGCCAAGCAGATTCCCGCGCCGGCGCGCACGCTCACGTTCCTGTGGGTGAACGAGATCAGCGGTAGCCGCCGGTGGTTGAGCGAGCATCCGGAAGCCGTGAAGGGCGTGAAGTACATGTTCTCGATGGACATGACGGGCGAGGACATCACGAAGACCGGCGGCGTGTTTCTCGTCGAGCGATGGCCGGATCCGGGTGCGGTGTGGCAGCGCGCGTGGGATCCGCATACGGAGTGGGGCGCGAGCCGCATCGACCCGAAGACGCTCAAGGGCGATCTCCTGAATGACCTGCACCTCGCCATCTGCGAGCGCGTGGCGAAGAAGAGCGAGGCAGCGGCGAAGCGGCCGTGGGATGTGCGGAGCAATCCCTACGAAGGCGGCAGCGACCACACGCAGTTTGGTTCCGCCGGCGTGCCGTCGGTGCTCGACTGGCACTTCACCGATCGCTTCTACCACACGAACCGCGACACGGCGGAGAAGACGAGCCCCGACGAGATGCGCAATGTCGGCGTGGCGGTGGCGGCCAGTGCGTGGCTCATGGCGAGTGCCGACGCGCAGATGGGCGCGGCGGTCACCGAGCTGGTGACGAAAGTCGGCAACGCGCGGGTGGCGATCGAAACGCGTGAAGGCGCCTCGGCCACAGCGCCGGTCGACAACGCGACGATCGTGGCGGCGTGGCGGAAGTGGTACGACGAGGCGATCGCGAGCGTGAGCCGGCTCGTCGTGCAGCGACCTGCGTCGCAGCCACAGTATGTCGGCCGTCGCGACACGGCGCCGGCCGGTGTCGTGCTCAAGCAGCAGTCGGTGATCCCTCAGCCCACCTGTCCGCAGATCGAGATGCCGCCGATTCCGGTCACCGTCGTGAACGTGTTGTGGGCGGCCGACGATCGCTTCTTCTGCGCGTGTGGTCCGGATCACACGCCCTCACACAAGGAAGTGCGAGAGCGCGAGTTGATCTTCGGCCGCGCGCCGAACTCCACGGATCCCGCGGTGCGTCGCGCCGCGGCGATTGCGCTCGGGCGGCTTGCCACGAAGGACACGATTCCCGCGCTGCTGCGGTTGTATCGAGATGCCGATGCGACCGTGCGCATGGAGGCGGCCAACGCGCTCGGCGATGTCATCAAGCCCGACATGCCCGAGCTGGCGCAGGTGTGGGCCGCGACGCTCGATCGCCTCGTTGCAAAGCCGCTCACCGACGACGGCACGGCGGCGGCGACGCTCGAGACGGTGGGGCGTTTGCCGAATGTGCCTGGGCGTGAGATCGCCGGCACCGCCGCGTTCATGATCGGCTGCATGGTGGCGGTCGACTGCCAGCCGACGGTTCCGGACGGCGTACTCGACTTCCGTGTGGCGCCAGAGCGCCTGCTCGGCGCGATCAAAGGTCTCGAGTCGCTCACGCGCCGCAATCCACGCGTGGAACTCACGTCGTCGGCGCGCAAGGTGCTGCGCGATCTGTCTGCGCATGGTCGCGGCGAATTCACCAGGATCGAGAGCGCGATCGGTCCGCGTCGCGCGGCGAACGTGCTGGCCGACCAACTCGCGCGTCTCCGCCGGCTGGCCATGCAGACGCTCATCAACGTTGGCGATCGCGACCGCGACACCATTCTGACGGCGACCCAAGATCCAGACTGGCAGGTGCGGCGGCTGGCGACGATGGCGCTGGGGAATCTGGCGTTGGATGGCGCGGACAAGGATGAGTTGGCGTCCGCGCGGTTCGATCAGCAGTTGAAGGATGGGGATTTCCATGTGCGGATCGAAGCGGTGAAGATCGCCGCGCGTCGGGCCGGGCGTTCGGGTGAGTGCGAGGCGGTGCTGAACGCGACGAACGACACGGATGTGCCGGTGGTGTTGCAGGCCCTCGACGGGTTGTCGACGGCCTGCAAGGCCACCGAGCCCCTGTTGGCGCGTCTGCACGTGCTGGCCGATTCGCTGCTCGACTCGAACACGACCGTGGCGTGGCAGACCGGTGCGCGTGCGCTTACGACACTGGCGCGCATTGCGCCGAAGGACGCGGCGCCGTATCTCGAGAAGCACGAGCTTGTCGGTGACGCGCGCTGGCCGGTGCGCATGGCGGTGGCGACGGCGGCGGGCCGCGTGAAGAACGAGGCCGTGCTCGTCGAGTTGTTCAAAGACACATCAGCCAATGTGCAGAACGCGTCGCTCGAGGCGCTGCGGGGGATGGGCAGTGCGCGAACGTATGCGCTCGCGATCGATGCGCTCGAGAGCTGGGACTTTCAGCTCGTGCGCACCGCGGCGATGTCGTTGAAAGGCGCACCGCCGAGCGATGCCACGATGATGGCGCTCGCGCGGTCGTTGCGCCGGCTCACGCAGCACGGCGCCGACACGTCGCGCGATCCGCGGCTTGCGATCATCGAGCGGTTGAGTGAGCAGAATTCCGCGGACGCCGTGCCGTTCGTGCGGCCGCTTCTTGAAGACTTCGACATCGAGGTCGCGCGCGCGGCCAAGACCTTCTGCGAGCGCGTGCTGCCGAACACGCCGTTCCCCATCGACCCCAAGCTCCGTCGTCCCGTGCAGGCCTCGCTCGAGCAGGTGCAGATGTTGCCGAAGGGCGCGACGATCACGATGCGGAGCGGCGGCATCATCGAGCTCGAGTTTCTGGCCGACACGCCGATCACGGTCGCGCGCTTTGCCCGGCTGGCCGGGCAGGGGTATTACGACGGCCTCACGCTCCATCGTTTTGTCGCGAATTTCGTCGTTCAGGGCGGCAGTCCGGGGGCGAGCGAGTATGTGGGCGATACCCGGTTCATGCGCGACGAGCTCGGCCGGGCGTCGCATCTGCGAGGGGCGGTGGGTATCTCGACGCGCGGTCACGATACTGGTGATGCCCAGATCTTCTTTGATCTCATTGATTTACCGCGACTCGATCACGACTACACCGTCTTTGCCGTTGTCAGCACTGGACTTAGTGCGCTCGACCATATCCTCGAAGACGACGTCATTGCGTCGGTGACGGTGCGGTAGTTCATCGGTTTGGATACTCCGCTCCTGTTCCTTGAAGCCGCCCGCCTATATCCTGCGGGGGCTTGACCCGCTGTCCGTCTCCGCACAGAATCGCGCGTCACGTTCGTTCACCCAACACTCCTGAGGAACGGCTCGTCCCTCGTCGGCAGCACCTGACGGCGGGCGTGTCGGTGGAGAGAGGAAAGCATGTTGAAACGTCTGTTGTCAGTTGCAGTTGCTGCCGCATTGATCGTGTTGGCAGCCGCACCGGCCTTCGCACAGGGCGGCGCGACGTCTTCGCAGATTGCGGGGACGGTGGTCGACACGTCGGGCGGCACCATTCCCGGCGCGACGATCGAAGCGAAGAACGCCGCCACGGGCGGTGTCTTTACGTCCGTCAGCACGTCGAACGGCACGTTCACCATTCCGGCCATTCCGTCGGGCACCTATAACGTCACGGTCACGCTCCAGGGCTTCAAGACGGCTGTGTATAACGGCGTCACGGTCACGGCGGCGCAGCCTGCGACCCTCGCGGTGAAGCTCGAGGTTGGCGGCGTCTCGGAGACAGTCACGGTCGAGGCGGCCGCGGCGATGGTCCAGACGCAGTCGACGTCGGTCACGGCGACGATCAACACGGAAGCGATCAAGTCGTTGCCGCTTACGAGCCGCAACGTCATCGACTTCCTCACGTTCCTGCCGGGCGTGAACGTCGCGTCGACCAACCGCAACGCGAACGTGAACGGCCTGCCGGGTTCGGCGGTCAACATCACGCTCGACGGCGTCAACATTCAGGACAACACGTTGAAGAGCTCGGATGGCTTCTTCACGATCGTGCAGCCGCGCACGGACGCGATCGAGGAAGTGTCGATCACGGGCGCAGCGGCCGGCGCGAACGACGGTCAGGGCGCGATCACGGTGAAGTTCGTCACCAAGTCGGGCACCAACAGCTACAAGGGCAGCCTGTACGAGATCTACCGCAACGACAAGTTCAACGCGAACACCTGGTTCAGCCTCCGCGATGGCGTGGCGAAGGCGCCGCTTCATCTCTATGACAACGGCGCGAGCGCCGGTGGTCCGATCGCGATTCCGGGCCTCTTCAGCGGTCAGAACAAGGCGTTCTTCTTCTTCAACGTCGAGTACGTGCATCAGCCGGCGTCGGTCACGCGCACGCGCACGATCCTGCAGTCGTCGGCGCAGTCGGGCGTGTTCAGCTACGTCACGGCGTCCGGTGTGCAGCGCGTGAACCTGCTCACGCTCGCGGCGGCGGCCGGTCAGACGGCGACGATCGATCCGACGATCGCGGCGCTCCTGAGCGACATCCGCACGGCGACGGGCACGACCGGTTCGGTGACCGATTCGACCGATCCGCTCTATCAGTCGTTCAACTACAACGCGGCCCAGAGCTCGGACAACTGGTTCCCGACGTTGCGCATCGACTTGAACCTGAGCAAGAACAACAAGTTCTCGACCGTCTACAACCACGACGTGTTCAAGACGTCGCCGGATGCGGCGACCAACGGCTTCGAACCGACGTTCCCGGGCTTCCCGAACTTCGGCTCGCAGACGTCGAAGCGCATCTCGGTGTCGAACAGCCTCCGCACGGTGTTCAGCGCGAACCTCGTCAACGAAGCGCGCTTCGCCGTGCAGGGTTCGCCCGTCCTCTTCTTCCCGGAGCAGGAAACGACGACGCCGTGGAACAGCTCGCTCGCGAACCAGAAGGGCTTCCAGCTGAACATCAGCGCGGCGGGCATCACGAACGCGGGTCCGGCGCCGAACGCGCAGAGCCGCAACGCGATCGTCTACACGTATGAAGACACGCTGAACTGGCAGAAGGGCTCGCACAGCATCCAGGCCGGCGCGTCGTTCACGCGCATCAGCGGTTGGGGCAAGAACATCACCGCGGTGCCGACGATCACGTTCGGTCTCCAGACGACGGATCCGGCGCGCGCGATCTTCACGGCGGCGAACTTCCCGGGCGCGTCGGCGGCCAACCTGACGGCGGCGCAGAACCTCTACGCCGTCCTCACGGGCCGCGTGTCGCAGATCACGGGCAATGCGCGTATCGACGAGGCCACCGGCCAGTACGTGTATCAGGGCGCGGCGCTGCAGCGCTTCGGCATGTCGGAAGCCGGCATCTACGTGCAGGACGCGTGGCGCGTGAAGCCGAACCTGACGATCAACTACGGCCTCCGCTACGAACTGCAGGGCGCCTTCGCGCCGTCGAACAGCCTCTACTCGTACGCGACGGCGGCCGACGCGTTCGGTCTCTCGGGTCTCGCGACGACGTGCGACACCGACTCGCCCATCGCCTCGGCGTGCAACATCTTCAAGCCGGGCGCGATCGCGGGCACGACGCCGGTCTTCAAGCAGATCACCAAGGGCACGGCGGCGTACGCGACCGACTACAACAACTTCGCGCCGAGCATCGGCGTGAACTGGACGCCGACGAGC